>SVSN01000022.1 GCA_015064285.1 Oscillospiraceae bacterium | reverse complement strand
AATTGTATATCAACCAGCGTCTCCGCTGGATGTTATCAACTCATCAGAGTGATTCTGTTTGCTCAATTACTTGTTATAGAGCTTCATTTAATTCAAAAGAATTTTCGGAGTCTCTTGTACTTTGCTTTGTTAAGCTTGTACACATGATTGTTGTTCAATTTTCAATGAGCTTCTCGGTTTCACTTCAGTGAATACCGGCTGTCCTTCTCGTCGGCAGCCTGTATATTATATCACACACGCTTCCTTTTGTCAAGAGGTTTTTCAAAACTTTTTTCAGTTTTTTTCGGGAGCCTTGCTCCACACCGCCCCTCTCAGACAGCTTCGATATTATATCACACCCGCTCCCTCTTGTCAAGACCTTTTTCTGACTTTTTTCACCTTTTTTGTCCCTTTTCCCTAAAGCACAAAAGGTACCGTTTTCCGGTACCTCCCGTTGGGTATTTTGTCTTATCTCCCCACATATTCATCCAGATACATCCGTATCCGCTTCATATCCCTATACATATCTTCCTTTTTGGAAGCGTCACGCAGCAGAGCTGACGGATGATAGACTGCCGTCATCACAAAATCCCCTTTTTTCTGCAGAATCCCATGTTCCTTTGTAATCTTGAAATCCGGTTTAATCAGACGCATGGCGGAAATTCTGCCGAGACAAACAATCATTTTCGGGCGGATCAGCTTCACCTGTTCCCTGAGATAACCCATACAAGCGTCCTGCTCTTCCGGCAGAGGATCACGGTTCCGCGGCGGACGGCATTTCAGAATATTGGCGATATAAACCTGTTCTCTGGAAATACCGACCGCTTCCAGATACAGATCCAATAGCTGTCCCGCAGGCCCCACAAAAGGAATCCCCTTCAGATCCTCCTGTTCTCCCGGCGCTTCCCCCACAAAGAGGATATCCGCCTGCCGGTTCCCTGTACCGAATACAAGATTGGTTCTGGTCTGGCAAAGAGCGCATTTCCGGCATTCTCTGCATCTGCCTTCCAGTTGTTCCCAGGTCATACATTCACTTCCTTATTATATAGCATTGCGTACAAGATAGGTTTTCAGAAATCCCAGCACTTCCATACTGCAGTCCACCACACGATTGTGTGCGTACTTCCGATTGCAGGAATGGTAACCGAAGTAACCCCACGGATCTTTTTCCTGGGGTCCCCAATCCCACAGACCATCTGCATTTGCCTGTTCCAGCAGCCAGCCTGCAAATCGTTCCAGATACAGTGCCGAACCACGAAACTGATTCACCTGATGTGCTGTAGGCATCCACCGGCGGGTGTATTTATTATAGAAGGATTCCGGCAGTACTTCCATTGTTTTGTCCCAGAAGTGTCCATGTTCCGCCGCATGTCTGCCGATATGCCGCAGCATGGCTCCCTCCAGCGTTTCCGGCATCTGTTCTCTTCTCTGCAGGAGCAAACCGCACTGCATGGGCACAAGCCTGTCTTCCCTTGTCAGAAAAACATCATGCTGTGCAGCCCGGTCTCTCTCGTAGGAATATTCCCCATCCTGATAGGCTCTGCCTGCAATATATTCCCACTGTCTCCAGGTATCGTCGCACAGAGGATTGTCCCGTTCCAGCCCTTCCAGCGTTGTGCAGATTCTGGCTCTGCCCCAGGGAATCGCCCTCTCATTTTTCTCATACGGATTCTCTTTTGCCGTTCCATCCAGAAACGACTCCAGATACTCCTTCGCCATAAACAAAATATCCCGGTCCTCCAGCGTCAGACCAATGTACTGACACCGGTCGATCCCGGTCATGGAGGTGGGTATTTTGCTTTTCACGGAATAATCCTTGGACCACAGCGGCCCCCAGCCTCCGTCCCGGTTCTGCAGTGAAAACATTTCTTCCACGATATCGCTTTGCAGAAAAACGGGGCGCAGTGCGGTAAGAGCCCGGTCATCATACGGTACATCCAAAATCCGATAGAGAATCTTGTATCGCACCGCAGGATACTCACAGAAATCGTACAGCGCCATGGCGTGACGGCGCAGAATATCTTTTGTCATCATCACAGGCCCATGCTCTGCATCAGTCTGGCGTTGAATTCTTCCGCCGTATTGTAGCCCATCCGCTTCTGACGGTTGTTCATGGCGGCAATTTCCAGAATGACAGCCAGGTTCCGACCAGGTTTTACAGGAATGGTCAGAGAAGGAATCTTGATCCCCATAATGTCCGTAAATTCCGTATCCAGACCCAAACGGTCGTACATCTTCCCCTGCACCCAGGGTTCCAGATTGATAATCATATCCACCTTTTCGGTTTCCTTGACTGCCCCCATACCAAACAGGCGGCGTACGTCCACAATCCCGATACCGCGAAGCTCGATAATATGCTTGATAATTTCCGGCGCCCTGCCTACGATGGCTTTGGCGGATACCTTACGCAGCTCCACGGCGTCATCCGCAATAAAACGATGGCCGCGCTTGATCAGCTCGATAGCAGTTTCACTTTTCCCGACACCGCTGTCACCGGTGATCAGAATCCCTTCACCGTATACCTCCACCAGTACGCCATGCCGGGTGATCTGCGGTGCCAGCTGTACATGGAGATACGCAATCAGTGCTGCCATAAAGTCACTGGTCAGATCTTCCGTACAGAGAACGGGCACTTCAAAATATTCTGCCAGCTCCAGCGTCAGCTCGTCCGGCTTGTTGCTGTCGGTATAGATCAGCGCCGGCGGGTTGTGCTGCAGAAAAGCGGTAACACGTTCCCTGCGCTGTTCTTCTTCCATTTTCTGCAGATACAGACACTCCGCATTTCCGAGAAGCTGGATTCGCCGGGGATCGAAATGATCAAAAAAGCCAGCCAGCGCCAGACCGGGCCGGTTCACGTCAAAGCTGCTGATCATCAGTCCGGCAGGATCTTCCGGCGTATACAGCACTTCCAGGTTCTGTTCGTTTATAATTTTCTGCAGATCCACACGGGAGGTAAAATCATCCATATTCACACCACTCCAGGTTCATTTCTGGAGAAATTATACCATACCTGCCGGCGTATTGCAAGCGTTTTACAACATTTCCCCCGATTCTATGCAGGCTCCCTGCCACTGCGTTTCCGGTTGATTTAACGGAATGCACCAAGGTTGTTCACATGGAATTCATGTGGATTTGGTATAGTATACTTGGTTAAGTATGCAACTGTTCCATACATGATTTTCTGAAGGAGTTTTCCGGATATGAATACAAAACGATCCGCAGCCATAACAGCGGGGCTTCTCTCTCTTTCGCTGTTGTTTTCCGGCTGCAGTAAAACCGATCTGTCCAGCACCAAGGAAGAGCTGACACCTGTTATGAACATAGGCGGATATGAAGTTCCCTATGAGCTGTACCGTTATGTAGCCATGAACTACAAAAACGAATACGAAGCCGGTCTGGATGAAGCAGCCGCTGCCGAACTGTGGCTGGGTGACGAGGGAAAAACCCGCCTGGAAGCGCTGGAGGCAAGCACAGTCAATACGCTGAAAAGCCTGTATGTCACCCTCTCTCTGGCAGAAACCTATAATCTGACCCCGGACAGTACCCTGATCAACGAAACTGTCTCCACCCGCATGGATGAGATTTATGAAAGCTATGAAAACGACATGGACGCCTATCTTGCCAGTCTGGAACCGTTCTACATGAATGACAGCGTGTACCGGTTCCTTACCCAGGATGCGGTTCTGACGGAAGAACTGTTTTATGCCATGCTGAACAACGGAGATATTCTGGCCGAAGAAGACGCGCTCCGCGCCAAGATCGAATCGGACGAATTCATCCGTGTCAAGCAGATCCTTATCGCTGCCGACAACGGAAACACCCCTGAAGACAACCGTGCGCTTGCCGAAAAAGCGTATGCTGAACTGAAAAAGGGTGCCGATTTCGATGCTATGATCGATAAGTACGGCGAAGACCTGTATATGTTCAACAATCCCGATGGTTACTATATCATTCGCGGAAACCGTTGGGAAGCTTTTGAGGACGCTGCCTTTTCTCTGGATGTAGGGGAATTCTCCGAAGTCGTGGAAACCGAAGCAGGTTTTTCCATCTTGATGCGCTATGAAAAGGAATCCTCCTATATGAACACACACTTCGATGCTCTCTGTCAGGAATATTTTGATGCCGCTTATAATGCCCTCCTGCAGGAACATCTTGCCACCATTACCGTATCCCCTCTCCCCGCACTGGAAAACTATACCATTTTCACAATGGAATAATACCAACAGAATCAGGAGTTCGTTTTGCGATACTACAGATACAGACGCAAGGCCAGCCAAAAGGCCAAAACCATCTTCTTCCGGATCCTGTTTATTCTGGCGGCTGCCGTTCTCGTCACCGGTTTTGCGGTTCTGACAGGGAATCTTCTTCTGCAGAAAGTCGAAAATGCGGAAGAACAGCTGGAGTCCAGTGTTCCTCCTTCCGGAAATGCCGCCGGCAGAGAAGAGAATACGCCTCCTCTGACAACAGACGGGTATTCTTCCCTGAACGTATTTGCCAGCGGACTGGATCTTATCCTCCATGACACGGAAGACAGTCTGTTTGCACGGGTTCATACCATTGCCCAGACCTACAACACCGTATCGGTCGAGGTAACAAGGGGCGGAGAACTTGTTTACGTTTCTCCCGCTCTGTCTACTCTGCTGCGGATGCCGGATACCGGTGTAAATACAGAATTCTACACACGGCTGCTCAATACAATTACAGCAGCCAAAGCCCAGAATCTGCGGCTCAGCGCAGTGATGTCTTCCTCCCTTGGCCGAATGGACAACGACACCGCTGCCCTGATTGACAGTACCATCGCAGCAGAACTGTACGTCATGGGTTTTGATGAAATCCTGTTCACAGATCTGCTGACCGCAGAGGCAGACACCGATGCCATCAACAATGCCCGCCGGTATCTGCAGGCCGTTCATGATGCCCTCAGCGGTACAGGCAGTTTCTCCATGGGAGCCTGTCTTCCCAGCAGCATCTATCTGGATGCAGAAAACGCCAAGCAGGTACAGATGCTTTCCTCTGTTGTCGATTTTCTGGCTATGGATGCTTCCGCACTTACAGTAGCGAACACCGGCGCTATGACGTTGTCGGAGGTATGCGCCGCCCTGGCTGGTAATTTTGAAGTTTATAACCTCCGGGTAGTGCTGAAAACCGCCGATCCCGTACTGTTGTCTGCCCAATACAATACTCTGGTGCATCTGGATATCACCAATGTCCAGTTTATCCGGGAAACCACGCCGGAATCCATGATTGCCGCTGAGATTCCGGAAATCGAGATCCCCATAGTGGAAGCGGAAACAGAAGAATCCATCCCCACAACCAACCCCTATGCCACCACCTCTCCCAAAGATGAGGCTGGTAATCCTATTCCCACAGAAACGGAACCCGAAGAAACCTATTATAAGACCGAAGGCGATTCCTGGTACTGATACCAGCTGTTCTTCTGCTGAAATGAAAAAAGATCCAAACAACACATACTGTTATGTATTCCGTTCCTCAGGGGATCTTGTACAGTATTTCCCCTGTTGTATGCATACCCCGAATGAACTTCCCTTGCTGCCGGACAGAGCCTCCTGCTTCGTCCGGCAGCAGGATTTTTATACTGTGCTTTCTCAGACAGATGCCGTAACTTTTGAAGCTTTCTGCCGCGGAAAACACGGAAACAGCCGACCGAAGCGTATCGGTTCCGAGCGTTTCCCTACCGTTCCCAGCCTGCTTTTGCTTCCCAATAAACAGTTTACTGCCGTATTCGCAGAACGATATACCGCCCAGCTGCTTTCCCATTATGATCCAGTACCGGGTGCCGTGGCCAATGCTGCAGGCCAGCCCATCATCCGCCGTCTGCAGGAGCAGTTCTCCAATCATCATCTGATTCTGACACTTCTGTTTTCCTCTCTCCGGGAACTGTATTGTGCCGCATCTCCTCTGCTGGCCAGCATTCCGCCTCTGGTACAATCGCTGGTGACAGAAATGGAGAACCTGCAGGATCCGGTTCTGTATACCGATACCCTGCCGTTCCTGAAATCTTACCGCAGGGAACTGCGTACAGCCGATACACCGGTCTTTCTGGATCTTGCCCGTATGCTGCCGCGGCTGGCTGCATGGATACAGCATACCCCACAGTTTGACGGACTATGTCTGCATTTGACGACAGATAAACCGACTGCACTCACTGAAGAAATGTATCAGGTTCGTTTTTCCGTCTCTGTTTTCACCCATGTGTTTGTACTTCTGTCCTATCTGATAACCACCCTCTCCGATGACAGCACCGGAATGCTTTCCCTGTACCGTGACGGCACTTGTGCCTGTCTGACTTTTCAGGCCGAATGTACTCTGCTGCCTGTTGGTTTCTCCTGCCGGAATGAACTGTATTCTCTTTCGGCGTATCTGCCCCATTGCCGTGGACTTCTGACACTGGTACAGTATATGCTCCACCGTAATCATATTTCTTTTTTCTGTGTCGCCGGTTCTCCGGATACTCCCGATTCTCTGGAAATAACACTGTACATGGATACCCGTTTCCGGGAAGAAATCGAATTCCGCAGCGGCGATGTGGATGCTCTGCTCTCCGACAACCTGCCGGATGCTCTGGCGCTTCTCCGGTATCTCACAGAATAACGCTCATTTGTCCGACACCGCCAGCAGCAGTCCCAGCAGCAGAATCGCATCCCAGCAGTCATTTCCGTCTGCCGCAAGCAGCAGGATCAGCAGAAACAGAAGCCATTCCTCGCTTCCAAGTCCTTTCAGCAGCCCTTCCAGAAAGGATTCCGCCGACCGCTTTTCTTCTTTCTGTACCGGAAGCAGCAATGATGCCGCCCCATCCGGTATACTTACAGGAGCATCCTGGAAAACAGCCTCTGTTCTGCGTTCCTTTTCCGGTATCGGAGATTCATTTATCTCCGGTTCTGACGCCTCCCTATCAGGGCTGTGGATCTTCATATCTGTTTCTTCTGCCAGTCTGCGGATCTCTCCCGTGTCGTGCCGGAATGTACTTCCGTCATAGCCAGGCGGCAGCTTGATCCGTCTTCCGCCTCTGTCTGTATTTCTGGAATACAAAACGCCCCTCCTTCATCGCCCTTTGTCCTGCGGCATCACCGTTCCCAGCAGTTCGCCCATCTGCATGGCAGACATGGCTCTGTCAATCAGTATGCATCTGGCCGGACTGAGATAGGGTTTCAGTGCCGAAAGCAGTCTGTTTCGTTTTTCCCGGCTTCCCGGTCTGAAAAACTGCTGCATAACCGGCGGCAGTCCGTTTTCCGCCACCCTGTCCGGCTCTCTGTCTGAAGCTGCATTCTCTTTCTCCGCAGAAGGTGACGATGCCGGCGTTCCCTCTTGTTTCTCCGATTCTTCCGCCCGTTCCGGTTCATCCTGCTGTCCTGTCTCCCGTGCTCCGCTGCTGCCCAGCAAAGGGCCGAGTGCAGCCATCATCTCCGGCATTTTCTCCATGATTTTCGCCGGATCCGGCATGCTGTCCCCCTCACCGCCCATTTGTGCTTTTACAGCCTGCACCATGGAACCGAACTGCGGATTCCCCATAATCTGACGGAGCATTTCCGAAATATCGCCTTCCATACGCCCTCACTTTGTTCTCTTGTAAATCTCAATCAGTTCCATGACTCTGCCGATATCAGAATCCGTCACCGCTTCCAGGACTGCCCGCAGTTTCCGCATCCCGGAAGGCTCCGGTACCTTATCTCCCACTTTCAGTCCGCTTCCCATGGACAACAGCTGAAACATCTGCCACAGCTTATCATCCGGCAGCGCCAGCATCTGATCGATCATCTTTTTCTCCAGTTTCATAGAAACCCTCCCATCTGAAATCCGTATCATCTTCAGTATACGCACTGTTCGCCTCACGTGACAATATCTTTCCAACAGGAGCTATGACCATGAAAATTCTCGTTTTCTCCGATACCCACGGCAATCCCGCCTTTATGCAGAAGGCCGTTAAAGACCATCTGGAACACGGTGGTGTGGATATGCTGATTCATCTGGGCGACGGCTGGCGCGATTTTACCGAACTGCGGGATCGTTACCCCGATATTCCCGCCCATGCTGTAAAGGGCAACTGCGATGAGTGGTCAACCGCCTGCAAGCTGCCACCCAGCCGGATCGTCACCGCAGAGAATTTCACCCTGTTTCTGACCCACGGCCACCATTTTCATGTAAAAAACGATATTCTGATGGCAGCCGCCAGCGCAGCTCGGACAAAAGCGCAGATTCTCCTGTACGGTCACACCCACATGAGTGATGACCACAGAGAAGATACCGTATACGGCACCGTCCGCTGTATCAACCCCGGCTCCGCAGGCGCAGGTTTCCGTCCCTCCTACGGCGTACTGGAGATCGTTCAGGGCCAGCTGCTCTGCGGTTTCGGAAAACCTCTGGAATAAATTGCCCAGACAAAAAGGACAGACACCCCGTAAGGTATCTGTCCTTCTTTTTATTTTGTTTTATACTTCTCCGCTGCTTTTGCTTCCTTTGCACGCCGGATTCTGGCAGCAAGGCCCAGTCCGCCGCAGACCAGCATCAGCACACCGGAAATCACCATGGCAATCACAATTACCACAATAGGGTCGTCCGTTGCCGGAGAAGTCAGCAGAATTTGTCCCGCAGTAAACAGATCCGCCGCACTCACGCCCATGCCATTGTGCCCGGCTTGGGATCATGCATGATCACGGTCTTCAGGCATTCCACAGCTTTGGCAAGACCTTCATCAATGGACATCAGGCTGTCTTCGTGTTCGATGGACATAACTCTGTCATAGCCAACCAGACGGAGATTGTCCATGATATCCTTCCAGTAGGAAGCGTCATGGCCGTAACCAACGGCACGGAATACCCATGCACGGTTAGCCTCGTCGCTGTAGTGCTTGGTATCCAGAACGCCGATGCGTGCGGTATTGATGGCGTCGATCTTGGTATCCTTGGCGTGTACGTGATAGATGGCATCACCCAGCATCCGGATAGCGGCAGCGGGTTCCATACCCTGCCAGATCAGGTGAGAGGGGTCGAAGTTGGCGCCGATCACGGGACCAACAGCCGCACGGAGCTTCAGCAGGGTTTCAGTGTTGTAGCAGCAGAAACCGGGATGCAGTTCCAGAGCGATGTGCTTTACGCCGTGAGCTTCGGCAAAAGCGCCGGCTTCCTTCCAGTAAGGAATCAGCACTTCGTTCCACTGATAATCCAGAATGGCCAGAAAGTCTTCCGGCCAGGGGCAGGTAACCCAGTTCGGGTACTTGGCGCCGGGTGCATCACCGGGACAGCCGGAGAAGGTGATGATGGTATCCACACCAACCTTTTCGGCCAGCAGGCAGGCGTTGCGGAAATCCTTGTCATAGGAAGCGGCGATGGCCGGATCGGGATGAACAGGGTTGCCGTGGCAGGACAGAGCTGCCAGTTCGATATCATACTTCTTGAAGGTGTCCAGCCACTCCTGCAGTTTGGCATCATCGTTCAGCAGAACTTCAGGATCGCAGTGAGCCTTTCCGGGGTAACCGCCGCAGCCGATTTCAACAGCTTCCACGCCCATACCCTTCAGAATGGACAGAGCTTCGTCCAGCGGCTTGGAACCGTACAGATTCGCAAGTACACAAAGTTTCATATTCGTTATTTCCTTGTCTGTAAATTTTGTTGGGAAAAGAAACCGTGGGGAAAGGCCGGGCCATGACACGCTCGGACCGTCCCCACAGAAAAGTACAATTACTTGTTGAAGCGATAGATATCGCCGGTCTTGGCGGAAGTGTAGATACCTTCCAGAATCTGGGTTACGCAGTATGCCTGTTCGGGCAGTACGCAGGGGTTCTTGTCGTTCAGGATAGCATTGATCCACTGACGGGCTTCTCTTACAGCGGGAGAATCACCGGCAGCACCGTCATAGAATGCTACGCCGCCTGCGGACAGGTTCGGTTCCAGAACATACTGTCTGCCCTGACGGATACCATTGATACGAACACCGTCATTCCACAGATCGCCGCCGGCCTTGGTGCCGCATACGGAAGTAACAGCTTCTCTTACATCCAGAGTGTTCAGAGCCCATGCGGATTCCAGGTTGATGGTAGCGCCGTTTTCCATGACGATCATACCGAATGCGCAGTCTTCCACGGTGAACTTGGCGGGATCCCAGTCGCCCCATGCGTTGCCGGTTTCGGTGTCATTGTTCAGCTTGTGGTATGTGGTGCCCAGGCAGTATGCGGGCTTGTAGTTGTTCATGGTCCACAGGGTCAGGTCCAGTGCATGGGTACCGATGTCGATCAGGGGACCGCCGCCCTGTTCGTATTCGTTCAGGAATACACCCCAGGTGGGAACGGCACGACGACGGATAGCGGTAGCCTTTGCATAGTAGATGTCACCGAAAGTGCCGGCATCTGCTTCTGCCTTCAGGAACTGGGAGTCGTTTCTCTGACGGTTCTGATAACCGATGGTCAGCTTCTTACCGCTTCTCTTGGCAGCGTCCAGCATCTTCTTGGCTTCCACGGAGTTGATTGCCATGGGCTTTTCGCACATTACATGCTTGCCTGCGTCCAGAGCGTCAACAGTGATAAAGCTGTGTGCTCTGTTGGGCGTCAGAACGTGAACCACGTCGATGGTCTTGTCTTCCAGCAGCTGCTTATAGTCTTCGTAAACCTTTGCGCCTTCTACGCCGTACTTCTTGGCAGCTTCTTCAGCTCTTTCGATCACGATGTCACAGAAAGCAACCATTTCAGCTTCCGGAATCTTTGCCAGAGAGGGCATATGCTTACCGTTGGCGATACCGCCGCAGCCGATAATACCGATTCTTACCTTTTCCATATGTAAATCCTCCGTATGGATATATTTTATCTGTATGAATTACTTGTTGAAGCGATAGATATCGCCGGTCTTGGCGGAAGTGTAGATACCTTCCAGAATCTGGGTTACGCAGTATGCCTGTTCGGGCAGTACGCAGGGATTCTTGTCGTTCAGGATAGCATTGATCCACTGACGGGCTTCTCTGGTAGCCATGTCGTCACCGGCAGCACCGTCATAGAATGCTACGCCGCCTGCGGACAGATCCGGCTTCAGAACATACTGTCTGCCCTGACGGATACCGTTGATACGAACGCCGTCCCACAGGTCACCGCCGGCCTTGGTGCCGCATACGGAAGTAACAGCTTCCTTAACATCCAGGGTATTCAGTGCCCATGCAGCTTCCAGATTGATGGTTGCGCCGTCTTCCATTACGATCATACCGAATGCGCTGTCTTCCACGGTGAACTTGGCGGGATCCCAGTCGCCCCATGCGTTGCCGGTTTCGGTATCCTTGTTCAGCTTGTGGTAGGTGGTGCCCAGGCAGTATGCGGGCTTGTAGTTGTTCATGATCCACAGAGTCAGGTCCAGTGCGTGGGTACCGATGTCGATCAGGGGACCGCCGCCCTGTTCGTATTCATTCAGAAATACACCCCAGGTGGGAACGGCACGGCGACGGATTGCGGTTGCCTTGGCGTAGTAGATATCACCGAAAGTGCCGGCTTCTGCTTCTGCCTTCAGGAACTGGGAATCGCTTCTCTGACGGGTCTGGTAACCGATGGTCAGCTTCTTGCCGTTTCTCTTGGCAGCGTCCAGCATCTTCTTGGCTTCCACGGAGTTGATTGCCATGGGCTTTTCGCACATAACGTGCTTGCCTGCGTCCAGAGCGTCAACAGTGATAAAGCTGTGTGCTCTGTTGGGAGTCAGAACATGAACTACGTCGATGGTTTTGTCTTCCAGCAGCTTCTTATAATCTTCATATACAGCAGCACCGGGTGCACCGTACTTGGCAGCAGCAGCTTCTGCTCTTTCCACGATGATATCACAGAAAGCAACCATTTCCACCTGCGGGATCTTTGCCAGAGAAGGCATATGCTTACCGTTGGCGATACCGCCGCAGCCGATGATACCGACTCTTACCTTATCATTTGCACCAATTGCCATAATTTATTACCTCACAATCTTGTTCTTGCGGGTGCATTTTGGAATATATTGTGCTCCAAGACGCATTTCCCCACAATGTATCTATATGATAAATGATTTTCCCGCAGATTGCAAGTGCCATGCGTGAATTGTTCCGGCTATTTCACGCTTTCGTATGCATGAACAAATCGCCCTCTGTATTTTTGGTGCTTTTCACCACATATTTTGGTTGTTCAGCACAGCCTTTCTGGCCGCATCAAAAATGACATGACCCCGCAGAGCCATGCCATTTTCGTTTTTTTCAGAGGGCAATCAGCCGTTTTCGGCAACCGCCTCGTAAAGGTCTTCGTAATGCTTGGTAATAGTCTTTTCGATACCCTTCCAGTAGGAAGCAAGGTCGGTGGAACCGTTGCCGCCCATCATTCTGGGCAGAGTCCAGGTGCAGCCCTTCCAGGAGTCGAAGATATAACCGAAGTCATATACCACACTGTCGAAAATCAGGTCCATCATTTCGGTGGATTCTTCGTCACGCACGAACTTGGTACCCAGCGCTACATCATAGTAAGCGGGGATACAGTACTTGTAGGTGTACGCTGCGATTGCTTCCGTCAGGAAACCGGTTCTTTCCGGATCGGTGGCAGTTACGGGAATGCAGAGCATACCGTTCCATGCGTCAACATGGGTAGCGTAATAGCCCTGTGTTTCGTCCCACATGGGATAGGGGATCAGACCAATATCCAGTTCGGAATCGCGGAACTTGGACAGTTCATGTACTTCGCCGGTACGGAACATAACTCTGCCTTCCGCAAATGCCGGTCTGCCGACAGTATCCTGTGTGTTGTAATCGTCGTAAATACAGGTCTGGCTTTCATGCACCAGATAATATACGCCTTCTACCAGGGACAGCATCTTGTCGTTGTAGGTGTTGGGCACGGGTTTGCCTTCGTCATCGATCAGAACAGACAGTACACCGGAAGAATACATGAAGTTCAGGGTCATATTGTCGTTGTTGCAGGTGATCCCATACTGGTCAGCGTCAGGGGTCATTTCCCCGTCACCGTTCAGATCCATGGTGGTAGCCACAGCCATTTCGGTCAGCATATCGAAGGTCCACTTCTTTTCTCTGACGATGCTGTAAATATCGCCGTAACCGTAGTCTTCCATGTATGCCTTGTTGACAAACATACAGAACGGCGCGGGCATGGAAATATAACCGGCAATATAGAACTGCTTGTTCATGATATTGATGGTTTCATTGATCCGCTGGTTCCACCAGGGCTTTTCCATATTGATATAGGGAACCGTGTTCCAGTCCAGAATCAGGTTGGATGTAATGAAGCCGGGGCCGCTGGTGATCTGGTGCGGGATGGCAATATCATAGGCGTCGTCCCCTGCGGTTACAGCAGCGCGCAGTTCTGCATCCAGTTCCGCAATCCCTGCGGAGGTAGCTGCCTTGATTTCCGCGTTATAGGTTTCGCTTATATACATCTGACGGTCGTACTTGGTATCGTCCACCACATCCCCCGTCAGCTCTTCCACTTCATAGGTTTTGGGAGAATAGGTCAGGATCCGGAATTCATATCCGCCGAAATCCATATCCGGCAGATCGTCGGGAATGGCTTTTCTGGCTTCCAGCTCATCGGTCTCGGCTTCGGTTTCCACAACTTCAGCAGCCGTATCCGCAGTGGTTTCATCGCCTGCCGCCTCTCCGCATCCGGCAAAGAGAGAAGCCGTCATCAGCAGCGCCAGAAAAAGGCAGATACGCTTATGCATCTTTTTCATATGTATATTCCTTTCTGTCGTAAAACTCTGCCTATATTTTACCACTGTTCCTCATCCTGATTGTGAAT
Source organism: Oscillospiraceae bacterium (assembly GCA_015064285.1). Classification (GTDB taxonomy): domain Bacteria; phylum Bacillota; class Clostridia; order Oscillospirales; family CAG-272; genus UMGS1696. The sequence goes on along the minus strand of SVSN01000022.1, from coordinate 24,348 downwards.
AATATATGAATTTTTTGTTTTAGCCACGTTCAGCAATCAAAAAACGGGTATTTCGTCAAAAAATACCCGCTAATTTTGTTATTTTTTTACATACGCCAGCACCGCATCCCGGAATGCCGCCACGCTGTCCTCACAGCCGGAAACCAGTCCCAGTTCCGCCAGCGGAATGGCATCGTCCGTGTATCCGTACAGCGAAAGCAGTTCTCTGGTCTCCCAGCCTACCAGTTCTCTGATGGAATGGCGGATCTGCGTCTGTGCCAGGAACTGATCCAGATGGGTCAGCGCAATGCCCACCACCGGAATCTGCCCCAGTTTTGCCCGGCGGATCACTTCTCTTGTCCCCGGCATAGGCCCTTCCAGCAGGTTTACCGCCACAATCACCCCTTCGCATTCCGGCAGAGACATTTCTTCCTCTGTTATATCGTCAAAAGCCAGAGCTGTGTATTCCAATGTATTTTCTTCCGATCCGGTCAGTTTTGCCAGCCGCAGCACCAGTTCGCTGGTACCCACGCCGGTCTGACCCGCTATGATAAACCGCATACAATCCACCTCATTCCATCGTCAGAGCGTCCGCTTCATCGGCTGCCTGCTGTGCTTCCATCAGATGCATACTGTAATGTTCAATCGCCTTGAGAATAAAGTCGTTTCCGGATACGCCGATCCGTGCGGACAGGTGTTTTATCAGTTCTCTGTGGTACACCTTACAGCGCAGGCTCATCAGCTTGTCGCTGTCATCATCCGCCACAATCACCCGTTCCCCATCCAGCCGCAAAATCTTCCCTTCTGCGTGCATGGCATAATACTGGAGAAGCCGATCCGTGTTTTCGCTGTATTCCGGTTCCCCGGCAAACTGGGTGGTATCTACCATACGCCGGGTAATCTGCAGACAGGCCGCCCGGATTCTGGTAATCACCTGTGCCCCGCATTCATTAACACCGTATTCCGCTTCCGCTTCCGGTACAGTCCGAAGCACCTCACAGGCCAGTGCCTGCGCCCGCTTTCCACCGCCAAAAACAAATGCAGCCATAGTTTCACTCCTATTTTTGGATTTCTGCGTTCAGTATAGCACAGTGCGAATGCATTGTCAATAGCTTTTTTGATATTATTTTTGATATCATCCAAAATTCAAAAGAAAACCCCCGGCATATGTATACCGGGAGTCCTTCCGATTATTCCACATTCAGCGCTTCTTCCGGGATTCTGGCAATCACCAGTCCCAGCTTGCCCTGTGTTTCCCCGGACCAGATGATCTTGCGGGGACACTTGCTCACGCATTTGTCACAGCCGGTACATTTGCTGTAATCGATCACCGCCAGGTTGTTTTCAATGGCGATGGCGTTTTCCGGACAGTTCTTCACGCAGAGTTTGCAGGCAATGCAGCCCACATCACAGTATTTCCGGACATTCTTACCCAGATCTTCGGATTTGCAGCCTACCCAGTGCTTTGCTCCGAAAGGAATCAGCTGGATAATACCTCTGGGACATACGTTGGTACATACACCGCAGCCGATACACTTACTGTAGTCCACAGCTGCAACACCCTTTTCCACCTGAATCGCCTGCACGGGACAAGCCGCCACGCAGGTACCCAGACCGATACAGCCGTTGGGACAGATTTTATCGCTGCCGCCGATTTTGGAAGCCGCAACACAGTCCGGTACGCCTTCATATATGTACTTTTTCTTGGCAAATTCGGAAGTACCGGAACACATTACCTGTGCCCGCATCTTCTCCATGGAACCTACTTCCACGCCCATGATGGCACCGATCTTCTGTGCCGCTTCCGCCCCGCCTACCGTACAGGCATTGGCAGGTGCGCTTCCTTCCGATACAGCCTTGGCATACGCCGCACATCCGGTATATCCGCAGCCGCCGCAGTTGGCCCCGGGCAGACAGGCCAGAATTTCTTCCGCCCGCTCGTCCTTTTTCACCGCAAAAATACGGGATGCCGCCGCCAGAAGAATCCCCATAGCCGCTCCGAGTACCAGAAAAATCAGCACCGGTAAAAGGATCGTTTTCATATCATTCTCCATTCCGCCGCAATGCGGCACAATTCATTCGGTTTGCCGTCTCTGTTAAAAACAGAGTACGAACAGTCCGTTTACCGTGCAAAATTCATCCCGGCAAACCCGGAAAATGCCATTGCCACCAGACTGGCTGCAATCAGCAGAATCGGGTATCCCTGAAAGGATTTGGGCGGGTTGGCAAATACCATCCGTTCTCTTACGCCGGCAAACACCACAATCGCCATGGTGAAACCCAGCGCCGCAGAAAAGCCAAATACCACGCTTTCCAGCAGGTTGTAGCCTTCCTGGATATTGACAAGCGCAGATCCCAGCACCGCACAGTTGGTGGTGATCAGGGGCAGGTAGATACCCAGCGCACTGTACAGCGCGGGAATGTACTTCCGCAGAAACATTTCAATGAACTGCACCAGAGTGGCGATAACCAGAATAAACGCAATGGTTTTCAGGTACTCCAGTCCAAGCGGCGCCAGAACCAGATAATACACAGCCCAGGTAGCCGCGGAGGAAATGGTCATAACGAAGGTAACCGCCATACCCATCCCCAGTGCGGTTGAAGGCTTGTCGGATACGCCCAGGAAAGGACAGATGCCGTAGAATTTGGAGAAAATAAAGTTTTCTGTCAGTATGGCAGCAAACATGATCATAAAGATCTCGCTCATGCGTTTTCTCCTTTCTTATCCTGTGCTTCATCCGCCAGGAATGCAGCGTCATCCTTCTTGTTTTCTTCCCGCGGATCTTCCGTTGCCATGCCTCTGGTCAGAATATCCGCTTTCTTTACGATTTTCCCGGTTTCGGGATCCCGCATCAGAGTCTTGTGATATCCGGCATCCAGTGCGTCCAGCTCCAGTTCGTGTACACGTTTTCTTTCCACGCGGGTTGCCGTGATCTTCTGCACCAGGGCAATCAGGAAGCCCAGTGTCAGGAATGCACCGGAGGGCAGCAGGAAGATGGTAATCGGGGTAAACCATTCCCCGAAAATCCGGATCCCGCCGGAACCATCGCTGGCAGCAAAGAGCATACCGGTTCCCAGCAGCTCACGGACAGCAGCAATGCAGGTCAGAGCCAGGGTAAACCCGATCCCGGTTGCCAGACCGTCAATTACGGAAGGCAGGGGGGCATTTTTGGAAGCGAAAGCCTCTGCCCGGGCCAGAATGATACAGTTTACCACAATCAGCGGAATAAACAGTCCCAGCGCCGCATCAATGGCCGGGAAGAACGCCTTGATCAGCAGTTCCACCGCCGTCACGAAGCCGGAAATGATTACAATGTAGGATGCAATCCGTACTTCCTTGGGAATCAGGTTCCGCACAAGGGAGATAAACAGGTTGGAACACATCAGTACCACAATAACCGCAGCCCCCATACCGATTGCGTTGGCAATCGAGGTAGTGGTCGCCAGTGTGGGACACATACCAAGCAGCTGAACAAACGTGGGGTTGTTGGTCAGCACACCGTCCTTGAAGATGGACAAATATTTATTCTTTTCCATATGTATTTGCCCCCTTCCTCAATACCGTATCGGCAGACGGCTGCCGGTGGTTTCTTCTTTGGTTTCCTCTTCCGTTTCCGGTTCCGTTTCTACCGGCACAGTCTCCGTTTCAGGCTCGGTTTCCGGTGCGGGAGGTGCTGTCTCGGGCTCGGTTTCCGGCGCGGGAGGTGCTGTTTCAGGTTCAGTCTCCGGTGCGGGAGGTGCTGTTTCAGGTTCAGTCTCCGGTGCGGGAGGTGCAGTCTCGGGCTCAGTCTCCGGCGCGGGAGGTGCTGTCTCAGGCTCAGTCTCCGGCGCGGGAGGTGCTGTCTCGGGCTCGGTTTCCGGCGCGGGAGGTGCTGTCTCGGGCTCGGTTTCCGGCGCAGGAGGTGTGGTCTCAGGCTGAGTTTCCGGCGCAGGAGGAGTAGTCTCAGGCTTGGTTTCCGGTGTGGGAGGTGTAGTTTCAGGCTTGGTTTCCGGCACGGGAGGAACCGTCTCAGGCGGAATGGTTTCCGGCTTCTTTTCAGTCTCCGGTTCCGGCTCAGCTTCGGTTTCTTTCTCGGTTTCCGGCTCTGTCTCGGGTTCGGTTTCAGTTTCGGGTTCGGTCTCCGGCGCAGTTTCCGGTTCTGTTTCGATTACAGGTTCTGTTTCTGCGATCACAGGCTCCGTTTCGACTTCTGTTTCCGGTACAGTACCGTCAAAAGGCACATCCAGCGCCAGCGCCATATTCACGCCTTCGGTCACAGCCTTCGAGCTGACTGTTGCTCCGACAATTCCGTCAATATTGTCGCCGACTGCGAAAGGACCGTTCATACCGGTGTACTGGCTGAGGAAGGAATCCGAACGGGTCTTGGAACCCACACCGGAGGTTTCTTTCATATCCACAATCTGTACACCAACGATCTGATCCTGCGTATCCACGCCGACCATCATATCAATGGCACCCGCATATCCCATAGGAGCTACGGAAGCACAATACCCCAGAACAGTATCGCCGTTATAAACCAGCCATACCTTTTCGCCCTGCGGTACCACATCAGTACCATCTGTAAAAATCCGCAGAATGGCGTCCGCCTGTTTCTTTTCTGCATTGGCAGTTATGACATCAGCCGTCACTGCGTTGACCACAGCCAGCAGCAATGCTACAACACAGCAGATCACAGTCAATGTTGCAACCATGCGCACCAGCGGCATATTGGGGTTTTCCGGTTTCTTTTCACGGGGTTCTTTTTCAGGTTTTACCGGTTCCTCTGCAGGAACAGCTTCTTCCTCCGTGATTTCTGCCGGCTCGCCCTCTTCAGGTACTTCAGTGTCATTCTGCCCTTCTTCCGAAAGAGCAGCAGCAGCCTTTGCCATCATGCTTACCGTCACAGGAATGGAATCGGTTACAAAGGCCAGTTCATCTGTATCCATGGAAGGCATCTCCGGCACTGCGGTATCCGCATCTGTCGTTTCTGCAGCCGGGACAGATTCCTCGGAAACTGCAGCTTTTTCTTCGGTCTGCGGCACAGGTTCATTCTGTTGTGTCTGTGTCTTTTCCGCTTTCCCTTTTCCACCGCCGAACAGCCCGGCGAAAATGCCTTTCTTTTCAACAGGCGCATCTGCAGGCGGCGCATAGGCGGAAATATCCTCCGCATCCGGTTCTTCTTCCGGTATGGGAATCTCAATATATTCTTCGGTATCCAAAAAGTCTTCTTCAGGAAGGTCTTCCTCTGCAGAAACCGTCTCTTCTTCAGGTTCTGCCGGCTCTGCCGGCTCTGCCGGCCCTCCTTCCGGGTTCATCTGTCCCAGAATATCGGAAAGCTCTTTTTCCAGCAGCAGATCTTCCACCATACTGTCGTCCGGATCTTCTTCCAGCAGTCCCGCCAGAAGATTCATATCTTCCAGAACAACATCTTCCGTTTTCTGTACACCGGATTCCCGGGACTTTTCAGAACCGGTTTCCGCGTCTGTACGGCGTTCTTCGGATTCCGGATTTTGTCTGAGATCATTTCTTTCCATCGGGAGTCCCTCCAAACCGCTTGGGAACGGTTACCTTATCAATATACCATACAAGGAGATTCATAATCAGAATCGCAAACGAAACGCCTTCCGGATAACTGCCAAAATACCGGATCATGATCGTCAGCAGACCGCAGCCCACGCCGAAAATCAGCCGGCCGTCCGCAGTGACAGGACAGGTGGCATAATCCGTTGCCATAAAGAAGGCACCCAGCATAAGACCGCCGGAGAACAGTTCCGTCAGCATAAAGTCTGCTGCCACACCGCCGTACTGGGGGAACAGGAAGGTCAGCAGCGCCACAGTACCGATATAGGCTGCGGGAATGTGCCAGGTAATGACGCGACGGATCATCAGATAGATTCCGCCGGCTGCCAGCAGCAGAGAAGAAACTTCCCCGATGCATCCGCCCATGTTGCTGCCGGTGATCAGATCAAACAGGTTTACGTCCGGCAGATTTCCGGCCTTCAGGGATGCCAGAGGCGTAGCCCCGGCTACAATATCCCCTTCTCCCAGCTGCAAAGCAAGAGAATTCACTCTGGAACCGCCGGCCGGGAAAATGCTCATATGAGAAGCAAAGGAAATAAACAGGAATACTCTGGCAGCCAGCGCCGGGTTCACAAAATTCTTGCCGATGCCGCCGAAGAGCTGCTTCACAACCACGATCGCAATAAATGTACCGATTATCGGCATCCACAGCGGTGCGGATACCGGAAGGTTCATCGCCAGCAGCAAGCCAGTTACGGCTGCAGACAGGTCTCTGATGGTCACAGTGCGCTTCAGCACAACCTGCGCCAGCGCTTCCCAGCCCACAGCACAGGCTACGGAAATCACAGCCAGTGCCAGAGCACGCATACCGAACACATACACGCCCCACAGCATAGCCGGCATCAGTGCCACCAGCACATCCAGCATAATGGAAGCAATATTTTCCGGCCCGCGGATATGGGGAGAGGGAGATACCGTCAGAAGGGGCGGCATCTGCACTTTTTTCACCGCACCCGCCTCTTCCGCGGGAAGTGTCTTCATTTCTTTATTATCCACCTTTATATACCTCGAAACTATAATGATACAAGCAGAAGTCGTCCGCTTATTTCTTCGCAAGGGAGGCTTTTCTGGCCGCTTCCGAACGGATTACCGCTTTGGCAGTACGGATATGCTGTACAATCTCCACGCCGCCCGGGCAGTTGTAGGAGCAGGAACCGCATTCCACACAGCTCATAACTCCGTAGGATGCTGCCCGTTCCCAGTCATCCATCTGGGCAAACTGCGCCAGATACATGGGCATCAGGTGCATGGGGCAGTTCTGTACGCACTTCCCGCAGCGGATGCAGGATACCGCTGCATTTTTCGGCTTATCAAACCGGTCTGAGAACACCAGAATGGCACTGGTCCCCTTCATGACAGGCAGATTCGGATCCCACAGGGCATTCCCCATCATGGGACCGCCGGAAATGAGTTTCTTGGGTGTTCTGGTCAGGCCGCCGCAGCATTCGATCACATCGCTGACAGTGGTGCCGATGGGAACCAGCAGATTCTTCGGCCGTCTTACACAGTCCCCGTCTACGGTCACAATCCGCTTGATGGAGGGCATCCCGTAAGCAAATGCCTTGAAGATGGAAGCGCAGGTTTCCGCATTGAAAATCACACAGCCCACATCGGCCGGCAGTTTCCCGGCAGGAATTTCCTGTCCGGTCAGCGCATAGATCAGCTGCCGTTCATCCCCCTGAGGGTACTTGGTTTTCATGACCTTCACTTCGATCATACTGCTGTCCGCCGTCAGCTCTTCCAGCCGTTCAATGGCGTCCAGTTTGTTGTCTTCCACCGCCAGCCAGGCTTTATGTACGCCCAGCGCCTTGAGCAGAATTTTGCATCCGTTGATAATGGACGCCGGATTTTCCAGCATCAGCCGATGGTTGGCTGTGATGAAAGGCTCACATTCCGCACAGTTGATAATGATCGTATCCACCTTACCAAGGGCAGAGGAAATCTTCACATGGGTGGGGAAAGTTGCACCGCCCATACCGGTAATCCCGGCTTCTCTGACCACTTCTACAATCTGTTCCGTGGTTGCGTCCGAAAGCTTGCCCTGGAACGGCTGCATTTCTTCGCAAGGGGTATCCAGGCCGTCGTTTTCAATCACCACAAAGCCCACATTGCCTGCCGCCAGAGGACCTGTTTCCACCGACTTGACCACGCCGGACACACTGGCGTGTACCGCACAGCCGAGACGTCCGTCGGGAATTTCCCCGATCTTCTGTCCCATGGTGACCCGTTCGCCGGGCTGTACCGTCGGAATGGCCGGCACCCCGATGTGCTGTCGCAGCGGAATCCGCACTTCTTTGGGCTGGGGCATGACTTCAATCCGGCAGCGCCTTGTGTTCTTATATTCTTCTACATGGATGCCGCCGTGAAAGGTGTATGCCATGTTTTTTCACCTCGTATTCCCGGGATATCAGTTTCCGATCCCGTAAATGGATTCTCATACTATTATATCATACCATATAACCGCATATAAAACAAGACGAAGCATGAAATTTTTCAAAGAAAAATCAGCCGATTCCACAACCGACTGGATTTTTCCGGGGTTTTTGTCCCTATCTATACATTATTTAGTGCCATTAAACAGAGACAGAAAAGAAATATTCTTCTTATCCACAGAGAATTCCCGTCCCATCAGCCCCGCAAGAGGCGTGTCTTCCAGCCCGTCGAAGGACAGCTTGTATGAGTACAGCGCCTGATAGCTGAACCCGGCCCTGCGGTCTTCCTTGTTATGGGCATACTTGCCCTCGCCCAGCAGCGGAAACCCGGCAAAAGCCATGTGCGCCCGGATCTGGTGGGTTCGTCCGGTCAGAAGTTCCACCTCCAGCAGAGACAGATCTTTTTCCCGGTTATATCCCAATGTCCTGTACTTCGTGCGGATCTCTTTTGCCCCCGGCTTCATTTCCCGGAACACAGTCACCGTTTTGGTCTTGTAATCCTTCCGCAGATAGCCGGTCAAAAGCGTTCCCGGTCCGGTTTTTCCGTGAACGGCACAGAGATACTTCTTATGCACCTTTCCGTCCCGGATGGCTTCATTCATGCACCGCAGTGCCGCAGCATTCTTGGCAAAGATCACAATCCCGCCGGTGTTCCGGTCAATCCGGTTGCAAAGCGCCGGCGCAAAGGAATTTTCGGAAGCCGGGTCGTATTCGCCCTTCTTCACCAGATAGGCCTGCAGGGCGAATAGCAGTGTTTCTCTTTCGTTTCCCTCGGCGGTATTCTTGTCTCCTTCGTCCCCCAGATGGACAAGGATCCCCGGCTTTTTGTCGCACAGAATGATGTTCTCATCCTCATACACAATCTGCGGCACCAGCTTCACCCGGTCATATTCCGTGCCGGCTGCCTTTTCGCCGAAGAATTCATCGGGGATGTACATCTCCACCACCGATCCGGCGGTCAGAATATCCCCTTCATGGGCTCTTTTTCCGTCCACCTTGATCCGCTTGGTACGGATGTATTTGTATAAAAGAGACTGAGGCAGTCCCCGGACCGTTTTGGCAATGAACTTGTCCAGGCGCTGCCCCGCGTCGTTTTGGTTAACAGTAAAACTGCGCATCTTATTTGGTGCCGAACAGTCTGTCGCCCGCATCACCCAGACCGGGGATAATGTAAGCGTGATCGTTCAGATAATCATCCAGCGCAGCGGTGAAGATTTCCACATCGGGATGATCTGCCTGCAGCTTTTCCACACCTTCGGGAGCAGCAACCAGGCACAGAAGCTTGATCTGGCTGCAGCCTCTCTTCTTCAGCATGGTGATGGCATCGGAAGCGGAACCGCCGGTAGCCAGCATGGGGTCACAGACGATAACATAGCGTTCTTCAATCTCAAAAGGCAGCTTGCAGTAGTATTCCACAGGCTGATGGGTATCCGGATCCCGGTACAGTCCGATATGACCGACCTTGGCAGCCGGTACAAGACGCTGCAGACCTTCCACCATACCCAGGCCTGCACGCAGAATCGGAACGATGGCCAGCTTCTTACCGCTGATGCGGTAACCGGTGGCATGGCACATGGGTGTTTCGATTTCAATTTCTTCCACAGGCAGTTCCCTTGTGATTTCATAACCAAGCAGCATGGCAATTTCGTTCAGCAGTTCACGGAAATCCTTGCTCCCGGTTTCTTTTTCCCGCATGATGGTCAGCTTATGCTTGATCAGCGGATGATCGACTACATGAAAGGTTTCCATATTCATAGTGACGTTTCCTTTCTTTTCTATGAAAATAGCAGGTTGCTTTATCGTTTCCTTATGCTGCTCCTATTATACCGCACTTCCCTCCTGATTGCAAGGGAATCCGATAAATTTCTTCCGGATCCGCAGGCAGACAAAAAAGAAAACATCCGTTGCTTGCATTCTTACGGAATCTGTAGTACAATAGAGAAAAACAAAAAGGAGGCTCTGCCCATGGAATATCCATCCCTGCTGTGGAACGACGGTCCCGGCAGAAACCGGGAGTTCTTTCCCTTAGGGCCGGACGGCAAGGTGACCCCGGCTGACGGGCCGGTCGCCGCAAATGTCCTGCACGATCTGCTGCCGGAAGGCGCTTTTTCCCCTCTCATCAGTAACTATTTCCGCTTTCCCTGCAGTGCCGGAGAAATCCGTGCCCGCCAGAAGCTGATCTGGCGGCTGACGGAAGACGATGCTTTTCTGACCGCTTTTACCGATCTTGGGGAAGAAGTCTCCCGCTTTGAACGGCTGTATTACCGATATAAGGCCCCGGAACTGCCGGAAGACCGGCGCTGTCTGCTCTTTCCCGCCGCCGCAGCCGGGTTTCTGCAGCTGGCCCGTGTTTTTGCCGCTCTTCTGCCGGAAGAAGCCGGAGAGGACACATACGGCTATGCCGCACCGGTATGCACATGCTTCCGGAATCTGCTTGCTGACACACGGATTCAGTCACTGGAAAAATCCCTCCATGCCTTCCGCGCCGGCCGGGGAGAGGATGTCCGTCTGACGCTGCAGAACGGCACGGTCACTGCCTATGCGGTATCCGCCCGTTACGAAGATACCCTGCGGCAGTATTTTGAAGAAATGGGCATTGCCGATGCCTGGCCTGCCCCCCGGATCCATCGTGCCGATCCAGCAGTCATTGACGCTTACTGCATCGTATACCCGGATGTTCCGGACAGAGCGCGGAGAATGGTGGAAGACTACGGATCCCTGCTGGAAGAAGAATACCGGACAGCGGATGTGCTGCTGTACCGGCAGGAAATCCAGTTCTGCAGAGAAGCTGCCCTGTACACCCGCCGGATGCGGGAAGCGGGATATCCCATGTGCCTGCCGGAGGTTGCCGGGGAGCGGTGCATCCGTCTGCGGGATCTGCGGGATGTTTCCCTGGCTGCCAGAGAACTGCGGGGAGAAGCGGTGGTTCCCAACGATGTAACCATGACCGGCAGAGACCGCTCCCACTTTTTCTATGTGACCGGTGCCAACGGCGGCGGAAAAACCACCTACCTGCGCGCACTGGGCATTGCGGTTCTTTTCTTCCTGACCGGCTGCCCCGTTTCTGCCGCAAGCGGGGAGATCTGGCCGTTTTGCCGTCTGTGCACCCATTTTCCCTCTCCGGAAAATTTTGAAGATACCGGTCGTTTCGTAGATGAAGTCCGTCGTGCGGAGGAAATCCGTGCTCTGGCGGATGAGGACACCGTCGCCCTGTTCAACGAAACCTTTTCCGGTACGGATGAACAGAAATCCGAAGACTATTCCCGCCGTCTGGCAGAAGATATGTACGCTACCGGCGTTTTCGGTCTGTATGTGACCCATATCCATTCCCTGACCCACGGCGCAATTCCCACCCTGGCAGCCGTGATCGATGAAGAAGACAACAACCGCCGCACCTGGAAAATCCGCCGCATAGACGGTACGGATTCCTCCTTTGCCGGAGATATCCTGAAGAAATACCGGCTGACGGAAGAGGGACTGGCGGAAAGACTGACGGAAATGCGCCGGAAAGGAGCAAGAGTATGAGCCGTATCAGCCTGCTGACAAAAAACGGAGAAGCCGCTCCGCTGCTCACCGCCGGTGAAAAGGAACCCGGCCGAGCCATTCTGCGGGATCTGCAGCTGGACAAAACCTTTCTGCTCCTGTGCCCGGAAGCCGCTCCCAGAGAAGCCCTGCTTTCTGTTCTGTGTTCTCCTTCCGTAACCCCGGAGGATATCCTCCACCGGTACCGGACAGGACAGATTTTCTGGGAACATCCCCAGTTTCTGGACACCATGACCAGTATTTTCCGCCGTCTGAACCAGACAAAAAACGCCTGGGATCAGGACAGAAGCCGTCTCTTCGCCCACCGGCGTACCAATCCATCCGATCTGACCCTGCAGCTGACCACCGGCCGGGACGTACTGGGTCTGACCTGTATGTATCTGCGTTCGGCGCTGGCACAGATCCGGGAAGTATCTCTCCTTCTGGAAAATCATCCGGACTGCATGCCCGATTTTGCGGTATTCAAAGAGAACTGTGACAGAGTATGGCGCAGTCACCAGCCGCTCATCGAATTTGCCGACCGGTGCCATAAACTGATAAACCAGGCCTGCCGCTACGATGTGGAATATACCCTGGACGAAGAACTGCGTACCGGCGGTTTTCTGCTCCGGGATTTTGCCCACATCCGTCCCCAGGCATCCAGAGAAAAACAGAAGCCCGCAGGACTCTGGCAGATGCTGACCCGGGGGAAAGGCACGGAAGAAACCGCCAAACCCGAAACATCCCTGCCGGAGATCGGCCAGCCTGTCAGTGCGCTGAAACCGGAGACCCAGACGGAGATCACCATCAGCGCCATCGGCGAATGCGACCGGTATCTGACCGCCATGCTCCGGGGGCTGCTGGACCGTTTTTCCCTCCTGGAGGACGAACTGTATTTCTATCTCGGTGTGCTCCGGTACCGGCATGCACTGGAAGAAAAAGGCATCATCCCCTGTTTTCCGGAGATCACTCCCAGTGAAACCGGCACGATTGAAATCGAAAACCTGTATGACCTTCTTCTGCTGGCAGGTTCTCCCAAAGACCGGGTGGTGCCCAACGATGTGCATCTGTCCTGCGGCAGGGGGGAAGAAAAAAACGCCGTCCTGCCCGGTATGCTGATCCACGGGGAAAACAACAGCGGAAAAACCGTATTTCTCCGTTCGGCAGGCAGCGCCATTCTGCTGGCCCAGTGCGGTCTGCCCATTCCTGCCTCCGGCGGTACTGTCAGCATCCGCAAACGGCTGTATACCCAGTTTGCCACCGCCGAAGGAGAACTGGTCTCCGGTTCCGCCGCCGGCCGGTTCGAAGAAGAAGCGGCTGCCCTTGCCCGGATGCTGGACGAAATGGAACCGGATTCCCTGCTGCTGCTGAACGAAACTTTCCAGACCACCGCATACGGTGAAGGTGCTGCCGGCATCTGTCCCATCCTGCACTACATTGCGGACTGCGGCGGTACGTTTGTATTCGTCACCCACCTGACCGCCCTGCTTTCTTCCATGAAGGGGCAGGCAGTGATCGCCAAAACCAGCGATGATCCCCGTACCCGGTACAAACTGTTCCGGGAGGAGGCATAACTATGGCAGGTATTTTTGAAGGTGTACTTTTCTGTTCCGACTATGACGGAACCCTGTGTGCCCACGATCCCATCGGAACATATCCGCGCGGTATCCCGGCAGAAAATATGGAAGCCCTGCAGTATTTCATGGACAACGGCGGTCTTTTTACCCTGTGCACCGGCCGCCGGGGCAGAAGCGCCCCTATGGACATCCGTCCCAATGCCCCCATCATCGGTCTCAGCGGTACGGAAATCTATGATCCCGCCACCGATACGGTTCTGGAAACGTTTCTCATGGACGAAGCCTGGCGGCAGATCACCGAAGAGCTGATGCTGCGTCCTGATGTGGTAAAAATCAGTATCGTCTCCGACACGGACGCTTATCCCTTTCCGTCTGACGATCCCGCCGCCGCGGATTTTATCAGAACCTTTGACGGCCGGGTATGCAAGGTCATGTTTTATTTCAGAGAACCCCGCCTGTCCCCCGACCCGGTACCGCCGGAAGTCAGAAAACGCTGTGCCGGCCTTGTCAATCCTCTCTCCAACGGTACCAATGCCTTTCAGATTACAGCGCTCCATGCCCACAAGGGTACCGGCGTACGGAATCTGAAAAAACGTACCGGTTCCCGGCTTCTGGTCTGCGCAGGGGACTGGGACGGCGATATTCCCATGCTACGGGAAGCAGACATCGGTTATGCGGTTGCCAATGCTCACGACAGTGTCAAAGCCGCCGCCGACCGGGTCACCGTCCACGCCGGCGAGGGAGCCATCGCCCGGATCATCCGCGATCTGGAAGACGAAATAAGATATCCAACTGATGCAAAGCTCTCCCTTGTGTGACAGAGGAGAGCTTTTTCCATAAGAAAACTCCCCTTCCGTAAACAGAAGGAGAGTCTTGTCCGGAACTGTATGCTTATTATCTCATACATCCGTCTCTTACTTTTCCGAAGCAGATTTTCCCGTCCGTCCCGGTCAGCACCACAGGAACGATCTGTCCGTTCAGATCGGTATCCGTCTCGATGTCGATTTCCACATAGTGCTCACTGTGACCGTTGGCCACAGTATCTTTCTGCTGTTCCACCAGTACATATACCGGCGTTTCCCGGTGATCATCCACATAGGTTTCCAGCATATCCAGCCGCAGTCCGGCCTGCAGGTCTTCCAGGGCCTTCAGCCGGGCTTTTTTCACGTTTTCCGGCACCTGTCCTGGCATCGCCGCCGCTTCTGTCCCCGCCCGTTTGGAATAAGGGAAAATATGCAGATGCAGAAACCGCGCTTCTTTGGCAAAGGCCATGGTTTCTGCCGCTTCTTCCTCCGTTTCCCCGGGAAAACCTACAATTATATCTGCACTGAATGTGGCTCCCGGAATGGCACTGCGCACTCTGGCAATGGCTTCCAGCGCTGCTTCCGCCGTATACCGCCGCCGCATCCGCCGCAGAACGGAAGAGGAACCGCTCTGAATGGACAGGTGGAAATGGGGCAGCAGATGTTCCATACCGGCAAGCGCTTCCACAAAAGGCGCCGACATCACTGTAGGCTCCAGCGATCCCATACTGATCCTGCGGATTCCGGGCACCCGATCCACCGCCTGCAGCAGAGACGCCAGCGCCATGCCGTACCGTTCCCTCTTCTCCCCATGAAAATCCATTCCGTAAGACGCCGTCTCGATCCCGGTCAGAATTACCTCGGGAGAGCCCGCTGCCGCCAGTGCCGCTGCTTCTTCGAGAATCTCTTCCCTGTCACGGGAGCGCACCTTTCCTCTGGCCGCCGGAATAATGCAGTAAGCACACCGGTTGCCGCAGCCGTCTTCGATTTTGATAAAGGAACGGAACCGTCTGGGTACATGACGCCGCATGGGATCATAGGCTGCCGTCATAATATCGGTCACGCCCATTTTTTCCACCGGCCGTCCTTCCGCCAGCGCCAGAACCACCTGAGGAATCCGGGATTTCTCCCCATTGCCGCAGACATATGCCACGCCGGGAATCTGCGCCGCTTCCGCACCCGCCACCTGACCATAGCAGCCGGTAACAATCACAGCCGATTCAGCCGCCGCACGACGGATCATCTGCCTGGATTTCCGGTCACTTTCCCCGGTCACTGTACAGGTATTGACAATGGTGATGTCCGCCTTCTCACCGGGACGCACAATGGAAAATCCCATCGCCGTCAGAGTCTCCGCCAGTCCGTCGGATTCATACTGATTCACCCGGCATCCCAGGGTTATGATGCTTACAGTCTTCTGAAATGGCATAATTTCCGTCCTTTTTGTGTGGATTGCTTTTCTATCATTATATCAGATCTGTCTGAAAGATACAAGTCCCGCCGCTCTACTTCTGTTTTCTCCGGTATTCCGTGGGAGAAACACCGGTATGCTTCCGGAATGCTGCCGCAAAATGCTGGGCGGAAGAATACTGCAGCAGTACCGCAATTTCGTTTACGGACATCACCGTTCCGGTCAGCATCCGGCAGGCCGCCTCCATCCGCTTCTGCAGAACATATTGGATGGGCGTGACCCCGATCTCCTCCCGGAACAGGCGGATCAGGTGCATCTTGGCATACCCGAACCGCACCGCCAGTCCATCCAGCCGCAGATCCTCGTACAGGTGACTGTCTATGTACATCTGCATCCGCCGCGCCACACTTTCGTCTTCCGGTTCAGCCGGAAACAGGGCAGAAGCCATGGTACGTACCAGCATGGAAGAAACGAGTGCCGCTGCCTGTCCGCAGATTCCGGGGTCCTTCTCACCGGATGCCAGCAGTTCTCCGAGAGCCATGCATTCCGGCAGTAAGGGCGCTGAAGCAGCATATACATCCGGGATCCGGTACAGGGCAAACAGCGTGGAGAGCAGTGTCCCTTCCAGCAAAAACCATACCCGATCCCCGGGAATTTCTCTGTCAGACCAGATTGTCGCCTCACAGCCCTGCCGGATCAGAAGCATCTGTCCGCCTGTTACCTGCAGCATCTGTCCGTCTTCTTCCCTGCGCACATATCCGGTTCCCTGCAGCAAATATTCCAGCCGGTATCCGTCTTCTTCCCCGTGATGCACACGCTGCATGGAAGTGGTCTGTGTCCGTCCGGCAGCACGCACCGTAAACAGTTCCCCGCCGTCATAGGGTTTCTTTGTATACTGGATCTGGCTGTTTTCCATACGTTTTCCTTCCATCTCCCGGCGTTCGCCTCTGTCGGGAGTCTTTTTCATTCTTTCATGAAGAGTATACGTGTTTTTTTCAAAAAAATCAAGTGCTTTGTTATTTTTTCTGCGGAAACCTATTGACAGTCACATGAACGTGTGATATACTATTGGTACAGTCACTGATGGCAGTGAGACAAAGAAGAAACGGAGGTGCCGTATGGAAGGAACCAAAAAACGTACCACCATCAGCAGCCGCTACATTCCGGGAACCGTAGTGGACCGTTCCAAAATGAACGGAGCCGCCGGGGAATCCTTTCTGGATAAAGTATTCTATATTACCGAAGGGATCATGCTCACCCAGGTGAGAGAAATCACCGGTATCGACGGAACCACCCTGCAGAACTGGCTCAAACGGGGATGGGTGGCAAGCCCGAAAGGAAAGTACTATACCAAGGAACATCTGGCACGGATTCTGCTGATTGCCATGATGCGCGATACCATGCAGCTCGCCCGCATCGCCCAGGTACTGTCCTATATCAACGGCCGGGTGGGAGATGTGACAGACGATATCATTCCGGAAAGCGTGCTGTACGATTATGTATGCCGCGCTGTGGATATTCTGGCAGACGGAGAATCCGCCGGGCTCAACGATCTGGATGAAGTAGTGGCTGCTGTGGTGGAAAGTTACGAAGAACGGGTGGCCGGCGCCAAAAAACGGCTGTCCCGCGGTATAGCAGTCATTGTTACCGCATATTATTCCACGCTCGTTAAGAACCACGCAGAAAATATGATCGACGAATATTGCGGAACCATGAAGACAAGAAAATAAACCCTGTTGCAATATTAGGAAAGGATGACATGTTATGATCGCATGGTGGAACAATATGGACCTTGCCGGACGGATCTTTGCCATGATTGCAGTTCCGTCCACACTGGTGCTGGTGGTGCAGACAATTCTGCTCTTCTTCGGCATCGGCGACGACATTGACGGGGATATGGATATTCCCACAGACGATGGCTTTGTGCTCTTCTCCCTCCGGGGGATCATGGGTATGGCGGCGGTAGGCGGCTGGAGCGGTCTGGTTCTGTATGAAACAGGCATCCCGCTGGGACTGGCCGTAGTGCTGGCTGTAATCTTCGGCTTCCTGGCGCTGGTCGGGATTGCCTGGATGATGAAGCTCTCCCTGAAACTCCAGTCCAGCGGCAATCTGGATCTGGGATATGCCATCGGAAAAGTGGGTACTGTATACATACCCATCCCTGCTGACATGAAGGGCACCGGCAAAATCAATATCACCCTTCAGGAACGGCTGGTGGAAGTCAATGCCATGACCCCCGCAGACCGGAAAATCGCCACAGGAGAATCCGTTCGTGTCATCTCTACCGATGAAACCGGTATCCTGGTGGTGGAACCCTTTGACAAGTAAGACAGTCCGAGAATAAGGCATCCTTTGTAAACATCAGAAAACGTATATTATTACCCCAAGGAGGTATATAAAATGAAACTGTTCGCATCCGCCACGGCAGCCGCGGCAGACTTCTCCGCACTCGTGCTGGTCTGTGTGATCGTGCTGCTGGTTCTGACCACCATGATCGTAATCTTCTCCCGGTACCGGAAATGTCCTTCCGACAAGGTACTGGTCATCTACGGTAAGGTAGGCGCCGGTTCCGACGGTTCCTCCCGTTCCTCCAAGTGTATCCACGGGGGCGCGGCCTTCATCTGGCCCGTAATCCAGGCATACGAATACATGGATCTGACCCCCATCTCCATTTCCGTAGACCTGCGCAACGCCCTGTCCAAGCAGCACATCCGTGTAGACGTTCCTTCCCGTTTTACCGTCGGTATTTCCACTGAAAACGGCGTCATGCAGAACGCTGCAGAACGTCTGCTGGGTATGAAGACCGACGACATCAAGCAGGTAGCGGAAGATATCATCTTCGGTCAGATGCGTCTGATCATCGCCACCATGGATATCGAAGAAATCAACGCCGACCGTGACAAGTTCCTGGAAGCGGTTTCCTCCAACGTGGAAACCGAACTGAAGAAGATCGGTCTGCGGCTGATCAACGTAAACGTAACCGACATCACCGATGAATCCGGCTATATCGAAGCCCTGGGTCAGGAAGCTGCCGCACAGGCCATCAATACCGCCAAGGTATCCGTAGCCGAAGCCGAAAGAAGCGGTGCCATCGGTTCCGCCGAAGCCGAAAGAGAAAAGAGAATCCGCGTATCCCAGTCCAACTCCGCAGCCGTGGCCGGTGAAAACGAAGCCAAGGTACAGATTGCCGAATCCGAAGCCCTCCGTCGTGAAAGAGAAGCCGAAGCCATGAAGCGCGCCATCGCCGCTGAAAACATCCAGACGGCAAAAGCACAGGAAGAATCCTACGGTGCTCAGCAGGCTGCCGAAATCGCCAGAGCCAATCTGGAACAGGCCAAGCTGGAAGCCGACATTCTGGTAAAGGCCCAGATCAAGAAGAAGGAACTGGAACTGCAGGCAGAAGCAGAAGCCGAACAGATCCGCCGCAAGGCAAAGGGTGAAGCCGATGCTACCCTGCTGAAGATGCAGGCGGAAGCCGACGGTCTCCGTGAAATCCTCATGAAGCAGGCCGAAGGTTTTGCCGAAATCGTCCGTGCCGCCGGCGGTGCTTCCGATGACGCAATCCGCCTGATGCTGGCCGACAAGATGGAAGAACTGACCAGAATCCAGGTAGACGCCATCAAGAACCTGAAGATCGACAAGATCACCGTTTGGGACGGCGGTGCCCAGACGCCCGACGGCAAGGGTTCCACCGCAAACTTTGTCTCCGGCCTGATGAAGTCCATTCCCCCGATGAACGAAATGTTCAACATGGCCGGTATGCAGCTGCCCGAATTTCTCGGCAAGCCCGTTGAAGAAGCCGCCGCTGCGGAAGAAAAGTAAAAAGTAAGAAATCAGAGATAAGAAATATTAAGACACAACAGGAAGTAAGAAGTATGCCTCCAGGACTGCTCCCTACTTCCTGTGCTCTCTTTATTTCTTATCTCTTACATCCTATTTCTTACCTGTATGCATAATCCTCCCTTCATCCGGCAACCCTAACTCCGGGTGATGGAATTTGAAGAAGAAATCTTTCCCGATACGGGAATATACTGTAGCGGCAGTCACGGGCGGTGTGGCGTACTCCTTTCTGGAGATCCTCTGGCGGGGGTACACCCACTGGTCCATGATTCTGGCCGGCGCACTGGCCGCCATACTGCTGTACGGAATCAGAGAACACTGCCGAAGTGTCCCGCTCTCTGTCCGGTGTCTGCTGGGAACGGCGGGCATCACACTGGTGGAGTTCGGAATCGGCTGCGTGGTCAATCTGTGGTGGGGACTGGAAGTCTGGGACTACTCGGATATGCCTTTCAATCTGTTTGGACAGATCTGCCCGACTTTCTCCGTTCTGTGGTTTTTCCTCTGTCTGCCGGCTTACTGGCTGTGCGGTCAGATCCGGAATTTCTGCCGTTCTACGGAAGAATCCCGTCCGCTGCCGCAGAAAAAAAACGGCAAAACCGGGCAGACGGCTGTATAGCACCGTTCTGCCCCTACATATCAAATAGCTGCAAGGAAATACATACTATGGCCTACAGACCTGTCCGAAAACTGAAAAATAAAGCCGCACGGAAAGGCAGAGAATGGCTGGTCAGAATCCTGACCTCTCTTTTCTCCATGCTGTTTGCCTTCTTCGGCTCCTATTCCTATGCCCAGACCGGCAAGGTAATCCCCCGGCGGGAACTGCTCTCCGGCCATGCTTCCTTTCATTTTATCGATGTGGGACAGGGGGACGCCACACTGATTCTGACGGGTGACGCTGCCGTTCTGATCGATACCGGACCAAACGCCAGTGCCGGTGCCCTTGTAGAATATCTGAAAACCTATGCCGGCCGGCTGGATTATCTGATCCTGACCCATCCCCACGACGACCATGTGGGCGGTGCGGATGAGGTACTGAAACAGATCCCGACAGGACGGGTACTGATGCCCATGACGGAGCCTAACGTGTATACGGAAACCCTGCTTTCCATTGCCGGCGAGAAACAGATTCCGGTATTCGATGCCTCCATCGGCGGACAGTACACCGCCGGAGACATCACCTGTACCCTGCTGGGTCCTGTACATACTGATTATGAAAATCTGAACAATGTCAGTGCGGTTGTCCGGGTAGATGTGGGCGGTACCTCCCTGCTGGTTTCGGGAGATGCGGAACAGGAAGCGGAATTTGACGTTCTGGCAGCCAATGAACCGGTGCTGCTTGACTGCGATATTTATCAGGTAGGCCATCACGGATCCTCCACCTCCACATCCCTGGAGTTCTTCACAGCCATTTCTCCGGATCATTGTGTGATTTCCTGCGCCTACGGCAACGAGTACGGTCATCCCCACACCACTGTTCTGCACCTGCTGACCCTCTCCGGTGCGGCGGTTTACCGTACAGACAAAGACGGTACCGTGGTTCTGGACACCGATGGAAAAACCATCACCAGACGGGGCAGTCTGTCAGGAAGTACCGATTCTGCCGCCTGACATGGTTCAGCCCCGGCAGAAATTTATTAACAGCATATAGTTTTATTCCAGTATTGACTTCCGCCCGTACCTATGTTATACTGACCTTGCTTCCGGAAATATTTCCGGGAAATACATCAACACAGGAGAAACATCATGAAAAAGTTTCTTTCCGCACTGCTCTGTGGTCTGCTGGTTATTCTGTGCGTAGCTCCCGCTGCTGCATCCGATTACTATGCAACCGCTACCAACGGCACCATCGTTGTTGACGGTCAGATCGACGAAGCATGGGCAACTGCCGAAGCCTTCACCGCAAACGCACTGAAGGACGGCACCGAAGAAGGCATCACCACCGAATGGAAAGCTATGTGGGACAACGACAACCTGTACATTCTGGCTGTTGTAACCGGTGACAAAGATCACTTCACCAGCTCCCAGCAGTCCTGGGGTGACGGCATTGAACTGTACTTCGACATTCTGAACTCTGACGCAGGCGACTATGCTACCGACGATGCTATCATTCAGTTCGGCTGGCACAAGGACGACCTGGCATTCACTGCTTTCAAGGGCACCGAACAGGGTATCGTGAACTCCGACGGCACCTATGAAATCGTATGCGTAGAAAACGACAACGGCTACATCTATGAATTCTCTTTCAATGCTGTGAAATTCTGCAAGAACTTCACCATGAAGGAAGGCGCAGTTGTAGGCTTTGAAATCCAGGTTAACTCCAAGAACGCTGAAGGCGACGGCAGAACCTCCGCTTACGGCTGGGCCGACCCCGACAACGCTGCATGGCAGTATCCCTACCTGATGGGTGATCTGGAACTGGTTGCCGCTCCCGTAGTGGAAACCGTAGTAGAAGAAGCTACCGCTCCTCAGACCTTCGACATGGGCGTAATCGCCGCTGTAGCTGCAGTTGTTTCCGCAGCCGGCTACGTGATCTCCAAGAAGAGATAAGTACATACCACACAATGGAAAAGAACCTGTCAGAAACGGCAGGTTCTTTTTGTGTTATTGGATATATTCCTCCATCCCAAGTTCCGCCAGATACCGGTTGTAGTATTCCAGATAGTATAATGGATTCTCTGCAAAGTCATGCCAGCCGGTACGGATAATTTCATATGCTTCTTCCATATCTGCCGTACATTCCGCTGTCCGGCCAAGTGCCTTGTGACAGGCCGCCCGGTACATATGGAGACTCCAGTGGAAGGTCTGCATCCCTGCCCACATATACTTGTCCTCAAACTCCCTCTCCGGGAAGATGAACGCTTCCAGTACTGTGATCCCTCTGGTGAAGGCGATAATGGCTTCCTCATACCGTTCAATCTCCATTTCGCCCTTTCCTTCCAGATCACAGGCGATAAACAAATTCTGCAGATGGCCGCATCTTGCCCAGATGGCTGCATCCCGGCGATCTTTTCCGGAAAGGCGGAAGGCCATGGAATCATACCGCAATTCTACATCCGATGGCAGAGTTTCCAGCACTGCTTTGGCCTCCTCGTACCGCCCCAGTTTCAGCAGAGCAGCCGCTTTATCGTCCTTCACATTGCATACCCGGACAAAATCCCGGCTTTCCTGAATGATCTTGTCGGCAAGTACCACCATTTCCTCCAGATGTACCGTGTTTCCTTTGTCCCGCAGATCGTATTCATATGCGTCCAACAGACAGGTCAGCAGGGTCTCGTTGTCCGGCCAGGTCTGCAGTGCCTGCTTTACTGTTTCGATATACCGTCCGGTATCCTCAAAAAAATATTGTCTTGCTTCCTGCAGAACCGTCTCAATTTTCTCCTTTACTTCATGTACATCGTAGTCAAACAGGGTGTCCATGGAAACTTCAAAATACGCCGCCAGTGCAGGCAGCAAGGTAAAATCGGGGTAGGATGTTCCCATCTCCCACTTGCTCACCGCCTGTGCCGTCACGGACATTGCCTGCGCCAGTGTCTCCTGTGTCACGCCTTTCTTATACCGCAGTTCCCGGATCCGTCCGCCAATATTGATTTCACGCATAATATACAGTACCTTCTTTTCTTCAGGATATGTGACTGGCCATTCACTGTCTGCAGTATACCATATTTTCCACGGATACACAATGGAGCCGTTTTTGTCCGGACACAACCGCCGGTTGCACTGGTTGCGCATGGAAAGTAAGAAGTAAGAGACAAGAAATAAGAAGCACAGCATTTTTCTCGCCGTACTTCTTATTTCTGACATCTTACTTCTTATTTCTCCCTCCGGTTTCGTGCTTTTCCGCACCCGGCGTATGCTATACTGTCTCAGAGCGTCCTTGTAAACAGACTCTTGTCCAGCAGCACACCTTTTTCCGTCAGCTTTGCCTGCAGGGCATCCACTGCCGGTTCGCATCCGGTTTTTGCCTGCATGGCCGCCGCCACACCGACCGCTTCTCCCGTTACCGCACAGGTAGGAATCACCCGGGTCAGATCCCAGCCGGAGCGATCCGCCGACACGCATCTGCCAGCCGCATACAGGTTCCGGAAGGTTTCGCCCTTACAGCAGCGGTAGGGAATGGAATACCGCAGATGGCTGTGTTTCCAGTTGCCGATCATGCCGATGGCGTCCTCAAACCACACACGCTCGTGAAGATCCTCTGAGAATTCCATAGAGGTGGAAAGCCGTCTGGTGGTCCGCAGGCCGTGGAATGCCGGAATGATCAGCGGAAAATGACCGGGATTCTTTTCCTGTCTCTTGGCTGTATCCGCCAGAATAAACCTGTGCATATCGATCATATGCCGGCTGATATCATCCACATCCAGTCCGTTGTAGTGGGGTTTGTCCGCTGCCGGTTCCGGATAATACCCGTCAGAGTTCAGGTGCAGATCCAGTTTTCCCTGTCCGCCGGTGGTGCCGTCAAAAGAGAAATACCATCCCGTCCGGCTGTTGTGGGCAAATTCCGCCGTTTTTTCCCCGGCAAAGAAGCAGAGATCCGCATCCCCGGTGGCATCAATAAAGGCCCTTGCTGTCAGCTCCACAGGCCCTCTCTTGGTGTCAATGGTCACAGCTGCCACGTTTTCCCCTTCACACCGGGCAGAAGCCAGTCTGGCATCGTAATAAATCGTCACTCCGGCATCCAGCAGCAATTCTTCGCACACCAGCATCATGGGAGAAGGCTGATACCGGATTTCGTACCGGTGTCCTGCCCGTTCTTCCACCGTGGCTTCGTTTTTCCACACCTCCGGGTACGTACCGGGGCCGTATTTCAGAGAAGCTTTTGCCAGTTCTTCCGCAATGCCGCCGCTCATCTTCACGCCGTCACCGTCACAGAGAGGCAGATATACAATAATCAGACCCAGCGTCGCCAGACCGCCGAGACCGTATTCCTTCTCCAGCAGACACACATCCGCTCCTTCTCTCGCCGCTGCCAGTGACGCCGCAACCCCGGCAATCCCGCCGCCGCAGACAATCACATCAAAATCTGTACGCATATAAACCTCCATAGAAGAAACCGTTTTTTTCATTATACATGACCGCAAACCCGTTTTCAACCCCCAAAACAGAAAAAAGCCCGCCGGGCAGGGCAGACTTTCTTCCGTGTGGATCCATGCTTTGCAGATCAGTGCATTTTATACTTCAGCCGCATATTGTCGGCGATCATGGCGATAAATTCGGAGTTGGTGGG
>SVSN01000118.1 GCA_015064285.1 Oscillospiraceae bacterium | reverse complement strand
TAACCACAGGAATAAAAATACAGAAAATATAAAAAACAGCCGGCAGAAAAACGGCTGTACTGCAGACAGGAGGCAGATGAACATGAAAGAGAAATTACGCTGCGGGATCGTAGGCGCTACCGGTATGGTAGGACAGCGTTTCATCACCCTGCTGGCCGATCATCCCTATTTCCGGATCACGGCTCTTGCCGCCAGCCCCAGAACCGCCGGTCATCCCTATCGTGAAGCCGTGGAAGGCAGATGGAAGATGGCCTGCCCCATTCCGGAAGGCATCGGTGACATGGTTATCCACGACGCTGCCAACATTGACGAAATGAAGGAACTGTGCGACTTCGTGTTCTGCGCCGTAGACATGAAGAAGGACGAAATCAAGGCACTGGAAGAAGCCTACGCCAAGGCGGAAATCCCGGTAATCTCCAACAACTCCGCAAACCGCTGGACCAGCGACGTTCCCATGGTGATTCCGGAAATCAACGACAGCCATCTGGACGTAATCGCCAGCCAGAGAGAAAGACTGGGCACCAAGCGCGGTTTCATCGCCGTTAAGCCCAACTGCTCCATCCAGAGCTATGTACCTGCCCTGACCCCCCTGCGGAAGTACGGCATCAAGCAGGTTGTGGTGACCACCTATCAGGCCATCTCCGGCGCTGGCAAGAACTTTGAAACCTGGCCGGAAATGGTGGACAACGTGATCCCCTACATCGGCGGCGAAGAAGAAAAGAGCGAAAAGGAACCCCTGAAGATCTGGGGTGAAGTACACGGCGGCATCATCGTTTCCGCTGCAGAACCGCAGATCACCTGCCAGTGCATCCGGGTACCCGTTTCCGACGGTCATACTGCGGCTGTATTCGTGAACTTTGAAAACACCCCGCCCAGAGAAGCCATCCTGGAAGAATGGGCTTCCTTCCGCGGTGTGCCCCAGATGCTGAACCTGCCCCACGCACCGGAACAGTTCATCACCTATTTTGAAGAAGACAACCGTCCCCAGGCCAAGCTGGACCGTGACATCTACGGCGGTATGGGCGTAACCGTAGGCAGACTGAGAGAAGACTCCATGTTTGACTACAAGTTCGTCGGCCTGTCCCACAACACCCTGCGCGGTGCTGCCGGCGGTGCGGTTCTGATCGCGGAACTGCTGTACCGGAAGGGCTATCTGGACTAATTAAGAAGTAAGAGATAAGAATTAAGTAACCGATGATTAACTATATCCTGCAATCGGAAACCGGCTACGGCGACTGGGGTTGCCGGCCCCCAGGAGCTCGCTTCACTATTCCTTGGGTCTTGGATATACAATATCCAATGGCACATGGAATTGCAGGGGCTCCATTCTGCAAAAATCCTTTTTAAAGTTTTTGCCAGGCTTTTTTCAAAAAGCCGCGTTTCCCTTTTACAAACAGTTTGGTTAATCATCATTGACTTAAGAATTACTTCGGACAATAGGATAATACAAAAAAGCAGCCGGTTTTATCGACTGCTTTTTCTTTATGTCTGTGGTTTTACTGGGCGGATTCCAGATTGGTGCGGATTTCCTTGAACTGGGCTTCCAGATTCACAAAGAAGTTCTCGATGCTTTCGCGGCTTCCGGCATACAGGGTAGTGATGTCGGTCTTGCCCAGGTTGGATGTAAACATCTGCTGTACCTTGCCTGTGAAACCGTCCAGACCGATACAGGAGGCCAGCTCAATGGCTACGTTTTCGTACAGCATCTCCACGATTTCCGAGGAAGCTTCGTCACGGGTGTTCTTGAGCATGATTACTTCTTCATAAATCACCGGCTGCACCTTTTCGTAACCGTAGGCGGCCATGGCGTCCAGCAGAACACCGGTCATGGGCAGGGTGTCGCCCGTGTTGGTTACCGGTACATAGGGGACGGAAACCACCCAGGGCTGAGCATAACTGATATAACCGTCCTGCATTTCGTTTTCCTTGGGGAAAGGTACCATGCCGAAATCATATTCAAAATCCCGGTAAGCGGCCATACTGAAGGTACAGGGAGAGTCAAAGAGGACTCTGCCGGCTTCCACCATGGCGCCGTAGTCAATACCGTTCGCACCGTCCAGGATGATGCCGTCCTGCTGATACTGCTGTACCATCCACTGCATCAGGGTAACCAGATTTTCATCATCGAAGGTTGCCCGCATTTTGCCGTTTTCGTTTTCCACATACCGGTAGCCGCAGCCCAGTACCAGGGTTTCTGCGGTCAGGGTTTCGTATCCGAAGCCGATCTGGTCGTCCTGGTCCACTTCGCCGTTCCCGTTCAGATCCACATAGGCGTCTGCCATCATGTCAAACATCACATCGATGGTCCACTTGCCTTCTTTGGTCAGTGCCTGCGGATCGGGCAGATTCATATCTGTCACGATGTCCCGGTTGAACATCAGCAGATACGCCGCACCGTAGTACCGGGGTGTGATGGCGCCGGTGGGGAAGTAGTAGCTGCCTCCGATGGTCAGGGATTCACGCATTTCGGAAGACCAGTAGGGATTGTCCAGCTGCAGTCCCGGGATCATGTCGGAGGGATACACACCGCCCGCCAGAACCATGGAATATCCAAAGGAGGCTACATCGCCGTAAATCATGTCATGGGCGGCATCCCCTGCCTTGATGTTGGCCTGTACCTTGCTGGCACTCACATTGCCCGGTTCAATGGTTTCCACAAAATCCACATTATAGAATTCTTCCAGATAAGCGGTACGGTCATACAGAATATCGTTGCAGCTTTCGCCGTTCTGTTCTCCCCAGGAGAACTGGAGCAGCGTGGCATATTCCATGCCGTTCAGTGTGTTGGCACCATAGCTGCGGAAGGAGGCACCGGTATAGTCGGCCTTCGGCAGTGCATCCACATAGGAGTGCTCGGTTTCCGGTACGGTTTCGGTACCCGCTGTTTCTGCGGTGTCTGCAGTATCGGCGGGCAGGTCTGCTTCTTTTTCCTGACAGGCTGTCATCAGCAGGCAGGCGAACAGACAGATCCAGGTGATCGTTTTTTTCATAAATACTGTCCTTTCTTCGAAAAAATTTGTTTTTTGACAGAACCGATATACGCAGTTCATAATTGTCCTGTAAACTAATTATAATATCCGAAACTGAATTCATCTATCCATTTTCAAACATAAACTATGCAGAAACAAACATTCACAGAATCCGGTAACGATGCCCTGATGCCGCTTTTTACACCGTTGTCTGCTTTTGACAGAACGGCAAAGCGGCTGGTTGTGACGGGTGAGCGGCCTTTGACCAATCTTTCCGAATCCAGGCGGATTCACTTTCATGATTTTCTGGAAATCGGGTACTGTATGTCCGGCAGTGCTCTGTACTATATCCGGGACGAAATCTATCCTGTGGGACAGGGCGATATTGTGATTGTCTATCCGGGAGAAGTGCACGACGGATGCAATATCCGTGCCGGTTCCAGCATATGGCGGTTTCTTTTTGTCAATGTGTCCGTTCTGTTTGCCGATCTGCCGGACAGGGAACATCTGATACAGCTGACCGACAGAACAAAATACCGGGGACGCCTGTGCGGTTCGGCGGAAAAAAAGCGGATTCTGCCCCTGCTGCAGCGTATTTTTGATCTGTTCGACGAGCAGGAACCGCCGCCGCGGGAGCATCCGTATCTGGCTCTGCTGACGGCCGCAATCCTGTACGAAACAGAACGGTTCCTGCCGGAGAAAACATCGGTTCTGCCGGAAGCATCCGAGGAAATGCAGCGGATTGTGGCACCGGCCGTTGCCTATATGATGAGTCATTATGCCTCTCCGGTGCGGATGGAGACGCTGTGTGAGCTGTGCTATGTCAGCGAAGGCCATCTGCGCCGGGTATTCACGGCCGTGTTCGGCATTCCGCCTGTGGCATTCCTGCACAAAATCCGCATCCGCCATGCCTGCGCGGCACTGGAGAGCAGCGAGGATTCCATTCTGTCCATAGCGGACCAGTGCGGCTATGCCTCTCTCTCTTCCTTCAACCGTCAGTTTCAGAAAATCCTGCAGATGTCCCCCTCGGCGTACCGGCAGGTATATCGGAAAAAGCCCCTGTAATATACTGCGGCGGAGCGTGCTGAAATGACAGCCGATCCGCTGTTTTTTTGCGGAATTGTACAACCTGCCACAAAATTCCCTTCCGCTGCTTCCACGAATTTCCATGCATAACCTTGTAATTTTCCGGCAAATGCTTTATAATAGTATAGATATAAACTGCCCCTACTGTAAAAATCGGCTATGGCGGGCGGGATTACTTTCAAATACACAACAAAGGATGCCAGACTATGCTCCGACTGGAAAATATATCCTATCATGTGCCTGCGGAGGCAGGTAAACGGGATGCGATCTTAGACAATGTTTCCCTGA
Source organism: Oscillospiraceae bacterium (assembly GCA_015064285.1). Taxonomy (GTDB): domain Bacteria; phylum Bacillota; class Clostridia; order Oscillospirales; family CAG-272; genus UMGS1696. Next base: position 702 of record SVSN01000118.1, on the reverse strand, counting down.
CCATTCCCGATGGGAAATACATTGTCATCACCGGCCCCAACGGCGGCGGCAAGACCACCCTTGCCAAGGTAATCATGGGTCTGGTTACCCCGGACGCCGGAAAGATCTTTCTCGACGATACCGACATTACCGAATATACTGTTACCGAGCGGGCAAACGCCGGAATCTCCTATGGATTCCAGCAGCCGCCCCGGTTCAAGGGACTGACCGTCAAGGATCTTCTGAACATTGCGGCCGGCCGGAAGCTGAAGACCGCCGAAGCCTGCGACTATCTGACCAAAGTAGGGCTCTGCGCCGCCGATTATCTGACCAGAGAAGTGGACACCTCCCTCTCCGGCGGGGAAGTGAAGCGGATTGAAATCGCCACCATTCTGGCCAAGAACGCACCCGTCATGATCTTCGACGAACCGGAAGCGGGCATCGACCTGTGGAGCTTCAACCGGCTCACCGGCACCTTCCGGGAAATTCACGAGAACTCCGGCGCCACCCTGATCATCATCTCCCACCAGGAGCGGATCATCAGCCAGGCGGACGAAGTGCTGCTGATTGCCGAAGGAAAACTGGCAGGCAGAGGTACCCCCGAGGAAATCCTGCCCACCATCGACGGATTCAGCAGAAGAAACTGTCAGAAGATGGAAGCACAGCTGTAAGCGGGAGGGCAAGAGATGGAACAGAACGATATCCGCAAGAATCTGCTGGCCA
>SVSN01000117.1 GCA_015064285.1 Oscillospiraceae bacterium | reverse complement strand
GAAATGGATTCATCGTATTTCGGATACGGAACCACGCCAAGTTCTATATCATAATCTCTGGCGGTCTCCAGAGCCCCCATGGATCCTCCTGCAAACAGCGCACGGCCTTCTTCAAAGATTTTCTTCCCTTCCCCGTGATAACCGCTGATATAGGCAATGTTGCTGTCGTAAAAGTCGCGCATCTTTTCCAGAATCGCCACCGTCTGTTCGTTATACAGCGTCAGTTCCGGTTTTCCTTCCGCATCGGGGGTGATTACCTTGTTGCCGGCCAGGTAAAAAGAGCATACCGGGAATCCCCAGGAACTGGACTCCAGACCGAACTGATCGTTCTCCGGTTTATATGCGCCGTCACCGTTCAGATCCACGGCTGCCTGGGAACACATTGTCTGGAAAGCATCAAATGTCCATGTGCCGTTTTTCACGCTGTCATAAGGATAGGCAATGCCGAGCGTATCCATCATATCCTTGTTGAACATAAGGCAGAACGTACCGCCGATACTGGTATGGCTGATGGTACCGGTCATCCCGTACAACTTACCGACAATGGTCATATTGCTGCAAAAATCTGCGTCCCACCAGGGTTTTGTGAGATCGTTGTACTCCATATACGAATTCCAGTCCAGCAGCAGCCCTTCCTTTACGTGGTTGAAACAGAAGGCACCGTGCAGACCCAGCAGGTCATTGGCATCATCCCCGGCTTTGATGGCTACAACTGCCGTGGTATTGTAGGTCGTATTGCCGGAGGTATCATAGTTGTACTGAAAATTCACATTGAACCGTTCCGACACAGCAAGGTTTCTTTTGTATACAGCATCCACCAGAATGTCGCCGCTGCCTTCCTCTGCCACAAAATCCTTTGGTTCCTGATCACTGTCTTTCCGCAGGTACAGCGTAAAATTCTGACCATCAAAATCCTTCTCCGGCAGATTGTCCGAAACCAGCAGTCTTTCGTCCACTGTTTCCGCTTCTTCGTTCTGTACAGCCTGTTCTGTTTCGGCTGCGTCCGTTTCCGTTTCTGTACTCTGACACCCTGCCAATGTCTGCAGCAGCATCAGCATACACAAAATCCCACAGATAGTTTTACTTCTTTTCATTCCTGTATCTCCCTTTTGTTATTTATGGTATTCTGCTTAAACTTCAAAGAAACGTGTTTCCCCGGTATACGCCTGCCAGGATTCTTTTCTTCCGTCCGGGAACAGGATCTGTTTTTCCCCTGCTTCCAGTGCACAGTATACCGCGATTTTCCCATCCGTAATGAACAGGTCTTCCCCCTCGGTGTAAATATGTATCCCGGCCTCTGCTGCCATCCCCCGGATAAGCGCTGCATCCAGAGAAGTTCCGCCGTAGAACCAATGATCCCCCGTCCCGGCAAACCCGCAGGCTCCGTTTTCATACACGCCGTACACATTGCCGGTTTCTGCCGCATACCGGTGTGTGACCGTTTTTCCATCCATCGGCAGAGCAGCATACTTTGTTTTTCCAACTTCTGTCAATGCAGGCTTGGCAAGGCCAGGTTCTGTCAGGCCGATCCGCATACCCGTCAGCATTTCCACATCTTCCGGTGCCGTTTCTCCGAAGCCGTACATCCAGAGAGCTTTTTTGCCCTGCAGTTGTTGGTGCAGTCTGCAGGCGGTTTCATGGGAAATCCGATAGGGATTCAGGAAGATATACAGCTTTCCGTCTCCGAAAAGTCCGTCAGCCACATCGTTTATTTCTGCAAACGCAAACGATACCCCGGCACGGTACAATGCAAACCGGGAAGCGGACAGTAAACTGCCTGAGATCCCGTTGAAGGAAGGCTGTCCCACAACCGACTCGGCGGCTTCATCTGCCACAAGCACCACATCAAAGTCCGAATGCATTGTTTTCTTTGCAATAAAATTCCGGTACATCACCTGCAGTTCAGCCAGATTTTCCCAGATTTTCGGATCCATCAGCCAGCCGGTATCCATCAGATCCATCGCCCACATACCGCAGCCGTGCATCATGATATCGCCCACTTCTCTGCGGTGAATCTGCTGCAGATCTTCCACCGTGCCGGTATTGGGCAGCCATCCTCCGTCGGGAGAACCGTTTACGGCTGTTCTCTGGTCACTTTCCTGGAACCAGATTTTTCCGTGTCTCGCCACAGAATCCATCACGGTCATATAGGCACTGGTGGCACCGACCGCACCATGCGGCGCACCGGCGCTTCGGTCAGCATAGGAAACAGGCCCTGCAAACCCGTCCAGCCAGGGAGAGCGGAGCAGCTTCTGCAGTTTATAGTGCCCTGACTGACAGTCCGCCAGTTCAAACAGGTAGCCGTAGAACGCCAGTGCCAGCAGCCGGTGATCCGATGCCTCCTTGACAACCCTGGCAAAACGCTCGATCCTGTCGGAAACCAGATCGTTGATAAAATCGAAATAATCAATATACCGCTGTTCCTCCGGCTGCAGGAGCAGGGTGTTTCTGTAGAGTTCAAAAGAACGGTTATTGGGCAGATCCCGGGGCACCGGTACACAGACATGGGCTTCCCCGTACTTTGCTTTCTGCCATGCCATAAATGCGGCATCCGCCACCGGGGAGCAGTCAGAACCGCTTTCCCGGAACCCGTATTCAAACCACTCACAGTTTTCCAGATGAATGGCAGCGATGTGCTCCCTGTATTTTTCCTCCGACAGCATATACCGGACAATTTCCGTCAGTTTTTCGTCCACAGCAGCCGCCCATTTTTCCGAGGATGTGGACACAAGGCACAGGTCTGATCCTTCCGGATAAATGCTGCCGTCTGCATACCGGATCAGCTGGTCTTCCCATTCCGGCGGTGCTTCCCGGAAATACGCCCCCACCTTTACACGGAGAAATATCTTTCCCTCCGGATCGCCGTCCAGAATCTGATCCAGACATCTCTGCAGATCGGTTATGGCGTGCCGTGCGGAGGGTTCCCTTATTTCCGGACATGTGAGCGGTTTGCTCCCGTCCAGAAAATGCAGATTATATATGGCGGAATGCAGATGGATCCCTGCTTCCCCTGCCATCCGTGCCTGTGCGGTCACATTCTTTCCCAGATCCGTATTCCCGAAAAAGAGAATCGGCACCTGCGCTTCCCCGTCGATATACAAGACGGGATATCCTCCGAAGGTTCTGACTTCACATTTCATAATGACTGTTTCTCCTTTCCTGTAACTATCTGATAGCCGATTGCAAAACTCTTGTAAAGGGGGAACGCGGCTTTCTTGAAAGAAAGCCTGGCAAAGAACTTTAAAAGGTTTTGCTGGATATAGTGACTGCAATTCCATGTGCCACTATATATAGAAATTGCAAAACACCAGAAATAGTAAAGCGAGCTCCTGGGGGCCTCTCGATTTCCCGAAGGGAATATCGGCCAGTCGCCACAGAACGTTTTCGAGTGCGTGATTTCGTTTTTCTGAGTTTTGCAATCGGCTATGTAACTATCTGATCTTTCTTATTATTCCATAGACATTCAGCACAAACAAAACCATCTCTCTGTATGCAATTATATCATATATAACCATTCCCCCACAAGAGCAATTATTGTGTTTTCTTTTGCTGATATTATCTTTTTCCAAAAAACAGGCAACATTCACCATTGTAATGTGAATCAAAATATGATACAATGTTTTCAGAAAAGGTCTGCTGCAGGAGGTACGCAATGCACACATTATTCGGTGACGGCGTTCATGATGATTATCCGGCAATCCAGGAAATGCTGGACAGCGACAGCTGCGAGATCCGTCTGCCTATGCCGCAAAAACAATATACCCTCTCCCACACACTGAGGATCCATTCCGGCCAGGCTCTCGTTCTGCCCAGATATGCTGTGATCCGTATGACGGACGCTGCCAACTGTCCCATGCTGACGGCGGACGGAGAGGAAAACATCACTTTGCAGGGCGGTATCTGGGACTACAACAACCTTGGTCAGGCCAAAAATCCCATACACTTTCCCGATCCCACTCTGTCGGATTACCATGGTTTCATGTTCTTTTTCCACAGGATCCGGAATCTGCACATTTCCGGCATCACAGCCAAAGATCCCGTGAATTTCTGTATTGTACTGGACACCGTGCGTTACTTTACGGTGGAGAATGTTGTTTTCGATTTCAATTACGGGAATCCCTGGGCAGTAAACATGGATGGGGTCCATCTCAACGGTAACTGTCATTACGGTCTTATCCGGAACTGTCAGGGTGCCTGCTACGATGATCTGGTGGCACTGAACGCCGATGAAGGCAGCGGGGGTCCCATCTCCCACATCGAAGTGGATGGCATCTTTTCGGAAGACTGTCACAGTGCTGTCCGACTGCTCTCCGTCAACTATCCCGTAACGCACATTCACATTCACAATGTACACGGTACCTTTTACCAATACTGCATAGGTATCACCAAGTATTACGACGGTCCTTCCACCGGCTGGTATGATGCGTTGCTTCTGGAAAATATCCACGCCTCCAAAGCCACGCGGCACAGTATCTATCACAAGGACGGCACGATGGAGTATCCACTGTTCTGGTTTGAAGGAAATCTGCACATCCGGGGTGCCGTGCTCCGGGATCTCTGGCGGCAGGAAAGCGTTTCGGATGTTCCCATGATCAAAATCGAAGCCGGGACTGTCATAGACAGACTGCAGCTTTCCCGTGTATTCCAGCAGGCAGAATCTCCTCTGCAGCCGCCTGTATTCATCAACGAAGGCACGGTGCGTACACTCCTCTGTGACACATCCGTTCCAGGTGATCAGCTATGACAAGCAACCATCCCATACATACATGTTTACATTTTCAGGATCTGGGGACATTCCTTGACAATGACTTTGCATCGGTTGGCGGCATTGCCATCTCTGTGGACCGGAGGCATATCTTCGATGTTAATCTCTATCACAACCACGATTACTATGAGCTGGCATATATCCGCTGCGGGGACGGAGTACAGATCATCAACGGTATCTCCTATACGGTAACCAGAGGAGATATTATTCTGTTCCGTCTGGAAGATAAGCATGCCTATTATTCTTTCAACAACATGGAAGTGGTCAACTGCTGTTTTTTGCCGGACTTTCTGCCATTGTTTCTGGAAAACGACACATCTATGTCTGCTGTAGTAAATCTTCCCGAGGAAGCACAGAAAGAATTTGAAACGCTGCTCTCTCTGCTGCACAAGGAATGCCAGCGGAATCAAGAGTATTCTCTGGAAGCCGCACAGCAATATCTCCAGCTGCTGATTCTGATTCTGCGCCGTCACGGTTTTCACAGAAATGCAGAGGCGCGGCAATGGAACGATCTTTACCGGTATATTTCCCAGAATTATAGAACCGT
>SVSN01000116.1 GCA_015064285.1 Oscillospiraceae bacterium | reverse complement strand
AACGAAATCAAGCACTCGAAAACCGGCTACGGCGGGCAGGGTAGTGGTCCCTGACCGCTCGCTCCACTATTTCTGGTGTTTTGCAATTTCTATATATAGTGGCACATGGAATTGCAGTCACTATATCTAGCCCAACCCATTCCAAAAGTTTTTGCGGAGCTTTTTTCAAAAAGCGACCGTTCCCCTTTTACTGGCGTTTTGCAATCGGCTATCTGTAAATATATAAAAGGAGATTTGCTATGTACGAAATCAGAAATTTCACGGACAATGACGATATCCGAATTCTGGACAAGCTGGGAACATTTACTGTTATCGAATACCAGAGAGACCTGAGTGTTTCTCCGGCGGAAGCGCAGACGGCCTACTTCTGCCACGCCATGAATGTGCGGAAGCGGCAGGTGATCTGTGATCTCAGTGTATCGGATGTTATTCTGCAGGCCGGTGCCATGCAGTGGACGGTGGGGAATGTGAATGCTACCACCGGCGTGAAAGGTGTGAGCGACTTTCTGGGAAAAGCGCTGCGGGGCAGTGTGACCGGCGAATCTGCCATCAAGCCGGAATATACCGGTGACGGGATGCTGGTGCTGGAACCTACCTACAAGCATATTCTGCTGCTGGATATAGCACAGTGGAACGGTTCCATTGTGCTGGATGACGGATTGTTCCTGGCCTGCGAAGCTTCTCTGAAGCAGAAAGCGGTGGCCAGATCCAACCTGTCTTCTGCGGTAGCCGGCGGAGAGGGACTGTTCAATCTGGGGATTACCGGCAATGGTATTCTCTGTCTGGAGTCTCCCTGTCCCAAGGAAGAACTGGTGGAAGTGACTCTTACCGATGATGTGCTGAAGGTGGACGGCAATATGGCGATCGCCTGGAGCGGCAGTCTGGAATTCACTGTGGAACGCTCCGGAAAATCCCTGATCGGTTCTGCCGCTTCCGGGGAAGGACTGGTGAACGTATACCGCGGTACCGGGAAGGTTCTGCTGGCACCGGTCAGCAAGATGCCGCTGGCAGAAAGCCTCTAAAACAGCCGACAGACAGGGTTTTTGTTCCTGCAAAAGAAATCCTCCGTGTGATTTTGGATCATACGGAGGATTTTTGATGTTTCATAGAGAGTGACAATCTGCCGGGGGCTGCAGGAAAACCTGTATCGGGCGGGAAAAATGCCGTTGCCGGATATTTTGGTTATTTTGGCGTGTTATGTGAGATACCCCGGGAGAAAACCGGATATACTCAACAGGAGATAACGGTTTTTTCGCCTGCTTTTACAGCAAACTCTCTGCCGTCAGAAAGACGCAGGATTCCGTCCGCAGAGGCAGTGATCACAGCTTCGGTCAGCTTGCCGTCCGCCCAGTCCATGTCTACCGTATAGCCGCCTCTGGCACGCAGACCTCGGACAGATCCGTTTTTCCAGTCTGACGGAAGAGCAGGCAGGAGACGAAGGAATCCTTCATGGCTCTGCAGCAGCATTTCCGCGATCCCGGAGGTGAATCCGAAGTTGCCGTCGATCTGGAACGGCGGATGGTTGTCAAACAGGTTGGGCAGGGTACACTGGGACAGAAGCAGGCGTACATTTTCGCCGGCATTGTCACCGCCCAGCAGACGTGCCCAGAAGGAAATGATCCATGCACGGCTCCAGCCGGTACCGCCACCGCCATGAGCCAGCCGGGTTTCCAGCGTCTTCTGTGCGGCTGCCATATTTTCCGGGTTGGCAGACGTGATCTGCTGACCGGGGAACAGGGCAAACAGGTGGGAAATATGTCTGTGGCCGATTTCGATTTCCTTTTTGTTTTCGTCCATCCATTCCATGATCCGACCGTCCTCTGCGATCACCACAGGGCGGAGTCTGCCGATCAGATCCCGGTAAACGGTGACGTCTTTTCCGAGAATATCCCCGGCTCCGATCACGGCCCGGAACAGTTCATACACGATCTGCTGGTCCATGGCGTCGTCGTCGCACATACAGGCTATGGAGCCGTCAGGCAGCATGTATTCGTTTTCCGGGGACAGGGAAGGGCTGATGCACAGCTTGCCGTCGGCTTCGGGTATCATTGTATCCACAAAGAACAGGGCTGCTTCCTCCAGAATGGGGTAATATTCTGCCAGAAAAGCTTTGTCCAGCGTGAAGCGGTAATGCTCCCAGAGATGGAGGGAAAGCCAGGCGGCACCCATCTGCCACATGGAGGAGGCCAGATAGTTGTCCTGAGGGGCGCAGTCTCCCCAGACATCAGTGTTGTGGTGGGCTACCCAGCCGCGGGCACCGTACATTTCTTTTGCCACCTTCCGTCCGTTGGGCAGCATACGCTTCAGATGGGTAAGCAGCGGGAGATGCATATCGGAAAGGGCGCAGACTTCCGCCGGCCAGTAGTTCATTTCGGTATTGATATTGATGGTGTACTTGCAGTCCCACGGGGGATTGTAGAGTTCATTCCAGATGCCCTGCAGGGTGGCGGGAAGACTGCCGGGGCGGCTGCAGGATGCCAGCAGATACCGGCCCATGGTGAACATATCGCAGGTCAGACCGGTGTCGGTGCCGCCATTCTGTACCAGTTCCAGCCGCTTGTCGTGGGGCAGCTTCAGCAGTTCCGGATCGGCAGGCATGTCCAGCGTGCAGGCTTCCATGAGAGGTGTGAAATCCGCCAGATGCTCGGCGAGAAGGGCAGCATACCCTTTTTCTGCCGCACGATCCAGCCGTTCCATGGCAGCACCCATAAAGTTGTCGCCCTCCCTGATGGAGGTGGCGGAGGTTACCAGCAGCGTGACGGGGCCTTCGCCTTTGAGCATATCGCCGGTGATGGAAACCTGTCCTTCGATGGCACGCATGACACAGCAGTACCGGGGCCCGTCATTGGCAAGGCGTCCTTCCAGGGAAACGGTGCAGTCGTCCTGCCGCAGCTGTGCGGAATTCCGGCCTGCCCGACGGAGAAATGCACGCCATTTTCCTCCGTCCATCCGGATCACCATGACCCGGGCGGGATAGGAGATAAAGCTTTCTCTTTTGTGGGGGATACCGTCCAGTGTATAGGAAACGTGGTGGATACCGGTGCTCAGATCCAGGGAGCGGTAATAGCCGCTGACCCCTTCCTTCGGTTCATAGCACATCATGTTGCGGCCCAGGAACCAGAGTGCCTGATGGGGGGTGATATACCGGGGATGGGCTTCGGTTTTGAACTGTACGGTCAGCTCACAGAGCAGTTCATATGCCCGTTCCCCTTCGGGAAGAGCCAGAACCGCTTCTTCCGTCAGTTCCTCCGCCTCCGCAAAGCGTCTTTCCTTGAGCAGACGGCGGACACCGTCCAGACTGGCGGCAGCGTCCGGATTCATCCGGTTCAGAAAATTACCGGACCACATGGTATCATCATTCAGTGAAAAACGATCCTGCACCGTACCGCCGTAACACATAGCGCCCATGTACCCGTTGCCAAGGGGCAGCGCATGGTTCCAGGTGGCAGCCGGTGTATTGTACCAGAGTTTTGGCATACCTGTTCTCCTTTATATATAATGTAATTAGCCGATTGCAAAACGTCGTAAAACGAAATCAAGCACTCGAAAACCGGCTACGGCGACTGGGGTAGAGGTCCCCAGGAGCTCGCTCCACTATTTCTGATGTTCTGCAATTTCTATATATAGTGGCACATGGGATTGCAGAAACTATATCCAGTTTAACCCCTTTTTAAAAGTTTTTGCCAGGCTTTTTTCAAAAAGCCGCGTTCCCCCTTTACAAGAGTTTTGCAATCGGCTAAAGTAATGAAATGTTTATGTCCTTCAGCGTGTTACCGCACTTTTTCTCCCATGGGGCCTTCGTACATATGCTGCAGAACAAAACCGTTCCGGTCTGCCGGCAGGGTGATTTTTGTTCCGCCCATCAGACCTTCGTAGTGATGGTCGTAGGTACCGCATTTGACGCCGAAGGTATAACGGATGGGGCCGTGAGCGACGGACAGGGTGGTTTCGTGGCAATGTCCGCAGAAGACTCCGTCCACACCGGAACGGATCAGTTGGGGTTCGATCCGGTTGCTGAGGACATTCACGGGACGGTCGGTGTAGCCCATGTCTCCGGGGGATGCAGGGGCGAAGACAGGTTCCATACCGGCAGGTTCTTCTCCGATCCGGAAACGCAGCGCACCGCCGACGGTTTCCGGGGAAGCATAACCGGCATCCACCAGCGCCGTATGCATATCTGCCGGCGGAATGTGGCAGCACAGAAATGCCGGTACGGTGCGGCCCAGTGTTTCCCGGATCCGGTCTGCGGTATGCTGGAGCCAGGCAACCTGATCCTCGCCGAAAGCAGACGCTTTGTACAGTGCCGGATCCGTGCCGCCGAAGCAGCAGTTGGCATCCATCATGAACAGTACCCGCACAAGGGAGTCACCTTCGTAAATTCCCACAGTATAGTTGGAGTTGCCGGTAACGCTGCCTCTGGCAAACAGACAGCCGGGCGCATGGGCATACAGATCGCATTGCCAGTCCACACCCAGGGCAGTTTCGCAGTCATGGTTGCCGAAAACCGGTGCCCAGGGGATCCCGAAGGAACCCATGCATTCGCAGAGTCTTCTGTGCATGGAACCGTTGTCGTCAAATTGTCCGTAGATCATGTCGCCGGTGATCACGATCATATCCGGTTCGGCCTCGGCAACGGTACGGCGGATCCGTGTCAGGGCGATTTTTTCCAGATTTTCCGGCTGCCACCATTCGTTTGACCAGGGGGAGAGCCGGTCGGGGGTGCGTTTCTGGCTGGCGTCAATGAACTGCATATCGGTAAGCTGCAGGATGGTAAAGGGTTTCCCCGGTACGGCCTGCAGGGAAAAATCGGTCAGTTGGGTCATAAAACCACTCCTTCGGGAGAATTTGTTTCAGTATACCATAAATTCCCGGAAATGACAATGGCAAGAACCGGTTTTGGCGGAAAAAACAGAAAAACAGCTTCCCGGGAAGACGGCAGAGAGACATTTCCGCCGGTCACAAAAACAAACGATTATGCTTTCCTCCCGGATCACATAATCGTTTGTCTGGTCAGTGTTTTCAGGTATGCCGATACGTACAGAAACAGCTCCTGCTTCTGCGGGGGATTGGCGTTGCGCTTTAATCTTCCAGCCAGTCTGCGTAAATTCTCACACAGTTCCGGATCATCACAATTTTTGTGACTTTCCTGGTCAGCGCCTCATCCGCATACCATCCGTTGAAGGTGTAGCCTTCCCGCTTGGGAATGAAGTGCTTCAGATTTACCTGAGAACCGTATGCCCGCGGCAGGTCCTTCATCGTTTCGCCGCCGTTTTCTTCAAAGATAAGAGTTGCGAGGCGCGGGAAGAACAGGGCAGTCTTTCTTTGGGGTTCGTCAGAAGATTCTTTGGTATAGACAGCCGTGTAGACTGCATCCTCCGTTACAGCAACCACATCCGGATCCCAGCCGGCGAA
>SVSN01000115.1 GCA_015064285.1 Oscillospiraceae bacterium | reverse complement strand
GATCTGTTTTGTCACTATGGGAAACGGGGTGATTTCCGTGGGTTCTGCAGTGAGAATCCCGTTTTCATAGGAGATCCGCAGGGCATTTTCAGCCGTATAGGTGGTTGTGGCTTCATCCAGTACAAGGTGATACAGGATCATGTCTTTCCCGTCCCACGTGACTTCGTTCAGTTCTTCCGTTCCTTCCAGCGGCAGCACAGCGGTGATCTGTCCCGTTTCCAGATCCAACATGGACAGATACCGGTTGATGTGTCTCAGGGTTTCGTTATGTTCTCTGGTGATCCGGTCATAGGTCATCCATAGAATATGCGTCTCATCCCAGTACCACCGGTCCGCCCATCCGCCGCCCTGCAGGATCACCATGGAAGCGGTAAATGCTTCTTCACCGGCCGTCAGACGGATGTACGGTTCGGGCAGTTCAGTCTGCGCTGTGCCGGGATTCTCATCCGGTGCGGTTTCCGCAGGTTCTGCCGTTTCTCCCCGAAGGACAACGGTGATCTGTCCTTCCCTGATGTACCAGTCTGCTCCCGGCAGGTATTCCATCACGGCAAGTTCCCTGTCCAGATCCGGTGACCAGATTGCAGATCGCCGTACATTTGGGTTATCCGGCTCTGTCGGTGCAGAAGTGATCCAATACGGACATTCGTACTGGGGAACGGAGAAATATTCTTCTGTATTTTCGATCCAGAATACCCCGTCTTCCTTGTCAGCAGATGCGATCAGGGTCTTTTCTCCCTCCGGTGAGGCTTTATAGATATGCGTGACCATATACTGCTGGGTGGATTTGTTTTCCGTCAGGTACAGATATCCGTCATACACTCCCATAATGCCGTAACCGGTGTACTCAGTATACTGCCCGGTCATCAGATCCCAGATACCGTAGCCCACAGTCCATTCCCAGCCGCCGATCCGGTACACAAAACGGGTATCGTCCAGAAAGCCTATGGGGTTATAGATACGCACATCGTTAATCCCGGCTTTCTTTCCGCCTGGCATGGTGTCGTCCAGCATGACAGCTTCAAACAGACGCACCGTGGTCAGGTCGGGATAGATCAGATCCAGTCCGCCGTGACCTGCCATGTCGTCAATGGTCTGCCGGATCTGGTACTGTCCGTCCGGGGAGGAGATGTATGAACTGACAAACGGGTAGGGGTGTACTTCCAGAACCGGAGGAGCTGCAACCGTGCTTGTGGCGGAAAGGAAGTTTATCGTGCCGTTATCGGAAATATGCAGCAGCATGGGATTATCGGCATACGCGGTTCCGGTACCCTGATCCAGCCGGTAGTGGTAGATCATATTGCCGTTCAGGGAATCCCACAGTACATCCCCTGTCCATGATCCTCCGGCTGCAATCGTCCCGGTGGTCAGATCCACCATATACAGATGCATTTCCCAGCAGGCTTTCCGCTGTACGATAACCGGTGCCCATGTCATGTAGAGCACACGGGTATCATCATACACCCAGCTCCTGTACTGCTTTCCCGGGATGGTCACTGTGGAGAAGGCAAAATTCTCCTCCCCGGAAACCAGTCTGGCAAAGGGCTCCGGCTTTTCCGGCTCGGGGATCGGGTCAGCCGGAGGCAGTTCAGAGTCGGTTTCCGGCAGTTCTGTTTCCGGCACAGTCTCCGGTATGGTTTCCGCATCTGTTTCGGGTATGGCTTTTGTTTCAGGTACAGCGTCCGTTTCCGGTATGGTATCCCTGTGGCAGCCTGTAAGAAGCAGCAATGTCAGCAGTACAGCAAGATATTTTTTCATGGTGTTTCCCCTTTCACCAAAAAGTCTTCTTACCACATATGACGCTGCAGCAAATAAAAAGTTCCCACCAATCCAAAACCGCTGCAGATTTTATCCTGTAACCACCGCTTCTTCCGTATTCTCTGCCGGAAATACCACCTTGAAGATATACTTCTCCTCCCCGTTTGTGATGTAGCAGATGGCTTTTTCTTCCAAATGCGGATTCTGTCGTGTAACTTCGATGGTATAGCCGCCGTCTGCATGAGGCCCTGCCGCCGTATAGGTGGTTCTGCGGATATGTGTTGTTTCTGCGGAAATGCTGTTGTAATATTCTTCATAGACATAAAGCGTTTCCGGCTGCCAGTATACATGGATGCACAGATGCCCTGATTCTGACATAATCAGCACCGGCAGCTGGTCATACTCGTGATCCCATGTACCTTCCGGATACCATTTCGGTGCGATCACAGTATCCGTACCGGAAACAGAAACCGATACGGGAACAGAATCTTCGATCAGCGTACCCTGTCCGGCAAGAATAGCGGTTTCCAGTTCCGTAAAGAATGCCTCAAGCGCCGGGTCATCCAGACGCCATGCGTTCCTCCTTTGCCGTGTCGCACTTACTCGCTGTACGGATGACAGAATCACATGATCGCCATCCCAGACCAAAGCGGCTGCATAATCGCTGCCGGCATCAATCGTATAATTGATCAGGTTCTTACCGCTGCTGATCGTGCGCCAATACATATGCATGGCAGATTCCGGCACATTCCGCAGACACTGTGCCAGCTGGGCAAGCTGTCCGTCTGTAAACTCCGCTTTATAAAGACCATATCCGTGCAAAGTTACATCTCTGTGTGTAAAATCCTCCGCCGTAATGGCAGAAGTCCACGCCCAGGGCGTCTCCACCGCATCCGTGACGCACACCACGCCTACGACAGTACAAAACACCACAGCGGCTATGGTAAGCCAAAGAGCAGGCTTTTTCCAGGAAAGAATATGCTTCACCCGCTCCTTCACCGAGGTTTCGCCGAAAGCCAGGGGGCCGGTGACAGAGTATCGTCTTTCCACCGCCAGACACACCAGTGCTGTACCGTATTCCTTTGGATCCGCATTGACCAGCACCGCCTCGTCACAGCGCATCTCCACATCCCTGCCGTACAGCGCAAAGGCCAGCCAGCACAGGGGATTGAACCAGTGGAGGGTCAGGATCAGATAGGCAAATAGCTTGGTCAGATGGTCCCCCAGACGCAGGTGGGTACGCTCGTGGGAAAGCACCTGCCATGCGGACACGCTGTCCAGATGATAGGGCACGTAAACCTTCGGCGGAAACAGACCCAGAATAAAAGGAGAGGGGATGTTCTCGGACTGATATACATGCTTTTCCCCTTCCATCCGTACCGCAGTCTTCACCCTTGCCGCCAGCCTGCCGTACTGCACCGCCGCCCAGACAAGCATCGCCGCCATTCCGACAATCCACAGAATTACGGCAAGGCTTGTCCAGACCTGCTCCACTGCCGGAAGGGGTACAGGAGCCGCCGGGGAGACTGGCTGCATGGGTGTACCGGCTGCGGTCATGCCGAAATCCGCCGCAGAATACTCCGTCACCGTAAAGAGCGATTCCGTCCGATGCATACTTCGATCCGGCAGCAGGTTGAAAAGGCTCACGGATGCGGGAATCGACAGAGGCAGGATCAGCTGCAGCGCCGCCGGAAGCCAGAGAAAGATTGTCACCTTTTTGGGACAGCGCCTCATGAGTGCCCGGCAGACGAGCACCGCCAGAATCACCGCACTGCCCGACAGGCTCATCTCCAGAACGGTATCAAAGATTGTTTTCATCATGGTACGTACCTCATTCCTCCGTTCTGTGTTCCTCAATCAGCCGGATCAGCTCCTCCGCTTCTTTTTCGGATATGGTCCGGTTCCCCAGAAAAGCCGCCAGAAATCCCGGCAGGGATCCGGAAAAAGTCTGATCCACAAACAGCTCACTTTCGTTTTTCTGCACGCTGTCCCGGGATACGGTAGATGTGACCACGGTGTTCTCGTTTTTCGCCATTCCCTTCTCGATCATCTTTTTCAGCATGGTATAGGTGGTGGATTTCTTCCAGCCCAGCTTTTCCCGACAGAGCTTCACAAGCTCAGTGGAGCTCACCGGTTCGTGATCCCAGATCACCGTCATGAACCGCCAGTCGCTTTCGCACAGTTTCTGATATTCCATCGTTTCTCCTCCTTGGTTTATAGATATAGACCGATCTGTACCTATAGTCTATGACAATAGACCTGTTTTGTCAAGAGGTTCCGGCAAAATAATTCTGAAAAAATTGCATTCCGGTGGCCGCTCATGCCCGCAGATCCATCTATCCTTGACAAAACAAAGTATTTATGTTAAAATAAAGAAAGATTTATATCTTCCCTCCGGTCTTCCGGAGACACATAATAGATATCAACCAATCCGAAATGGTAAGACTATATGAAAAAACTGCTCTGTTTCCTTATGACGCTGGTCATGCTGTTTTCCATGACTGTCATGCTGACCAGCTGTCCCGCCGGAAAACCGGACTACAAAATCGGGATCATCACCGGCTCTCCCATCCAGGGAGAAGAAGAATACCGGACGGCACAGGCACTGCGTGAGACCTACGGCGATATGATCATTACAGCCACCTATCCGGACAATTTTGCTGAAAACCCGGACGGCGTGACCGAGGTCTGCACGGCACTGGCAGCGGATCCGGCTGTAAAAGCCATTCTGTGGGTACAGGCCATCGACGGTGCGGCTGCCGCCATAGAAAAAGTCCGTGAAACCCGGAAGGACATTCTGTTCATCGCCGGTGTTTGCTCCGATACCCCGGAAGCCATCTCCGCCGCTGCTGACATCTGTCTGCAGGTGGACGAACTCTCCATGGGTACCACCATCATCGACCAGGCTTACGCCATGGGAGCCGCCACCTTTGTCCACATCTCTTTTGAGAGACATCTGGATTATGCCACCATCAGCGCACGCCGGGATCTGCTGGAAGAAAACTGCAAAAAACTGGGTATCACCTATGTAAAAGCCACAGCCCCCGACCCTGCCGGAGAAGCCGGTGTGGAAGGTGCCCGTGCATGGATCGATGAAAATATCCGGAAATATGTGGATCAGTACGGTAAGGACACTGCGTTCTTCTCCACCAACTGTGCCCTGCAGGCGCCTCTGATCCGCCAGTGCGCCCAGCTTGGTGCCATCTATCCCCAGCAGTGCTGTCCCTCTCCTTTCCACGGTTATCCGGAAGCTTTCGGCATTTCCGATGTGGGTCACGAAGGGGATGTGGACTATATGCTGGCGCAGATCACCGCCTGTGTGGCGGACTTCGGCAACAGCGGCCGTATGTCCACCTGGGAAGTGCCGGTCAACATGATGATGATCGAAGCAGGTTTCCGGTATGCCTGCCGTTGGGCGGAGGGCGAACTGACCCGGCGCTGTGACAAAACCGTTCTGCTGGACGAGATGAAAGAGATCGCAGGCAGCGCCACCACCATCTCCCACTATTATGACGATGCGTCGGGAGAACTGGAGAATTATTTCCTGATCCTGTGTCCGTTCTATAATTTCTGAGTATCGAAAAACTGCTGTTTCTCTGTAATGCCCCAAATTGTACGGACAGTACAAAAAAACACCCTATGGTAAGAAATATAAAATTTTAAGCGGTAAACTGGCTTCGTTTTTCAAGCGGAGTCAGTTTTGTTTTGGCCTGGATTCTCT
>SVSN01000021.1 GCA_015064285.1 Oscillospiraceae bacterium | reverse complement strand
TCATTGCCGGTTTTCTGGAACCCGACAGCGGTGAACTGTTCTTAAACGGCAAGAATATGCATGGTGTCCCGCCCCACAAACGTGAGGTGAACACCATTTTTCAGCGTTATGCCCTTTTTCCGCACTACAATGTGTATGAAAACATTGCCTACGGGCTGAGAGTCCGGAAGGTACCGGAGCCGGAGATCAAAGAACGGGTCACCGAAATGCTCCGTCTTGTGAACCTGCAGGGCTTCGAAAAGAGAGGCGTTTCCAGGCTCTCAGGGGGCCAGCAGCAGCGCGTTGCCATCGCCCGTGCCCTTGTCCTCCGCCCCAAAGTTCTGCTCCTGGACGAACCCCTGGCGGCTTTGGACTTAAAGCTCCGGAAGGATATGCAGAACGAACTGAAAAACATTCAGAAGCAGCTGGGGATCACCTTCATCTTCGTTACCCACGACCAGGAAGAAGCTCTTTCCATGTCCGATACCGTGGTGGTCATGAACGAAGGCAAGATTCAGCAGATCGGTTCTCCCATCGATATCTATAACGAACCGCAGAACGCCTTTGTCGCTGACTTCATCGGAGAGTCCAACATCATCGACGGTGTTATGAAAGCGGATTATCAGGCCTCCTTCGCCGGCCACACCTTCTCCTGTCTGGACGCCGGCTTTGCACCGAACGAAGAAGTGGACGTGGTCATCCGTCCCGAAGACGTGGACATCGTACCGCCGGAAAAGGGCATGCTGCAGGGCATTGTCACCTCCGTGACCTTCCTGGGTGTGCATTTTGAAATCATCGTGGACATCCACGGGTTCAAATGGATGATCCAGACTACGGACGAACATAAAGTGGACGAAAAGGTGGGTCTGTTCATCGAACCGGACGCCATCCATGTCATGAAGAAATCCAAGTATTCCGGTCAGTTCGGGGACTACAGCTCCTACAGCGATGAGATCGACACCCTGAACGTTCTGGACGACGAAGACGAAGACGAATAAGGAGGGGCAGCATGAAGAAAAAGTCCCTTCTCCAGCAGGCGGCAGGCGCTCCCTATATCGTCTGGGCCGCACTGTTTATCATTATTCCTCTTGTCATCGTGGTATATTATGCCTTTACCGACAAAACCGGCGCATTCACCATGGACAACATCGTTTCTCTGGCGGATTACAAGGAAACCTTCCTTATCTCCTTTGAATACGCTTTCATCGCGTCCCTGATCTGCCTGGCCATCGCCTATCCTTTCGCTTATATTATGAGCCGGAGAGGACAGGCCGCCCAGCGGATCATGATGATGCTGGTGATGCTGCCCATGTGGATGAACCTGCTGATCCGGACCTACTCCTGGATGAACATTCTGGAAAAAAACGGGATCATCAACAATATCCTTGCCGATTTCGGAATGGAACCGCTGAAAATGATCGGTACACCGGGTGCGGTTATATTCGGTATGATTTATAACTATATCCCGTACATGATCATTCCCATCTACAATGTCATGTCCAAGATCGAACCCAGTCTGCTGGAAGCTGCCGAAGACCTGGGTTCCGGTGCCCTCTCCAAGCTGAGACGGGTGATCCTGCCTCTGTCTATGCCCGGTGTGATCTCCGGTTTCACGATGGTATTTGTGCCCTCCGTCAGCACCTTCTATATTTCCCAGAAGCTGGGCGGCGGGAAGATCATGCTCATCGGTGACGCCATCGAACGGCAGATGCAGACTTCCTATAATTACAACCTGGGGGCATCCCTGTCCCTGGTACTGATGGTGGTCATTCTTGTCAGCATGGTGATTCTGAACCGGTTCGCCGGGGACGATGACCTGCTCATATAAGGAGGTGCCGGTATGAAAAAATCTCTCCAGAACCTCTTTATAGCCATTATCTACATCATTTTATACGCACCGCTGCTGGTGATGGTGTTCTTCTCCTTCAATGAAGGACGCTCCACCTCCGTGTTCAGCGGCTTCTCCCTGAAATGGTATCAGGAGCTTTTCTCCTCCCGTGACACCATGACCGCGCTGCAGAACACCCTAGTGCTGGCTATTACCTCTGCGGTGATCGCCACCGTTCTGGGAACCGCTGCGGCCGTGTATATGTATCAGGTGCGGAACCGGGCCTGGAAAACCACCCTGAAAACCGTTACCAATATCCCCATGATGGTACCGGAAATCGTAACCGGTGTGTCCATGATGCTGCTGTTCGTCTTCGTAGGACGTCTGCTGGGGGCTGCCAACGCCCTTTCCTTCTGGACCCTGCTGATTGCTCATGTCACCTTCAACCTGCCCTATGTGATCCTGAACGTGCTGCCGAAGCTGAACCAGACAGACCCGCATCTTTCCGAAGCAGCTCAGGATCTGGGTTCCACGCCGTTTTCCGCCTTTTTCAAGGTGGTGCTGCCCGCCGTGCTGCCCGGTATCATCTCCGGCTTCATCATGTCCTTCACCATGTCTCTGGACGACTTCGTAATCAGCTATTACACCACCGGCTCCGACTTCCAGACCCTGCCCCTGAAGATTTTCGCCATGACCAAGAAGACCGTCAAGCCGGATATGTACGCCCTGTCCAGCCTGATTTTCCTGACCGTGCTGGTACTGCTGCTGGTTGTCAACATCAGCCAGATCAAACAGGACAGAAAAAACAGCGGAAAATAAGGATCTCCTTTCTTTTCCGTGACTGCGTTTGTCCTGCACATACATTTTCTCTATTCAAGAAAGGGTAAAGAAAAGAATGAAAAAGTTTTTTACCGTATGCCTTGCTGCCATGCTGGCTGTAATGCCGCTTGCTTCCTGCGGCAGCGTAAACAGTGAGATCACAAGTCCCGTAGGAACCTACACCACCGAATACGCCGGCACCACGCTGAATGTGTTCAACTGGGGGGAATATATGTCCATCGGTTCGGAAGGTTCTCTGGATGTGAATGCAGCTTTTGAAGCGCTGACCGGTATCAAGGTAAACTACATGAACTTTGAATCCAACGAAGCCATGTATGCCAAGATCAAGTCTGAAGCGGTTTCCTATGACATCCTGATCCCCTCTGACTATATGATCGCCCGGCTGATCAGCGAAGATATGCTCCAGCCTCTGGACTTCTCCAAAATCGATAACTACCATTACATCGCCGACCAGTATAAGAACCTGTACTTTGACCCGGACAACACCTACTCCGTTCCCTACAACGTGGGTATGGTGGGGCTGATCTATGACACCTCCGTGGTGGAAGGCACGCCCGACAGCTGGTCTATCATGTGGGACGCCAAGTACACCGACAACATCCTGACTTTCAATAATCCCCGTGACGCTTTTGCTATCGCCCAGTTCCTGCTGGGTCAGGACATCAACTCCGAAAACAAAGCCGACTGGGACAAGGCCGCCGAAAAGCTGAAGGAACAGAATCCCGTGCTGCAGGCCAGAGTCATGGACGAAGTGTTCAATAAGATGGAAGCCGGCAACGCAGCCATCGCCCCCTATTACGCAGGCGATTACCTGACCATGGCCGAAACCAATCCCGATCTGGCCTTTGTGTACCCCAAGGAAGGCACCAACATCTTCGTGGACTCTGTCTGCGTACCCAAAAACGCACAGAACTACGACGCCGCCATGCTGTACATCAACTTCCTGCTGGAACCCGAAGTAGCGCTGGCCAATGCGGAATATATCTGCTACGCTTCTCCCAACACTTCCGTTACGGAAAACCCCGATTATTACCTGTACCAGAACGAAATTCTCTATCCCACTGCAGAAAACATGCCCAAGACCCAGTATTTCCACGACATTTCCCCCGAAATCCGGTCGTACTACGAAAAGCTGTGGGAAGAAATCCTGCTGGCGGACGAATAATCCCCAAGAAACAATCGATATAACAGCGACAGCCTGTATCCCCAAAAGGACGCAGGCTGTTTTCTTTATTCGGTTTTTGTTTTTTCTGTAATGGAATATAAAAGTTCGCGTTCTCTGTTCCGTACCGCTTCCGGGGCATTTTCAAAAGCGTCAAAGTATCCTGTTTCGATATATTTGCCAAACAGACGTGCCGGGTCTTTCAGAATAGCCTCCGGCAAATCAACGCCGCAGTCTTTTCTTGCTGCAGAACTGATTATCCCCATATTGAACGGATGAAAACGTTTCTCCGATGCAGGACGCAGAGTCCCCCGGACAGAACGTTCCAGATGTACCAGTGCCTCTTCATATCGTTCCTCTTCCGCAAGCAGTTTTGCCGCCCTTGTATGCAGAAACAGATACACATATACACTGTCCAATTCCCTTTCCGCATCGGCTTCCGGCGGCAGACCGGCGTATACCGTATCCCAAACCGTAAGCTGCCGCAGACACTCCTCCAATGTGCAATTCGATATCCCTTTGGAAAGCGCTGTCAGACCGTCCCTGTCCGCCGGGATCGGTTCCGGATAATGATACCCGTTCACATATATATTGTTCAGCATGATCACCGGCAGCGGCATCTGCGACAACAGATATTCCTGTTTTTCCGCTCCTGTCAGCACCATAGGCAGCGTGAAATCCCGGGTCATGGTCAGAGCAGGCATCAGGGAGGCATCCTCTATGGCGTCCTCCCGGCGGTTAAGCCGCACCAGCGCAGGAATCAGCAGATTTTTGGCCGCCAACGCTGTGATAATTTTGTCGGAATTCCTGCCGCCGGTTTTCATCAGCACCCTCTGGCAAAGATGTACCACTTCTTCCAGTTCCTTATCTGCAGCTTCTCCGGAAAACAGAAGTACGGCCAGCATCAGAGCGAGGGAACTGTTGGCCGGGTACATTTCCAGTGCTTCCCTGGCACTGCGGATTCCCTCCTCCCTCTCCCCACGGCCGATCATGGCGGATATCTCCAGCACCAGCCGGTTCTGCTTCTCCACAGTTCCGTCATACCCCAGCAGGGTGTCCATGGAAACCTCAAGCAGGGACGCCAGACCCGGCAGCTGATCCATATCCGGATACCCCGCTCCCGATTCCCACCGGCTGACCGCCTGAGATGTGACTCCAAGAAGCTCCGCCAGCTTCTCCTGTGTGATCCCCTTTTCCTTCCGCAGCACACGGATATTTTCACCGATCTGTAATTTCATCTTTTTTTCCTCCCATTCGGTTGTGATACCAGTATATCACATCTGCAGCCGATATACCAGCACGCCGTGTTTGCAAAAATTCCAACGGATACTTGGAAAACAAACCGGGGACAGTTTTCCGCCCGGTCAGCGAAACCCTATCCCCAGTACTCCTGCCATCTTATTCTTCACTTCTTCCCCAGTTCCAGATTCTTCCGATATGCTGCCATAACCGCTTCCATCATACCGGCACGAACCCCTGCGTCCTCCATAGCCTTTACACCGGCAATAGTGGAGCCGCCGGGACTGGTCACTTCATCCTTGAACACGCCCGGATGCTTGCCGGTTTCCAGCAGTACCGAGGCTGTGCCCAGCAGTGTCTGTGCCGCATACTGCATGGCTTTCTGCCGGGGCAAACCGCAGGCAACACCACCGTCCGCCATGGCTTCCAGAATCAGGCACAGGAAAGCAGGCCCGCAGCCGGACACCGCCGTTCCCGCATCGATCAGGTTCTCCGGCAGCGCATCCAGGATCCCCGCCAGAGCCATTCTGTCCAGAAATTCCGCCTTATCCGCTTCCGTTACGTCCTCCGTGCAGGTATACATGATCATTCCCTGCCCCACAGATACCGGAATGTTGGGCATAATCCGGATCACCGGCATCTCCAGCGCCAGTACGTCCCGGAACCACTGCATGGTAAGTCCAGCCGCCATAGTCACAATTACCGGACGTTCCCCGGCATCCAGCCGTGCTGCCAGCACATCCCGGATCTCTGTCAGCACATCCGTCATATACTGAGGCTTGATCCCCAGGAAAATATAGTCTGCCTGCGCTGCCAGCGTTCTGCTGTCAACAGATTCACATCCGTATTTCTCCCGGAAATCCGCCGTTTTGGCAGAGTCCATATCACAGACCAGAACGGTTTCCTCCGGATATTTTCTGCAGATGGCAGAGCATACCGCCCCGCCCATATTTCCAATTCCTATGCATCCGATCTTTTTCATATCGTTCCCCAACTGTATCTTATTTCTGATTTTATCTCACGTGTCCGTTACCGGTGATCACATACTTGTAGGTACACAGCTCTGCCAGACCCATGGGTCCTCTGGCGTGGAGTTTCTGGGTGGAGATGCCCATCTCACAGCCCAGTCCGAACTCGCCGCCGTCGGTAAACCGGGTGGAAGCGTTCACATACACTGCCGCGCTGTCCACACGGGCGGTAAACACGGCTGCCGCCGCAGGATCTTCCGTTACGATGGCTTCGCTGTGGTGTGTGGAATGGGCTGCGATGTGTTCCACCGCTTCTTCCACGCCGGAAACCACTTTCACACCCAGAATATAGTCCAGAAATTCCGTGTCAAAATCGTTTTCCCCGGCAGGCGTTCCCTCTATAACAGCCGCTGCCTTTGTATCCAGACGCAGCTCTACCGGACTTTTCCCTTCGGCCATCCGCTGCTCCACCAGTGCTTCCTTCAGCATGGGCAGAACCACCGGTGCGATCTTTTCGTCCACCAGGCAAACCTCCGCCGCATTGCACACGGAAGGCCGGCTGGTTTTGGCATTGGTCAGAATGGAGACCGCTTTTGCCGGATCCGCAGCACCGTCGATATAGATATGGCAGATGCCGGTTCCGGTTTCGATACAGGGCACTTTGGCGTTGTCCACACAGGCACGGATCAGCCCTGCCCCTCCTCTGGGGATCAGCAGATCAATATATCCCACGCCCCGCATCAGGTCATAGGAGCTTTCTCTGGTCACGTCCTCCACCAGCTGCACCAGCAGAGGATCCAATCCGGCTGCTGCCAGTCCTTTCTGCAGGGCACAGGTGATGGCATAGGCACTCTTCCAGGCATCCCTGCCGCTGCGCAGAACACAGCCGTTGCCGCTTTTGATACACAGCGCCGCCGCATCGGATGTCACATTGGGCCGGCTTTCGTAAATGATGGCAATCACACCCAGGGGAACCGCGGTTTTCCGGATCTGCAGACCGTCTTTCCGGGTGGTTTCCGCCAGCACCTGTCCGCAGGGATCCGGCAGAGCGGCCACATCCCGGATTCCGTTTGCCATCGCGACAATCCGGCTCTCCGTCAGTGCCAGTCTGTCCAGCATCACATCGCTGATCCGCCCTCTGGCCGCCGCCATATCTTCCCCGTTGGCCGCCAGAATCACTTCCGTCGCTTCCACAAGGGCATCCGCCATGGCATACAGCGCATTATTTTTGGTTGTTGTATCCGCACAGGACAGTCCGGGTGCTGCCCGTTTGGCGTCCTGCATGATCTGCATTGTCGTTTTCATATCTCTGCCCTCTTATTTTCTGTTTCCGATAAACCGTGTGCCGATGGCATTGCCGTCCAGCAGGTCATACAGTATTGCGGGATCCTTTCCGTTGGCAATGATCATGTCCCCACCGGCTTCCATAACCATTTTGGCTGCCGTCAGCTTGGTCGCCATACCGCCGGTACCGATGGCCGAGCCTTTGCCGCCTGCGTGTGCCATAAGCTCTTCCGTGATCTCATGAATCTCCGGAATCAGCTTTGCGTCCGGCACCACACGGGGGTCATCGGTGAACAGGCCGTCGATATCCGACAGAAGCACCAGCAGATCCGCATGGATAGACGTAGCCACAATCGCCCCCAGGGTATCGTTGTCCCCGATACCCAGTTCTTCCGTGGATACGGTATCGTTTTCGTTGATAACCGGCAGAACCCCCATTTCCAGAAGATGTTCCATGGTGCCGGTGAAATTCTCCCTCCGCTCCGGATCCCGCACATCCGCACCGGTCAGCAGGATCTGGGCAATCACATGGTTATACTCAGAAAAAAGTTTATCATAGGTATACATCAGTTCGCACTGCCCTACTGCGGCGGCGGCCTGTTTTCCCACCAGTGTCTGCGGACGTTCCCGGAGGGAGAGTTTTCCCATCCCCATCCCGATCGCGCCTGACGAAACCAGAATCACGGCATGTCCCGCGTTCTTGATATCCGCCAGCACCTTGCACAGGCTTTCCATATGCCGGATGTTCAGATGTCCCGTAGGATGGGCCAGAGTGGATGTACCTACTTTTACAACGATTCGCATGGCCAATATTACCTCAATGCTTCAAACTTGTCTCCGTTCTGCCGGGAATGTACCTCCGGCAGTTCCGTTACAGAAAATATACGACAACAGCCGCCAATACTACCACTGCCGGCAGCATGGCAATCCCCACAGACAGCCCCAGGGCAAGACCACGGGTTCCCCGTTTCTTTTCGTCCAGCCAGCGCAGCACGGGGATCGCAATAAACGCCGCCAGAAACACCGGCAGTACCACCTGCAGCGGGATCAGTTCCGTACGGAGATACAGCACCCCAAACAGCACCACCGCCAGGCAGACGATACATTCCGCCGCTCTGTACCGTGTAAACACAGGAGCCGGCTGTCTGTTATTTCCGTTTCCCGTCATATTCGTCCTCCTCCCGTTCCCGTCGGAACAGCAGTACGCTGACAAAGATCGTAGTCACCGCCAGCAGAACAAAGATATAAAATATTTCCGTGGCATAGGGAGAACCGCTGTCTGTTACCGTTTCCGGCGTCAGAAGCGTCAGGATCTCCTCTTCCCCGGCACTGTTGCTGCAGGCCTGCACGGAAGAAAGGTCAAAGGTCAGACCGGTTTCGCCGTACAGCATGACGCCGATGTATCCGGTTCTGGCAGCGTTCTCATATTCCCGCAGATCACAGACCGCCGTCATCACGGCCCCGTCCAGCACACCGGTCACATGATATTCCGCACGCCAGTCTTCCGCACCGATCAGAAACGCAACTGTCGGCGGGGTCACGCTGGTTTCCTGCCCGGACAAAACAAAGGTAAACTGCAGACAATCCACCTTGGACAAATCCATCATACCCTCGAAGTTCCGCAGCAGGATCCCGCCGGACAGACCGGACGTACTGCCTTCATACGGTGCTATGGGCAGATCACTGCGCAGTACACGGGAATAGGGCGTTCCGGTAACCGGATCAAACAGCCGGCTGCAGGTCGTGTACAGACCGTCAATGCCGCCGCCCGCCACAAATCCGGCTGTATCATAGGCAGTGGTAAAATCCCACATGGTAACAACCGTACGGTAATTCTCCGCCGTACTGCCGCCGTTCTGCAGCGTACCGCTGAATTTCTGCACCTTCCGTCCGGCGGTCTGGTTACCGGTAGGATCCGGCAGATCCGTTACCGCCGCATACATGGTCTGACTCACATGATCCGCAATCCGGGCAAAGGACAGAATCACCGCCCGCGGATCGGACTCCGCCAGTATCCGGCAAAGGGTCTCATACCGCTCTGCAATGTCATACGGCATCGGTTCGCCGGTCAGACAGCCTTCCGGTTCCCAACGATACAGAAAATCATCAAACACAGGCAGATCCAGCCGCTGCAGCACATGCCGCCACCGTGCCGGTACAGAAGCCGCTTCCGGTGCCTCCCTGTCATCTTCGAACCGCCAGGAAGCCACCCAGGGCACTTCTCCCAGCCGTTCCATCGCGGCAGCCAGCAGAATCACCCCGTGTTCGGGATCCAGAATCTGTCCGTGATCCGGCAGCGTTTTTTCACTCCTGTACACGTGTCCGTCCGAAAAGGGGAGCACCACGTAGATGTCCGGTATGAGCAGTCTGGCGGTCTGATAGGTCAGCGCAGCCAGTGCCGCAATGCGTTCCATAAGTTCTTCCGGTTCCTCCACAGAAAGACCGGTATATTTTTCACAGTTAATCCCTTTCCCCAGCGTAATGGAAGCCACGGAGGGATATCGTCTGCACAGTGCGGACAGAGCTGCCGCAAACCGGTACAGATCTTCCTCCGTTTCCGCCAGGGGAAGATAGTTTTCCGCTTTTATCTCCGTCCAGGCATACGGTTTTGCCGAAAGCAGACGAAGACTTACCTCCAGACCGGCATCACTGTAAAACAGTACTTCCCTGTCCAGCGCCGCCAGATAGGTCTGGGACAGCGCAAAAGTCTGCCCGCCGAATGTCACCAGGCTTCCCGTTTCCGCAATCAGCTGATCCAGCATCACATCCACGGTCACATGGGACACATTGGATTCATACACACCGATGGCATTGGCGGCATGGAATCCGAACAAAGACAGATTGCAGGCATCCGGCGCCGTACCGGACAGCATTTCCGGGCAGGTCACCGGCGTATACATGACCACAGACTGGATTTCCGGATCCTGTGTGGCTTTCTCCTCCCGGATCGCCGCATAAAACAGCCATCCGGCTCCATAGGTTTCCATCGCAGAAACCGGCATGACAAACCGGAAACTGTTGGAAACCGGCATTCCGGCCAGTTCCACCGCCGCATCATAGTTATACCGATCCCACAGGGGGACTGCCATCAGCGCAATTTCCGCGTCAATATAGTCAATGACCGCCTGCCGCGTCAGTTTGCCTTCCCAGACAATTTCCCCGTCACGAACCACACCGCCGGCCATACTGCCAAGTCCGCTGTTCTGCCAGTGGGGAAAGAATACGGGGATACAGGTCACCTGCTCCACCCGGAACGATGCCTGGCCGTCTCCGGTCACATTCTGAAAAGAAAGCTGATATGCCTCCGGTACCGGTACCGTCTGATCCGTATAGCCGCCGGGCAGAGAAACGCTATCCGGCTCTGGCAGAGGAAACAGATATGTATGGGTTCCGGCCACTGTTTCCAGCGCGGCGGTATAGAACCATGCCTCTGCGGCTGTGGCATCTCTGGAATAGTTCACGCCTACGGAAATCTCACCGCCCTGTACCGTTCCGGATGCCTGTACAGCCATATACCAGCCGGAAGCACCGTTCACATACCCGGGCATCACCATATCCGCCTGCAGATGCACGGCACCGCCCTGGTCCGGCCGCAGCGTCAGGCAATCCGGTTCTGCCGTTACTTCGCCCAGAACCGCTTCCACCGTTTCGGAATAAAACCGGGAAACCACTGTACAGTCTTTATCGGACGCACACAGGGATGTCATCTGCAGCTGGACCGGCACCGTATCCGCCTCGTATTCCACCCGGATCGTCACCGAAGCCACTTCCCTGTGCTGTACGGTGCGGGGCAGTTCGCTGTACACAATATACCAGCGGTTTCCTTCCAGATACACCGTTCTGGTTTCTTCCTGTCCGCCGCAGACAGTGATCACATCCACACGGTAGACTCCGGCAGGCATCGTTTCCCCCGGCACTCCGGTATGCTCCGTACGGTCCTGGATGGATATCCCGAACGCCAGAGACGTGGCCCTGCTCAGGTTGGTACCATCCAGATACTGGAATTCCATATAGCCGTTTTCACGGGATACATCGTCCGTATACAGAACCGCCAGGTTGCCGAGGCTGCTTTTCCCCGGATTCTCCGCATCTCCCGCAAATTCCCAGTGTCCCGAAAAATCATCCAGAGGATCGGTCAGATACTTCTCCAGATCTCCGGACTCCAGACTGTCCAGCACGTACGCGCTTTCAAAAAGCCATTCCGTCTGTTCCGCTCCGGCAGGCAGAACCAGCAAGGACAGCATGGTCAGCAAAAACACCGGGAGCCAAAAACCCCGCAGGAAATTTCGTTTCACGGAACACACCGTCCTTTCTGCGTAAAATTTCTGTTCAGGGGAAGATCAGCCTTTGTCGCCGTCTCCCCGGTCACGCCATTTTCCGGCAGCAATCCGGACAATACCCACGGCAAATACCACCCCGAATATCACCAGAGCCACTACACCGGCGTTCCCATCGCTTTCCGGAAAGGCAGACGCCCCTGCATCCGGCAGCGGATGATATCCCCCGGCCCATACCGGAACCGTCAGCATCTCCGGGATTCCGGCTGCAAAGAGCATTTTTTCTCCGTATTTGCCCATTCTCATCATACCAGCAGTTCGCACACCAGATCCCGGCCGGCTTCCGTGCGGTACACATGATCTTTCCCGTGCACCCGTACGGTTACGGGGCCGCCGTATGTGGAATGGAGGGTAAAACGCACTACCCGGCCGTCCTTCCAGATCATGTCTACCCGGAATCCGCCTCTGGCACAAAGCCCGGTCACCTTCCCGGAAGCCCATGCGGGATCGGAAGGCAGCGCAGGCAGCAGTACGATCTTTCCGTCATGGCTTGCCAGCAGCATTTCGGCAATCCCGGCAGCACCGCCGAAGTTCCCGTCGATCTGGAAAGGCGGATGGTTATCAAACATATTGGGCAGCGTACACTTGGCAAGCAGCGCATTCAGGTTTTCCAGGCACTTGTCTCCCTGTCCCAGTCTGGCGTAAAAGTTCAGAATCCACGCTCGGCTCCAACCCGTATGACCGCCGCCGGCTGCCAGTCTTCTCTCCAGGGTAACGCCTGCGGCTTTCAGCAGTTCCGGTGTGCTCTCGGTAATCTGTGCCGAGGGATGCAGCGCATACAGATGGGAGGTATGTCTGTGACCCGGTTCGGTCTCTTCGAAATCTTCGTTCCATTCCATGATCTGACCGTGTCTGCCGATCTGTATGGGGGGCAGCTTGGCACAGGCCCGGCGCATTTCTCCGCAGATGTCTTCTTCGCCTCTGCCCAGAATTTCCATTGCTTCCGCCGTCTGGGTAAACAGATCTCTGATGATTTCGTTGTCCATGGAAGGGCCTGCACAGATCGCACATTCTTTTCCGGTAACGGGGTCATAGAAATGGTTTTCGGGAGAGTTGGAGGGACAGGTCACCAGATAGCCGGTGCGGGGGTCTTCCACCAGGAAATCCAGGAAGAATCTGGCGGCCCCCAGCATGATATCAATATACTCTTCCAGCACGGTCTTATCGCCGGAGAAAGCATACCGTTCCCAGATATGGGTACAGCACCAGGCACCGGCAGCCATAAAGGATCCCCAGGATGCGTTCTGACCGGGTGCGGTAAAGCCCCAGGGAGAGGTACTGGTATGGGCACACCAGCCGTCCGCCCCGTACTGGATCCGGGCTGTACGTTCTCCGTGGGCAGCCAGGAAACGGATATACTCAAAATAGGGTTTGTTCATTTCGCCCAGCCCGCAGGTTTCCGACAGCCAGTAATTCATCTGCAGGTTGATATTGATATGGTAATCCCCGCTCCAGGGTGTGATATAGGTATCCGCCCATACCCCCTGCAGGTTAGCAGGCAGTCTGCAGTTATAGGAAGAGGAAACCAGCAGATACCGTCCGAAAGCAAAATATGTAATCAGCAGCCCGGTATCACTTTCCCCCTGCTGCATCCGGCGGATCCGCTCGTCCGTGGTCAGCACCTTCCGCGCAGGATCTTTTCCGTCCAGATCCAACTGCACACGGTTCATGAACCCGGCCAGAATATGGGCGCTCTCGGAGAACATATCTTCCACGTCTGCCGTTCCCCGGATGGGATTTTTCACCAGTTTGTCCAGGCAGGCAGCATACGGCACGGCAGGATCCCGGCACAGCACCACCCCGGTATCCGGTTCCGGAGGCTCATAGGTAGTCTCGGTGTCCAGCACAATGGCCAGGGCCGTAACATCCCGGGCAATCAGTGTACTGCCGTCAGCCTCCAGCGTACCGCCTTCCGGATACAGTCTGGCTACGGTAGCATAGGCAATTCCGTCCCCGTCCCCGCCATGATCCGGGAACATTCCCATCAGGGAGATGGTTCCCATAGTTACGTTAGCAGAAGCAGACGTCCGTTCTCTGGTCAGCCGGCAGGCAGCCGTAAAAGGCTTGTCACTGGCATAATAGCAAACCGTCACACCGGCAGCAAAAGAAGAAAACACATATCCCTTCACGGGAACACCGCCCGCTGTGAACCGTACAGACGCCAGACCGCTTACCAGATCCAGATTCCGGCTGTATTCCCCAATTTCATCGGAACCATACGCAAAATCAATATGCAGTTCTCCGGCGGTCTGGTAGGTTCCGTATGGCACATAGCCGCCATCCCAGATATTGGAGCCCTTTCCGCGGCAGATCATATAGGTATTGGTCAGTTCTTCACCTTTCACGTAATCTCCGGAAAAAATCGCTTTACGGATCTCTTCCAGCATGGGCGCACATTCCGGGTTATCCGCATAGGGATCGTAATACCCGGTCCACAGGCTTTCTTCGTTCAGCTGAATGGTTTCATGCAGCGGATCACCGTATACAACAGCGCCCAGCCTGCCGTTTCCGATGGGCAGCCCTTCCACCCACTTGGAAGCAGGAGAAGTATAGTACAGTTCCATAATGGTAGACTCCTTTTCCGTTTTTGTTTCCCAATTTATATAATACTATATAGTACCACATATCCCCGTAAATTTCAAGAGAAGAAATGGAGGCAAACCGTGATATTTGTGTGAACAACGTTTTTTTCACACATCCTCTTGATTTTCCCGCCGGATTTTGGTATGATGTCTATAACTGTTATTTCAACTGAAAACACGAGGTACTTTTTATGAAATCCATTTGGGCAAAGGGGCTTCTTGACGCCCGCAACATCACCCTGACATTTCAGTATTCGCTGACCCCCGCTGCCGGAACCAAACTCTCCCTGGCAGCTTCCAACCTGTACCGGCTGTTTGCAGGCGGCAAGCTGATCGGATACGGCCCCGCCAGAGCCGCCCACGGTTACTCCCGTCTGGACGAATATGACCTTTCCCCCTGGGCCGGTCAGCACATCACCCTGTCCATCGACGTACACTCCGCCAATGTCAACAGCTTTTATGTAGTGGAAGAAGCACCGTTTTTCGCTGCGGAAATCTGTGAAAACGGCAGGCTGATTGCACAAGCCTCCGACTTCACTGCCTACCGCATGACCGAACGGGTACAGAAAGTACGCCGTTTCAGCTTCCAGAGAACCTTTACCGAAATCTACCATCTCACCTCTGACCCGGCTGCTTTCTATGCAGGCGACGCAGCAGGCCGTGTTCCCGTTGAAACGGAAGAAGTGGCCATGAACAAGCTGCTGCCCCGGTATGTACACTATCCCAAGCTGGACACCTGGGAAGCCCGCACGCTGGTGGAATACGGCAAGGTATCCATCGATGAAAACGCCGCCCCCTGGCGAGACCGTGCCTACAATGTGGACAACGATCAGTTCAAGGGTTTCTTCCCTGCCGAACTGGAAGAAGACTCCGGCGAAGAAGCCAGCAAGTTCACCTATGAAGCCATTGCAGACGGCAAAGCAGATGTAATCGGCCCCATGATGTACCAGATCTACGACTTCGCCCGTACCGTTACCGGTTTCTTCACCTTCCGGGTGAAAGCAGCCGCCCGTACCAGCCTGTACATCCTCTTTGATGAAGTGATGGTGGACAAGGGAACCTACCGCGAAGTTTCTCCCTTCCGCAACACCTGCTGCAATGTCCTGAAGTACACCTTTGCTCCCGGCGAATATACCTGTATCTCCATGGAAGCCAACGCCACCCGGTTTGCCAATGTGGTAATCACCGAGGGAGAAGCGGAAGTATCCGACTTCGGTATGGTACTGTACGAAAACCCCGACGCGGCAGATTACAGGTATGATTACAAGGACGCCGAGCTGAACAAGATCGTGGCCGCCGCTGTCAACACCTTTGCCCAGAACGCTGTGGACATCCTGACCGACTGTCCTTCCAGAGAACGGGCCGGCTGGCTGTGCGACAGCTACTTCTCTTCCCGTGCCGAAGCCCTGTTCACCGGCAACAATCTGGTGGAAAAGAGCTTCCTGGAAAACTACGCCATGGCCCACAAGTCCCCCTTCCTGCCGGAAAATATGCTGCCCATGTGCTACCCCTCCGACCATAACGACCATGTATACATCCCCAACTGGACCATGTGGTACATCCTGGAACTGCGCAACTATGTCAAGCGCACCGGCGACACCGCCATGCTGGAAGCTTCCCGGGAAAAGGTATACGGTCTGGTAAAATTCTTCTCCAAATACTACAACGAATTCGGTCTGTTGGAAAATCTGGAAAGCTGGGTCTTCATTGAATGGAGCAAATGCAACGATGCCGACTACATCCGTGGTGTCAACTATCCCTCCAATATGATCTGGGCCGCCGCTCTGGAAGCCGTGGCAGAAATGTACAACGACCCTGCTCTTGCCGATAAGAGCGCACAGATGAAAGAAATGATCCGCACCCTGGCCTGGAACGGCACTTTCTTCGAAGACAACGGCATCCGGGACAGCGAAGGCAATCTGTCCAAGACCGGTCACACCACCGAAACCACCCAGTATTACGCCTTCTATTTCGGCACAGCTTCCCGGGAAGCCTATCCGGAACTGTTCGACCTGATGCTGACCACCTTCGGCCCCAAGCGTGACGCAAAAACCGTGTATCCCGATGTATATCCTTCCAATGCCATCGTAGGCAATTATCTCCGACTGGAGCTGCTTACCGATTTCGGCTATCACGATCAGGTTATTTCCGAATGCCGCGACTTCTTCTCCAACATGGCAGATATGACCGGCACCCTGTGGGAACACTCCAATCTCGGCTGCAGCCTGAACCACGGTTTTGCCTCCATGGCAGCCGTATACATCGCCGCCTGCGCCAAAGCAGAATAAACCATTTCCGCAGTATTCACACCGCAAAAAAGTGGGGATCCCGCCCCGGCAGTTTGTACAATTATGCGGTAAATATGGACAATCCTGCGCATTTTACAAACACCTATTGACTTTTCCTTATATTGCGGATACAATAGCCTCAGGCACATATTTGTGTAATTTTCAACTCAATTTACAGGAGACTGATATGAAACGTTTACATTGTCTTCTGCTGGCGCTCCTGACCGCGCTGCCTCTGGTGGCATGCGGCGCAGAACCCGCAGAAAAAGAGACAGCGGACACGCCCGAAACTGTGGTGGATGAAACCGCTGCCGAAACCGAAACCGAAACCGAAACCGAAGAAGAAACCATGCCCCCTCTGTCCGTACCTGCTGATCTGGACTACGGCGGATACGAAGCACACATCTACTCCTTCCAGCACTCCGGTTATCACTGGGAACACGTTGCGGAAGAACTGACCGGTGAAGTTCTGAACGACGCCATCTACAACCGTAACCTGGCCACCAGCGATCTGCTGAACGTAAAGATCACCGCCGTTATCAACAAGTGGGATAACGATAACTTCCGTTATATGGTTCGTACCTCTGCCATGTCCGGAAGCGACGAGTATGATATTTACACCGGCAACACCTACAACTCTACTTATCTGTCCGCCAACGGTTACTACTACGATGTAACCAAGATGCCCTACATCGATCCGCTGAACTCTCCCTGGTGGAACAAGTCCGCTTACGAAGAACTGTCCATCGGTGACAAGGCATTCCTGCTGATGGGTGACATCTGTGCCTCCAACTACTCTCTGGAAGCCGTATTCTTCAACAAGGAACTGATTACCAACAACGATCTGGAAAATCCCTATACCATGGTATACGAAGACAGATGGCTGCTGGACAACATGATCGAAATGACCAAGGACTTCTATCAGGACCTGAACGGTAACGGCGTACGTGATGTAGAAAGCGGTGACGTATACGGTATCTACGGTGCCAGCCACTCCGTCTGCAATATGGCTTACTACTACCTGAAGATCGTTGAAAAGACCGAAGACAACTACATCAAGGTTAACTTCGGTTCCGAAAGAAACGAAGAAATCCTGACCAAGCTGAAAGACTGGTTCACCGCTTCCGACGGTTTCCTCTATGAACCCGACGGCTGGACCGACTACGTTCAGTTTGCTGAATACGAAAACTGTGTATTCGTTATGCAGTCTCTCCAGAGATGTGTAGCCCTGCGTGACTACGACCTGGACTACGGTATCGTTCCGATTCCGAAGTATGACGAACTGCAGGAAGACTTTACCGCTGTTGGTACCGGTCTGGTTGTTTCCTTCCCTGTATCCGCAACCGATATCGAACGTTCTGCTGCCATTGCCGACACTCTGTCCTACTACGGCAGACTGTACGTACTGCCCGCATATGTAGACAACACCCTGATGTACAAGGGTACCCGTGACGAAGACGCCGCCAAGATGATCGAAATCATTCTGGACAGCGTATTCTACGACTTCGGTAAGGAATACAGCAGCTTCACCGGCTGGAGCTGTGCTATGCTGGACTTCCAGAGAACCAACCAGGGCTTCGCTTCCTTCTATGAAGCAAGAAACCAGTCCGCCGACAAGGAACTGTACGACGTTGCTGACAAGATTCTGGCACTGGAACAGTAATTCCATACTCGCCCAAACAACATAACAGAAATCCCCCTGTCTCCTGTTTTCGCAAGAGGCAGGGGATTTTTTTCACTGCTAAGTATTTCTCAGGTATTGACACATTTGCAGGGTATATATTATAATATATACAGGGTGCATACCACTCTTAAAACTTTTTATAAAACAGGAGAAAAACACATGAAACGGATTTTATGCCTGCTGCTGTCTCTGCTGCTGCTGATTCCGCTTGTGAGCTGCGGAGATGGTGCCACACAGGAAACCTCTGCCGATGACGCCGGCAACACCGAGACCGTCGCCGAAACAGAAGAAACCATGCCTGCTCTTCAGCTGCCCGAAGGTCTGGACTATGAAGGATATACTGTCCACATCTATACCTTTGATCACAGTGCCTACCGCATTGAACACATCGCCGAGGAACTGAACGGGGATGTGCTGAACGATGCCATTTTCAACCGGAATCTGGATGTTTCCGATCTGCTGAACGTGGAGCTGTCTCCTGTTGTGAACACCTGGGACAACAACGATTTCCGTACCAATGTTATGGCTGCTGTCATGGCCGGTTCCGACGACTATGACATCTTCACCGGCAACATGTACAACTCCACCTACCTGGCTGCGGAAGGATATTTCTACAACGTAAACAATGTTCCCTACATCACTACAGACAATCCCTGGTGGAACAAATCCTGCTTTGATGAACTGTCCATCGGCAAGAACGCCTATATGCTCATGGGCGATATGTGTCTGTCCAACTACAACCTGGAAGCCGTATTCTTCAACCGGGATATGATCGAAGACTATGGTATGGAAGATCCCTATACACTGGCCTATGAAAACGAATGGATCATTGACAAGCTGATCTCCATGACCCAGGATTTCTACATAGACCGGAACGGTAACGGTATCCGTGACGAAGACGGCAGCGACCTGTACGGCTTCCACGGCAAGCTTCAGTCTATCTACAATCTGTCCAACTACTATGTGGACATCACCACAAAGAATGCAGACAACTACATCGATGTTACCTTCCATTCCGAAAAAACCGAAACCGTCTTCAACAAGCTGAGAACCTGGATGGTGGAATCCGAAGGCAGCTACTGCCCCATGGGCTGGACGGGTGCAGGTCCTCTGGCAGAAGAACAGAGCTGTGTATTCACCATTCTGACTCTGAACCAGTGCGCCGCCCTGCGTGACTTTGATGTACGCTACGGTGTGGTGCCGATCCCCAAGTATGACCAGCTGCAGGAAAACTATATTGCCACCGCCGCAGGTCTGCTGGTGACCTTCCCTGCCTCCATCTCCAACATCGAACGTTCCGCCGCCGTTGCTGACGCTCTGTCCTACTACGGCAGAAAGTATGTATACCCGGCCTATGTGGAAAACTCCATTCTGACCAAGGGTACACGGGATGAAGACGCGCAGTTCATGATCGAAACCATTCTGGATAACGTGAAGTACAACTTCGGTGCCGCTTTCGGTGGCTTCCAGGGTTACGGTTACGCCCTTCTGGAATACTGCAAGGGCAACCAGGGCTTCGGCTCCTTCTACGCTGCCATGAGCACTGCTTCCGACAAGGAACTGTACGATTACGCTGACAAGATCAAGGCACTTCAGTAAACCGCATCCATCTCTTACGCCTGTTTCCTCCGGGAAGCAGGCGTTTTTTCTGCCCCATCCGAAAACTTTTGTTCTTTTTTTGCCGCACCCCTCTTGACAAAGAACCGTTGTTCGTGTATACTATAAGCAGAAACAAACAGGCGTTCTGATTTTATGTTCGCCTATGGTATACAAAGGGGGGTGGCAGGCATGGATACACGCACCATACTGCACTGTGATCTGAACAATTATTTTGCTTCGGTGGAAAGCATCCGGCACCCGGAATACCGGGATGTTCCCATGATTGTGGGCGGTGAAACGGAACAGCGGCACGGCATCGTCCTGGCAAAAAACAACATTGCCAAGAAATTCGGGATTCAGACGGGAGAGAGCATATATCAGGCACGGACAAAGTGTCCCGATCTGGTCATTGCAGAGCCGCATTATGATGAGTATCTGTATTATTCCAAAGCGGTACGCCGGATTTACAGCCGCTTCACGGATCAGATCGAATCCATGGGGATTGATGAATGCTGGCTGGACGTAACCGCAAGCCGGGATCTGTTCGGTTCCGGCAGAGAAATTGCAGAAAAGCTGCGCCGTCTGGTAAAAGCGGAAACCGGTCTGACCATATCGGTAGGGGTATCCTTCAACAAAGTATTCGCCAAACTGGGATCGGATATGAAAAAGCCGGATGCCGTTACCGAGATCCCTTATGACAGCTTCCGGGAAATCGTATGGCCTCTGCCGGCTTTTGAAATGCTGGGCGTGGGGATGAAGACATATAAGAAGATCTATTACCGTGGCTGCCGTACCATCGGGGATATCGCCGGCATGAAGGTGGAATATCTGGAATCCTGGCTGGGAAAACTGGGGAAAGTACTCTGGGTCTATGCCAACGGGCTGGACACGTCCCGGGTTCTGTGGCAGGCGGAAGCCTATCCCATCAAATCCATCGGTCACGGCACCACCACCGTACAGGATCTGGTAAACCAGACAGAAGTACAGTATGTGCTGGAAGAACTGGCGGAAGAGATCGGGGCAAAACTGCGGGCCAATCGTCTCAGTGCCGGCGGCGTATCCGTACAGGTACGGGAAAACGATATGACGGTACGGGAATACCAATGTCAGCTGCCCCACCGCACACAGCTGGCCAGAGAGATCGCCGCAGAAGCCGCTGCTCTGTTTGGCAGAAAACATGTCTGGCGTGTGCCGCTCCGTTCCGTCACAGTACGGGCCATCGGCATCGACACGGAAAACGCACCGGAGCAGCTGGATCTGTTCACGGATCACCGAAAGCGGGATCGGCTGCTGTCTCTGGAAAATACCATGGATTCCATACGGGAGCGTTACGGCACCCATGCGGTCACAAACGGCAGTTATCTGGCCGTAGGGAAACTGTCCACCCGCCGGATCGGATATTCCCTGCAGGATGTACAGCGTACGTAATCCAGCGGCCGGATCGGATATTCCCTGCAGGATGTACAGCGTACACAATCCGGCGGCTGCGATACAAAAAACTATGAGGGGGACACAATCATGTGCGGAAGATACCAGGCATGGATCGAGGATGAAGAACTGATCGCCATTATCGAACGGGAGAAAAAGGGGAATGCCTCCCGTTATCTGACACGCAGCGAAGTATTTCCGGGAGATGATATCCCGGTTCTGTATGGAGGCGGTTATTTTCTGCGGGCAAAAATCGTAAAATGGGGGTATCCTTTTGCGGAAGCCAAAACCGACCGTCCCATCAGCCTGACGCTGGCCGGTGCACTGGCGGATCCGACGGAATGTGCGCCTCCTAAAATGCAGCGCTCCGGTCTTGTCATCAACGCCCGTTCGGAAACGGCCATGGAAAAACGTTTTTTCCGGGAAGATGTCGTCAACCGCCGTGTTGCGGTACCTACATCCGGTTACTACGAATGGTCGGCGGAAAAGCAGAAATACCATATCGGTCAGGGGCTGGTCTATCTGGCAGGCATGACCCATGTTTTCGAAGGGGTGGAGCATGCCGTTATCCTGACGACCCGTCCCACCCTGTCTGTGGAATCGATCCACAACCGGATGCCCCTGATTCTCGGACAGCACGAACTGGAAAACTGGCTGTACGATGACTATTTCAGCCGTGAAAAACTGAAACGGGGCAACAGCTGCCAGCCGGAAGCGGTAGCCGTGTGAGAATACTATATATAAGAAAACGGTTTCACTCAGTAAAAAATGATGAAACCGTTTTTGAATCTGTTTTCACCCAAAAGCAACAAAAAACAGCCCCCGATTGGAGACTGTCTTTCGTTATCCAAGGCGCCACCCGGAATCGAACCGGGGAATAAAAGTTTTGCAGACTTCTGCCTTACCGCTTGGCTATAGGCGAAATCGCAAGGAAATACCTTGGTATTTCAGGTGTATGCAGTCTCCCGAAAATGTGTTGGAAACCAAATTGGAAACCAAATGTGGTTTGTATTTTTTCGTAAGAAAGTATAGCACAGAAGATGGACTGTGTCAAATTATCCGAACTGTGGTATATCATTCTGACTAAAAAGGGGGGACTTTTTTGCTCCCCCTTATATAGTCTAAATCTTTCCCCCAATTACCCTTCCACCAGATCCATTCCGCAGTCCCCGCAGATCACTTACACCACTCTGGTCGCCCGGACGATCATACCGCACATCGGACAGCAATACCGTCTGGATCCGTTTTTGTTCCCAGTATGTACCGTTATTCCGAAAGTCTCTCCACCGGGTATCGCCACCGGAATCATGGGCAGGTCATTCCGATACAGCTGAATCTCTTGAATATTATGATTCAAAATCCATTCCAGTAGTACATCCGATGGTTCTGTTCTGCTGTAGCCGTACTTCTCTGTTTTCCGCACCGTCAGGCCGTGTTCTTCCGCAGTCTTCTGGAACAGCTTGTTGTGGTATGTCCCTCCTCTGGAACAGTCCTGCACATTCAGAACCACATCGTTGTACTGATGGCACATCTCATGCAGCAGGGTGGCAAGAACATTTTCGATGGGTCTGTCCAATGTACCGGCGCCGATGTTCAGTTCCCGGTAGCCCTCTCCCTTCACACTCCATGCATCGTACAGGGTATAATGACCATATGCCCTTGCGGTAGACTGGATGGTAATGACAGGCCGTTCCAGCTCCCCGGA
Organism: Oscillospiraceae bacterium; assembly: GCA_015064285.1. Lineage (GTDB taxonomy): Bacteria > Bacillota > Clostridia > Oscillospirales > CAG-272 > UMGS1696. Next base: position 18,460 of record SVSN01000021.1, on the reverse strand, counting down.
GAAAAAGTCTTCGTTCAGTCGGTCATAGAGCTTTTCCAGATACATAGCCAGACGGCTGTACTTGCTGATCTCTTTCATGATACTCCCCCCTCTCAGCTGATGGTAAACCGCTTGCTGGTGGTCTGTTTGGTAAATGCCCGGTAGAGTTCTTCGTACTTCTTCTTGAAAGAGGTGCTGTCGAACCGCTGGGTCAGAACGGTAGTATACCGGATGATGTGCGTTCCGGCTTCCAGTTCTTCTGTGCCTTTTTCCACCATGACGGCTTTGATGCTGTCTTTCAGAGATTCCGCTTCGGCTTCTGCTTCCCGGATCAGCTGTTCCAGAGTCTGCAATTCTTCAATGGTGCGGATGAGTTCGCTTGTTGACCATGATGTCTGTCCTTTCGTTCCCGGCTTTGGTGCAGGTTGTCCGTTCCCTGTGATGGGTTCAGTATACCGCAAAGAATTGCCGGATGCAAAAGTGGATTTTGGGGAGAAAATGGGACGGAATGGGGGGTGGATAAAACTGAAATGGCGGGGTTACGGTATGAAATATAGGAGAGGGTGGTTGGAAGAGGGACTGGGTTGAAAATTATGATTCAATGAAAAAGGACAGGCGGGTAAACCTGTCTTTTTTATTTGTTTGGATATGATAAAATCACTATTCATGATTTTCACATCACATAGTAAGTGATATCGTTGTTGTCTGGGATCGATATGATCTTGACAGCAGCAACTGCATCTGTTTCGGCGGAGATGACTTTATATACATGACTGAATCCACCGTGTCCGAGACGTTTGGTGATAATCCGCCGGGCCAGATTTTTGTGATGTCAATGTTTATAATCAGTCTCTTTCCTGTGAAAAGGAATAGTATAATGACTTAAGGCTACAAAATAGTGATATGAAACACCCCCAGCGTCCTTCACTGGGGGTACATTAAATATTATGAAGAAGAAGGTATCGCTCTCTGATTTATGTTTTGGGGCTTATCTCTTCTTGGAAACTGCATAACCGGCAGCGGAAACAACAGCTGCAACAGCGGCGATTACGCCCATGTCAAAGGTCTGAGGAGCAGCGGGTTCTTCAACGATGGGTTCAGGTAAAGAAACTTCTACACCTGTTAGCGTGATATTAAGGTAATCAGCAGAATTGTTGGCGAGGCCAGGTGCGGTACAACAGATGGTTTCCTGTCTACCATTGAACATATCCTTGTTGGAAGTGATCATTGCGTTAAAACCTACTTCGCTTCCGATACCAGCACCTTCCAGCATGGGCAGTTTCCATTCCAGCATATAAGTTTTGGCAGCTACATCATAAGTAGTTTTGTATTCAGCAACATACTTAGTTTCCTGACCTGCACAGGCAGTACCAGTAGATCCCCAAAACTGACCGTTGATCCAGCCACCCAGTTTAGCAAGAGTGGCATCGTTGGCCCAGTCGATAAACAGTTCGGTACCGGAACCTGTCCAGTGATCGTCAGCATTGGCATTATCGAAGTTGTAGTTCGTAGGGTCAATATCGTACGCACTCTTTACATCATACAGAATGTACAGATATTCAGCATCGTGCAGCATATAAATATCAGCAGTGGTATCAGTAGCCCAGGGCTCACCATAATCGTGGGATGCATCAATTTTCAAACCGAGGGAATATGCTTCGTCCATCTGTCCATCTACGATGATACCACCCTTATACAGCGGAACCTCACCATAAGAACCCTTATCGGGAGCAGCAGAAATCGTTGTAGCCATAGAGCAAAGCAGCATACCTGCAGTCATTGCCAGTGCAAGAATCTTTTTCATTTTTTCTTTTCTCCTGTTCTTTATTATCACATTGTGTGATGTAATAGGTAACATAGTGTTTACTTGGGCTAGGAAGTAGTATATTCATAGGAGAGGCGCGCCCTCTGGTAACATTTAACATTATCATTGATTTTACCAAACTTTCCCTCAGCAGGACAATGGGCTATATGGCAGCATATCGCAGAAAGCCATATCGTTCAGGCTTGGGATTCCTCAACCTGTTTATATGTGAATTCTCTGTTATCGCCGGGAACAGCTTCCAGAAAGGTCATTGTACCTGCATATCCTTCCATCTTTTTGAAACCGGCGAAGAGTATCCGCCCATTCCAAACTGCTGCTTTCGGGACAGATTCACAGGGTATTACAGGATTTTTGGGAACCTTCCAGTTTGTGAAAGGTTCATCTGAAATCAGATACTGTCCTTTCAGATTCAGGCTGAAGATCAGGTAGTATTTCCCATTGAATGCAATATAGTCAGAACATTCCGGTTCAGCCGCATCCGGTGCGATGTATATGGGACCAAGTTCTGTCCAGTTATTCCCATCCGGTGAAGTCAGATGAACCAGACAGCCACAGCCGCTTTTCACTTCCCGGGTAGTGACAAACATATGCATCAGACCATCTTCCCCTCTGACAATCTTGGGATCTCTGGCAGTAGCACCGGTGTAAGCATCACTTAAAGTAAAGCCGAATTCTGTATCTTTCCGATAATGGAAACCATCCTCTGAAACGGAACGCTTAATAGGTGCAGGCGAACCATCCACCATACGGACAGTATAGTACAGCTGATGCTGTCCCTTTTCCAGAATCCAGGAACCGGTACAGATGGAACCTTCCAGGGGATCATCAATAGGAACAGCCATGGGGTGTCTGTCCCAGTGGATAAGGTCGGCTGTGGAAATGTGCTCCCATTGATGGGCACCTTTACCCCATTTGCTGCAGTGATGATGCCGGTCTTTTAAGTACAGCACATGATATCGGTTATCGTGGGCAAATGGCATACAGTCACCTACATACACACCACCGCCGGGCATCCATCCTTCTGCACCGGTGAAACTGCCTGTTACATCCGGTTCCGGTTCGGACTCCGGTATAGGTTCCAGAGAAAGATCTGTTGTAGAATGTACAAGTGTTCCTGCTGAAAAATACGGTTCGCCGAATGGCCATTCTTCGTCCAACAGTATATCATTGCAGTACAGTTCCAGCCGGTAGGGACGGTATATAAACCGGATCCGATCCCCGACAGCCGCTTCTCCCCGAACACATAAAGGTTTTTCATTCGCAGTAAACAGAGTGGACACAGTCAGAATTCCATCTTGCCAAACTGCTTCAAGTACGGGTATTCCATCTTTTTCATATCGAAATTGGGTTTCATCGTTTTCCATTGTGAATTTGAGCATCCACGGGGTATTCTGCAAAAGAATCGGAAGCATAATGATCTCTCCTGTTACAATAATTTTTACTGTGTAAAGCACACCAACCATATGTGTCTATTCGTTATTACCCGGAACACAAAGCTGTAGTGCAGAATATTTACTTACTTTTCATCAAATAATTCCGCATAGAACTCTTTAAGGGTACCGTTATAATCTGCACGCTGGACATATGCCTGCACATCATGTTTCTGTGTTGCTACAGAAAAATATCCAATGGTCTTTCCATCCCGTTCATACACTTCCAGATCAGAATAATTACAGGAATGATAAACATTGGTATCGCCTTCTACCAGCGGAGGGAGTATTTCATTCGTATCGGGAGATAAGATCGGGTTGTGAGGACTGTCTTCCCATACCAGCAAATCCCGAGAACGACCTACAAATGTCTCGAATAACCATTTTTCTATTCCACGGCAATGGAACAGATAATACCATCCGTTATCATATTTCAGGATCGGGCAGGCAGTATAGAGATGGGGACGGTATATGGCACCGGGAATAAAATGCCATTCATTCAAATCATAGGATCTGGCAAAACAAACGGTATTGGTATACGGACCGCCTACCAGATCCATACCCATAACAAAATATTCACCATTGTATACGACCGTGTTGTTGTTGATCCAGAGACCGTTTATATTATCGGATTGCAATACCAGCTTGGGGCGGCTCCAGGCATCAAAATGTTTCACACGGGACATCCAGATGTTGGAATGATCGGTTGCAAAGATATATAACCAGTCTTTCCAGACAAAAGCATGGTGTCCGATAAGTCCGAACATGCCTATAGAAAGGATCTCATTGGTATCAATATCCCTTAACTGTACATGATGTTCGGAAGGATGGGTACTGTTGATCAGATCGTTACGGATAAATTCCACACTGATCCAACGTTCTTTAAAATAAACTACTGTGATTTCCCGTCCACCGTCAAATTCTTTTTTTCCCGGAATCAAAATATCATTTGCCATACATTTTTCTCCTTTTATATCTACGGGCTGCCTGTATGAGAACATCTCTGGTACACGGCATGGCTTGGCCAATACCAAAAAACGCTGAGCCATTGCTGTAATATCCATTATTCTATTCGGATTCATTTAGAATTTTCTTGTTCTCTGCAGGATGCTACTGATATTATAACATATAACTAGAAAGTATATTTTGTCAATTACGTTTTTTGTTTGTCCAAAATGGTCGATCATTTTTAGGAGGATTGACTATTGTTTTATTCTTTGCTATAGTATTGACAGCAGAATTCATGATTTCATTACCATAACGAGAAAGGACTTGCAAAATGAAAGACAAAAAGAAAAAACAGAATTTTTGTATGCTGCTCTGTGCACTTATTCTTTTGACAGGTGTATCCTGTACGAGTGGTGAAACAACAGAAACACCCCCGACAACTGACACGGTCGAAACCGAAAAGAAAGCAAACATTACAGATCAGAAATTCTCCGGTGAAGACTTCAATGTCATCTACATGACCGGCGGTTCCTATGGTATGGGAAATGAAGTAGACTATTCATTCGAGGAAACAGGGACAACTTCCGTAAGTTTCGCCGTATATGACCGTAATATGTTTACAGAAGAACATCTGGATATCACTATCAATGGGACATTTGTTGATCCTGCCGGTGGTGCGTTCAACCCTCATGTTATGAACCTTGTGCAGTCCGGTGACAGTACCTATGACACAATATGCAGTTATCTGATGAACAATTATGAGCTGGTTACACAGAATGCTCTGCTGAATCTCAGAGAACTGGACAGTATCCATCTGGACAATCCCTGGTGGGATAAGGGTATCAATGAGAACTTTACTTTCTTTGGCAGTAAGCAGTTCTTTGCTACAGGTGACATCTGTATAGATGATGACTGTACCGTGGAAGTTATGTATTTCAGCAAGAAACTGCATGATGAAAATAATGTGGCATATCCATATGATGATGTACGAAATGGCGTATGGACGATAGACAAACTCGTACAGAATATGGAAATTGCCGTTACCGATCTGAACGGGGACGGACAAATGGACAATGAAGATATCTTTGGGATGAGTGCATCTATCGGTATCATCCCTGCGATGATGGTATATTTAGGTGCTCCTTCAACAGTTATCGATGAAGAAGGTTGTCCGCAGTTTGCGTATTCTTATCATCCCGAAAAGATGGTGAATACCTTCGATGTTATTTATGATGCTCTTATTGTGAACCCGGCGGTTAGATTTATTGAATTGGATATGAATTCTGACTATGCTGGATCTGATGCTATGTTCTGCAGTAATCAGCTTATGTATCGATCCGGAGCGATCGGTAGTTTGCAGGGAATGCGTGACAAGATGGATGATGGCTTTGGTATCATCCCTTTCCCGAAACTCAATGAAGAACAGGAAAACTATATTTCTAATGGCTCTATGTGTGCTTCCACTTATGCAATTCCCGTAACAGCAGAAAACCCGGAACATACCGCTGCTATTCTGGATGTAATGGGTTATTATTCTGTGGATACAATCACGGAAACCGTTATTCAGGACGTAGTTATGATTCGGAATACACGTGATGAGATCAGTGAAGAAATGCTTCGATTTGCAATTGCAAACAAAACATATGATATTGGTACTTCGCTGAAGCTGGCAAGCTACACGCAGGAAATGTATAAAACAATTGACAGAAACAGTAAAATATTTGTTTCCACAATGGAATCCATTCAGCCAAAGTTTGAGGCCGATGTTGCAACTCTGATCGAAGTTTTCGGGGGAAAACAGTAATCAGGTACCATAAAACAAGACCGGGTTTTCCAAAACGGAATGCCCGGTCATTTTTTCTATATATTCTGAATTGTGTATGGAAATGTATCTTGAAATACATAGGAAAGGTTTTACTTATGGATGCAAACACAAAAAACAATATATCCATTGGACTGGATATCGGTACCACGACGATCAGTGCAGCAGTACTGGATATCCATACTGAAACGGTTCTGGCAACCTGTACTGTCCCCAACCAGTCAGCACTTCCTTCTGAACATCCGTGGGAACATATGCAGTCTCCGGACTGGATATGGAAAAAGGTTAAGTCCCTTCTGGATACTCTCCTGCAGAAATATACAGTGTCTTCTATTGGTGTAACCGGCCAGATGCACGGGATTCTGTGTACAGCTCATGATGGTACTGTGCTGTCGCCTTTGTATACATGGCAGGATGGCAGAGCCGGACAGGGTAAGGACAGCACGTGTGCACAGATTCTGCAGAAAACCGGTTATGTTGTGCCGGAAGGTTACGGATTGGCTACCCTGTATCACCTGACTCTCCATGGACAGATTCCTGTTGAACCCTACTACTGCTGTACTATTATGGATTACATAACAATGCGGCTTTGCGATCTGGCTCGACCGGTTATGCACATTACCAATGCTGCGGCATGGGGACTGTATCAACATAAGAACATGAATTTTGATATCGATGCTTTGGAAAAACTGGAAATCAATACAGATATTCTTCCGGAAGTGATCGCCGAAAATCGTGTATTGGGAACGTACCGCGATATTCCTGTTACGGTAGCCATAGGAGATAATCAGGCTGCTTTTATCGGATCTGTCAAAGAGCCTGAACACATGATACTTGTGAATATTGGCACGGGCAGTCAGATTTCCATGCTGTCAGAAATTCCTGTACAGGATACATCCGGTTTGGTGGAATCCCGACCGTTTGATGGCAGAAGGTATTTACTCAGTGGTTCCGCATTGTGCGGAGGCAGGGCTTATGCTATTCTGGAGAACTTTTTCCGCAGGTATGCTGTTACTTGTGGTTTACCGGATACGCCGCAATATGAATTCATGAATTCTCTTGCAGCGGAAGGTGTCAAAAACGGCAGTGCACTTTCTGTAACGACAACTTTCTGCGGAACCAGAGCAGATCCATGTGTTCGAGGAGAAGTTACCGGGATTGGCGAGAATAATCTGACACCGGAATCCCTGGCTGCTGGTGTACTGTACGGGATTGCAAGAGAATTGCATGGAATGTTTCAGATGATGCCAGTCGGACACATCCTGAATATAACAGCTTCCGGTAACGGGATCCGCAAAAATTCAGTGCTGCAGGAAGTTGTGGCGGATGTATTTGGAATGCCCGTACAGATTTCTGCATGCATCGAAGAAGCTGCCTGTGGAGCAGCTATCTGGAGTTTGAAAAACAACGCCCTGAAATGATCCTGTATATAAGCTAACCTGGCAAAAAACAGACCGGATCTTTTTTACCAAGTAAATAAAATCCGGTCTGTATATACAATATTTGCAGTATCTTAAAGCAACTGTAATTTAGGATTGGTGTATACAGCATTGGTGTCTGTTTTTTCTTTGTTTGTATCTGTGTTAACAGTCATAAAAGATATATCAGAACAAGTGGAAAAGTCTGCGTAAATATCACTGATGATTTCCTGATAGGAAGCTGTCCGGGTCTGCACATACTTTGAAGGACTCATTCCAAAATGTTTTGTAAACGCTTTGCTGAAGGAAGCGACAGATGCAAATGCACATTTTCGTGCGACATCCGAAATTAAACTTCTGCCGTCTGCAAGAAGATTAAGAGCATATTCAAATCTCTTTTCTGTATAAAGCTGAAAGATTGTTTTATTATATCTTTCCTTTGCAAGTTGTGTAAGGACTGCTCTTTTAAATCCATAATTCTTCTCGAATAATGTCAGCACATCCGGATCATCCATGTATGCTTCAAGAAAGGCAAAGAACGTATCCAGTATCGAATTTTCATTTTTTCCTTCCATATTATATGATAATGAATCTGATTGCAGATTTCGATAACACAGTATAAGAATCTGTTGGAACAGAAGGGTTATATTATAAATATACATTGGCTTGCGATCCTGCCATTCTTTGAAAAGATTATCAAAAATGGACTTCAGAGAACTATTCTTACAATTGATGACGGCTGTTTCCTGCCTTGTAAAGATTTTTTGTATTTCTTCATAAACAGGGGGACCGGGAAAGGAACCATCTACTGAGAACTCTATGGAATAAATATGTATAGAATCTTTTACCTTAAGACTATGCTGGTCACCTGGTAACAGAAGAACATAATCTCCTGCTGATAAATACAGTTTCTGATGATTCACAGTGACATATCCCTGACCGGAGACAACATATTGTATTTCATAATATTTTTGTCTGTGCAAGGGTTGACTCTGCGTACTGTCAATCCCATTGATGAGTGTGAAACATCTGTCAAGAGAAGTGTGACAGGAAAGTCCCGGTGCCTGGATGGATGTATTGTTCAAAAAAGGTACCTTCTTTCTGCAAACAACAATCTGGTGATCCATACTTGTATTATATCACATCTTACGGTGTTTTAGGTTGTCCATTTATAAAAAATATTGTCAAAAAATATAGCTTTTTTACGAAGTATTGACTTTACACCCAGTTATTGTTATGATAAATATATAAACATAAGATATGAATTTCCCAAACAAGGAGAGAAACAATATGAAACTGCTGATTATTGCAGAGGATATGTATGATCTGACAAATGTTCTTGTGAGTTGTCCTGTGCAAACCGATACTGTTTCTTTCGCCGGTGCGCTGGAAAAGGAGATAGAAGCATACGATGCTTTCTGTATTCTTGGCACCCATGGAGAAACAATCGATGCCCGTCTGCGCAGCAAACTGGAAATGGAAGCGGATAAAGGTAAAAGAATGTTTCTGCAGGCAATCAATTCTTTCCGTGATATTTATTCAGCCGATCCTGTGGAAACTACCCGCAGCCGCCTGGTTTATGTCAAACCGAAAACAGGAGAAGAGATTATAGGTCTGGAGACCGGTGATATCCTGGATGATGAATGCGGACGAACTGTAACGCCATGGTTTGAGATTCCAGATAGTGTACCGCTGCTTGTATATAAGGAACAGATTATTGCCCATGTACACACAGATATGCCTGAAAATGAAATCTTGCAGAACTGCAGACCTGGGATGTTCAGACTTGGCGAAAATATTCTGATGGCAATGTTTTGTCTGCATAACTATAACAGAGCAAGGTTTGCACCGACTGGGAACTGGGAAAAACTTGTAAAATATATCGCTAGATTCCTGACTGGTACACTGCCACAGTTTTTACCTGAAAAAGTGATACAGCATCCTTCCGCAGAACCTTGGAGCGATCCGGCGGTATGGGAAAATGACAGGAAGAAAGCGGTTGCACAAGGAATAGGTTGGTTGGAAAACTTTTTGGTGGATTCCGGAAAAGGCGGTATCCGGGAAGGCCTTCGCCATAATATTTTACCAGATGGCGAACAGTTGTGGTCAAATGCCGTAAGGACTGACTGCAGTGGTGAAGCGGCAGGTGCATTTGCGATGTATGGTTTTTTGACGAACAGCAACTGCCATAAAGAAACTGCAGAGAATATCCGTGTATTCATACATGAAAATATGATAAACCGTAAGGAACCGTTCAAGGGTATGATGCGTTGGACCGATGCTGCCTGGAATGTATGTTACCCGGATGATGCCGCACGTTCTGTGATTCCTGCACTTCTTGGTGCTCTTTTTATGGGGGAAGAACAGTATTTTAGGGATATTTGTACTTGTCTGGATTTTCTTGTTGGTATAACATGCCGCGATGGATTGGCTGAAGCGCGGGTAGATACATGGAGAATGAATCCGGAAAAACTGCAAGCCAGAAAAGAACAGGAACATGGCTTACCCAGTGCACATTATAATGCATACTATTTGGCTGCGCTGCTTCTTGCCTACAAAAAGTGTGGAAAAACAGAGTATTTGCATACTGCCAGAAAAGGATTGGAAACATTGATGTCCCTCTATCCGGAACTGCGCAGAGAACAGAGTGAAACCGAAGAAATGTGCCGCTTGATTCTTGCTTTGGCAGTTCTGTATGATGTTACCGGCGAGGAAAAGCACAGAGAATATCTGTACAGAGTAACAGCAGATCTGGAAAAACATCGCCATCCCTTTGGAGGGTACAGAGAGTGGGATACAGGGTATAAAGCTGTTTGCAGCCGTGAATCCAGAGGGGAATGTTCTCTTCTGACAGAAAACGGTGATCCCGTTACAGACTCGCTGTATTCCATGAACTGGCTTCCGGTTGGTTTTGCTTATGCATATCATGCCACAAAAGACGATATGTTTTTGAAGTTATGGAAAAATGTAGTTACATTTTTCATGCGTACACAGATGATATCCGAAAATCCGCTTTTAAACGGTGCCTGGTGCCGTGCGTTTGATATGGATCTGCAGGAAGCGTATGGTTGTCCCCATGATGTGGGCTGGGCGGCAAACTGCTGTGAAACCGGATGGACTGTAGCGGAAATCCTGATGGGAATGATGCTCATGGATATTCTTCCGCCATCCTGTAACTGAAATAGAGTAAATGCCTAAGGCTGAAAGGAAATACAATGAACAGAAGAAATCATCTGCTGGATGTGAACGGAACATGGAAATTTATTCTGGATAGAGATAACAGCGGCGGGGAAAAGGGGTATATGCTGTCTTCATGTGATACTGCCTGCTGGCGCAGTGCCGAAATTCCCTGCACCTATGAAGGTGCAGCACAGGAATGCACAGGGTATCGCGGTACCGTATGGTTCCGGAAAAGCTTTATGCTGGAAGAAATGCCGGAAGCTCTCCTGTGGCTGGAGTTTGCAGCTGTCAATTACAGAGCCGATGTCTGGATCAATGAACAGTCGGTAGGTTTCCATATCGGCGATTACCTGCCTTTCCGGTTCGAGATTTCTAAATATGTCAGACCCGGTGAGAACCTGCTCTGTGTCCGTGTAAACAATCGTATGATTCCGGGTATGCTGCCGCCCAGCCATTTCTGGAGAGGACACGGTGGGATCATCCGAAGTGTATCTCTGTATTCTACGCCTGCCTGCTATATCTGCAATGTAAAGGCAGTCAAGAGCGATACTGGTCTGCGGATGGTGACGGAAATTGTGAACGGTACGGATGCAGTACAAACAATTTCTGTGAAACATACCTGCACGGAAAATGGCCTGACCGGTGAAAACACCATTGTACTGCAGCCTATGTCTGAAACAGTCTCGGAAGTTCTGTTCCCACTGGATGCTTTTGCACTTTGGGAACTGGATAATCCTGTTCTGTACACCTGTCAGACTGTTATGACAACCAGTGGTACAGAAGATAACTATATGATCTCCTTCGGTATTCGGGACATTGATTCCAGAGACGGAAAGATCTATTTGAATGGAAAAGAGATTCATCTTCGCGGTTTCAACCGGCACGAAGACTCTCCCCGTACCATGCTGGCCACCGATTTGGAAAATGCCCGACGGGATTTTGAAATCATGAAGAAGATGAAAGCCAATTTTGTGCGGCTCTGTCATTATCCGCATAGTGAGGAGGAACTGGACATCTGTGACCGGTTGGGGCTTCTGGTTCTGGATGAAATTCCTCTGTGTGCACCGATGGTAGGAATCAAGGAATATGATGAAAAAGAAACCAAACGTGCATTGCCGCAGATGTATACGAATGCTAAAAAAGCAATTCATGCAATGATTGAACGGGACTATAACCATCCTTGTGTCATGTTCTGGTCAGTCAGCAATGAAAGTAATGAGGATGTTCAGCAAATGCAACAGATGAACAATGCGCTGATCCAATATGTCAAGGAACTTGATGATTCTCGTTTTGCTGTACATGTTTCCCAGGGATGTTGGTGGGCTGATCCAGAACGGGCGGGGATTCTGTTCTCTCATGATGATGTGATCTGTGTCAATGCATATGTTACCATGGAACACACAAATCAGACAGGTACCTTGAACCTTACAGCTGAGGATGATCAGTATGCTTCCGACTTTTGGGCTGCCAAGTTGGCGGTATTCCACGAAAAGTATCCAGGTAAACCTGTAGTTGTTACTGAGTTTGGATATCCCTCCGAAAAGATAGCAGACGGTTTTTGGGACGAAGACAAACAAAGTGATGTACTGCTCTGTGATATGCGGGCTATGGAAGATAAGATTGCCGGATACGCAATCTGGCACTTCACGGATCATGAGTGGGAAGTGTCAGAAGATGGCAGCGTGTTCTTCGGTTCCAATATCAGTCCGTATGGTGTGTTTACCAGGGATCGCCAGCCCAAGAAATGTGTGCAGGCTATCGCCGAGTATTGGGCGGAACTGTGAATTATGGAAAAGTGTTTGCAAAATGTGTGGAATTATATATGGAATCATCTCTATGACGAACGCACCGGAATGTTTTACAACCATCTTGCCGGAGACGCTGTCAAAGCATCAGAATACCTGCCGGAACCGGAAATGATCAATTTGCTGATTCCCAATCCGGCAGGATATGGCACCGGTATGGAGGATTGCATGCTCAATGCGGGACTCATGATGGATGCGGTGGTTGCACGGTACGAAGTGACAGGAGATGAATCCATGCGGGAGTATGCTGCGAAGATCTGTAAGGGACTGATACTGGATGCTTCAGTTTCTCATCAGAAGGGCTTTCTGCCCCGCGGTGTGTCTCCCATAGACTGTCAGAGCCATTATATCGATACTTCCAGAGATCAGTATACGGACTGGTTTTATGCTGCATATCGTTTGTATTTTTCTCCGCTTGCCGATGATACGCAGAAAGAAAACATCCGTTGGTGCCTGACTACCATAGCAGAAAAGTTTGAAGCAGAAGTGATTCCGGAAAACAACTGGAACTTCCTCAGAGAAGATGGAAGAATCGGTGTTGCCGGAAAAATGTGGGGAGATATCCATCCCCATGAAGCCCTGCGGTTACCTATGCTCTATCTTCTGACATGGAAAACCACAGGAGAAAGTCACTGGCGGGAAATGTATCTGCAGTATCGTGACGAAGCAGTACAGAAATCCATGGAATATATTCCGTTGTCTGGACCTACATATGCAGCACTGCAGATGCAGTATTCCATGCGGATGATCCATGATCTGGAAGAAGATACCACGGTGCGGAATACGCTTCTGCACATGATGGAAAAACTGGCAGAACCGTATGAGGCACTGGCTGTACAGAAAACCGCAGAGCTGATGACGCCGAAAGGAAAAGCGTGGCTGGAAATTCCCTATACTGTATGGCGTGAGTCCAAATTCCGCTATGCCGGGGTCTGGGGGGATATAGGATATTTTGTTCCTGAACCGTCGGATTTCAGAGAGCATCAATCCTATTATCCGCTTCGTGCTGTGGGAGAGGGCATTACCATTGCCGCCACTTGTCCAGGATGGAAGATCAGCAATGCTTCTCTGGAACAACTGTGCAGAATGGCAGATTTTGTGGATTATGAGAAACACAGAACCTGTGCACCGATAGCACTGTTGGAAGCCTATTGGTTAACCAGAATTTCAATGGGTTAACAGCGTTAGTATTACATACATCAGGAGGATGTAATATGTTGCTTAAGGATTTCAGTAAAGAGAAGTATGACATTATTATTCAAGCAGGACAGTCAAATAGCGATGGAACCGCGTTTGGAAATGTTGAAAATGAATATCAGCCAAACGATCGAGTGTGGTACCTTACCGGTGACTGGCGTTTTTCGGAAGATTTCTATTTTGAAATTGCCAGAGAATATGCTCAGAACAATACTGTCCGTGGGAATTTTTCATTATCTTTTGCAAAAAGATATATAAATGACGGCAGACTTGCAGCAGACAGAAAACTGTTGATTCTGCGTACAGCGGCCGGTGGTACAGGATTTCTGGACGGACACTGGAAAACAACAGACTGGTTATATAACAGAATGATGCTGATGTTGCAGACTTCCATGGAATTGAATCCTGAAAACCGTCTGATTGCTTTATTATGGCATCAAGGGGAAACAGACGCAGTGTATCATGCTTCCTATGATGTACATTACAAACATCTCACGGAATTTATTCAGTCTGTCCGTAAAGCTTTTCAAATCCCAGAGTTACCTTTTGTGGCAGGTAATTTTACGGAACAATGGTATGACCAGAATAAAGAAATAGCTGATCCTGTTGTAACCGCTATCAGAAATGTATGCAAAGATATCGGAAACGCTTCGTTTGTGGAAAGTATTGGACTACTCTCCAATGCACAGGATGACGAAAATAATCCTTTTCACGGTAATGACACAATCCATTTCTGTCGTAAAGCAATGTATGAACTGGGAGAACGGTATTATGATGCATTCGTACATATTGTTGGAGAATAGTAACTATTGGAGAAAAGAAAGACATGATTGTTAGCTCGAATTATCCGCTTATACGTTATACGGGGCGCTGGTGTGTGTCAGATACCGAAGCTGTTTCGACTGCCACCGGGAGTTATGCAGAATTCGCTTTTTCAGGGGATACTGCTGTAATTGAATTTGACATAAATGATTGTGTGACTCCCTATCCTCATGTTTATATTTCCATTGATGAAGGTGCAAAGGTGGAAGTACCTTTAGATAAATATATCCGAATTACAGCTGAAGAAGGAAATCATAGTGTACAGATCATACTAAAGAGTTCTATGGAATCACAACAACGGTGGTTCGCTCCTTTGCAATCAAAAATATCCATTAGGACAATAGAAGCAGATGAATTTCTGCCACTCCCTCCGGATACCCGACCGCTTATTGAATTTCTGGGGGATTCAATTACTGAAGGCGTTTCGATTGATAATATCGGTGTATATTCACGGTATGGATCCTACATGGATATGGTATATTTGAATGATGCAGTTGCAGGATATGCATGGTTGACTGCCAAAGCACTGAATCTGCGACCTGTAATCATCGGTTATGGTTCATTGGGGGTTACCCGAAGTGGTTCTGGAAACGTACCGCCAGCTAGTCAGTCGTATCCATATTACAAGGATGGGTACCCTGCAGAACCCATATCTGCGGACTTTGTTGTCATCAATCATGGGACAAACGATATAAATGCGTCGGCGTATACTTTTAAACAAGCTTATCAGAGTTTGCTATTACTGGTAAGACAAAGAAATCCCAACGCCCACATCATAGCACTGACGCCATTCAATGGAACATTAGCAGAAGAAATCCGATCTGCTGTGGAGAATTTTAATAACGAATGGGATGATTCTGTATTCTATATAAATTCTACAGGATGGATTCCGCCCTCCCCTATCCATCCAAAACGCGAAGGGCATAGAATTGTCAGCAGGTATCTGTCGGACATACTACGCAGAAAATTTAACCTGTAAAGTGGTATACTAAAAATTATCCTAGAAAAGAGGAGATCTATTGACAGTTACAACACCGGTCAATAAGTATCTTCTCTTTTTTGCCAACCGTTTTTTTACCCAGTGAAATACCACCAAACATAACACATATGAACCGATCTATTAAGTGATTCTTCGTCTGTACTGTAGTTCCAACACACAAGATCACAACGAGAAATTCACACGAATCATCAGGCTTTAAGCTTTCGGGGTACAATTTGAACTTCACATTCCAGGTTATGCTATATAGTCAAAGAATAATCCCATGTGACAGGGGACCAGATCAGATACTAAATGCGTACTCCTGTATGGTAATCGACCACGCAATATAATCAACTATATACCTCAAAACACGCCAAAAAGCTGAGAAAAAACAGCGATTCAGTGTGTTTTCTATGGTATTGTTGATTATATTTCAAGAGCGATTATGAATAGAGAATTATCGAAACTCACCAACAAAAAAAGGCATCAGAAAACGCCAACGTGAGTTTTGATAATTTCATAGAATCCAGCCGCGAACCGTTATGGGGATATTAACAGCATCTCCTGCGAAAAATTTGGTATTCCGGAAATCCGTGGTACACAATATAAGCCTGGCACACAGAATTCTTTTGAAAAAAGCGCATAGCTTCCCCCTCCCCATAACGCAGGGGCAACAAAAATCTCAGTTATTCATTCTCATTGTATAACTATGATGCAGCTTTTCAGAACCGCAGACAGGACAGTTGCAGTATAGATTGATTCCCATACCCTGCAGAATTTCATCTGTAGTTTTCAGGTGATATACCGTTTTCACTTTCAAGGATTTGCGGCATAACCCCAGCTTGACTGCGCGGTAACGGCTGCCGAGATATCCGAAGTGCCGGATTTTGTTGAATCCTTTCGGCAGTACATGAAGCAGAAAACGTCGTATGAATTCATCCGCGTTCAGCGTCATTACTTTCCGGCGATTCCCGTCTTTGTAATCCTTCCAGCTGAATGTAACTTTACCATCCTGTACAGCGATAATTCTGTTGTTAGAGATTGCAACACGGTGCGTATATCTGCCGAGATATTCCACTACGGTTTCTGTGGAACGGAAAGGCGGTTTGCTGTAAACAATCCACTCTTTTTCATAACAGCTTCGGATCAGTCTGTCGAAACTGACCGGATCATTCAGATAGGCAGAATCGTTGAAGAATTCCAGTTTCGCCTCCCGAAGGTATGCCAGAAGTTTTCCACGGAACAGCTTTGCCATTACCCGCATAGGCAGGAAAAACTTCTTCCGGCTGTGTTTCCATTTTCCATCCTTCGTAATACCGCCGCCGCTGACAATACAATGAATATGCGGATGGTAGACAAGCTGTTGTCCCCATGTATGCAGAACTGCGGTCACGCCGATCTCTGCGCCAAGGTATTTCCGATCTGAGGACAGATCACGCAAAGTTTCCCATGCTGCCTTGAACAAGAGGTTATATACAGTACGTTGATTCTGATATGCCACCGGATTTAACGTATCCGGAATTGTGAAAACGATATGGAAATATCCTACCGGTAGAAGGCATAATTTTTGCTTGTCAATCCACTTTTCCTTACTGAAAGTCTGGCATTTCGGACAGTGACGGTTACGGCAGGAATTGTACGATATTTCTGTGTGCCCACATGCATCGCAGATGATTTTATGTGCTCCCATAGATGCAGTCCGGCATTCCGATAATGCTGTCATGACTTTCTTCTGTTCATTGGAAACTTTATGGGAGGCAAGAAAGGCATCACCGTATTCATGCAGAATATCCTGAATTTCAGCCATCTTCTTTACCGTAAAGTACATCCAGCGGACTTGTAATATTGGCAGCAACATTGGCAAGGTGGAGATAGATGGAAGTGGACTGCATATTGGCATGACCGAGCAGTTCTTTGATTTCCATCAGGCTGGCCCCATTGTCCAGAAGGTCTGTGGCAAAGCAATGCCGCAGAGTGTGCATGGAAACATTTTTAGTAATGCCGACAGATTTTACGGCCTTATCAAACGCTGTGGCAATTGTACCCACAGTAATACAGGTCATATTACGCATTCCAAGGAACAGATAATTTTCAGGATGTTTCGGGTGGTACATCCGCCAGTATTGACGCAGTGTATCAAGACATACTTCCGAAAGAACCGTATACCGATCTTTGTTTCCTTTGCCGCCTTTCACGAAGATTCGCATATTGGAACTGTCAATATCCGTAATCCTGAGATGAGCGATCTCACTGATACGAAGCCCGGCACTGTATGCAAGCATGAACATAGTCTTATGCTTGAGGTTCAGAGTGTTGTCCAGGATCATCTGGATTTCCTCATGGGTCAGCAGCTCCGGCAGTTTGTGAGGCTTCTTCATCATCGGAGCGATCTTCCAGTTCATATGTCTGCAGAGTGTGACTTCATAGAGGTAACGGACAGCCGCCATATGTACATTGACAGAACCCGGTGTAAGGTACCGGACATTCTGCAGATAAAGCTGAAATGTCCGTACATCATATTCGGTTGTCGCAGAAAGCGGTTTGTTCAAAAGTGAAAGATATTCCGTGACACATTCGGTATAAGATCGGATTGTATGTTTGCTGAATCCGCGAAGCTGCATATCTTCACGGAGTTTTTGAAGAATTATGTGCATAAAAAATCTCCTGTATAGATCTCACACATTGGTGTGGTGGAGATATTATACAGGAGAGAGTTAAAGTTTGTATGAACTGTATGGCGGGAGGATACTGTACGAACGATTTCTACCGCGCCAGCGGTTGGGTTCTATTTTGGTAATCGCTCTTGAAATATAATCAACAATACCATAGAAAACACACTGAAAAGCTGCGAAAAACAGCGATTCAGTGTGTTTTTCCGTACATACCATTGTTGATTACGATAACGCTGATCCAACCAAAATCTGAAATATATCTTTCTCCCCAATCAGGCCATTGTTGATTACAATAACCGAACATTCTCCTGTATAATGAATCTGGCAGATTTATCTGACTACCAATACATACAGGAGAAAAATATGCTGACCGAAAAACTGAC
>SVSN01000020.1 GCA_015064285.1 Oscillospiraceae bacterium | reverse complement strand
ATATCCTGGTCAATCTGATCACCGGCAAGAAGACCGACCTGGCCTCCAAGATCGCTTCCGTCAAAGAAAAGACCCAGAATTACTACGACGAAGTCACCCACATCTACGAAAAATAATCCAAATAGCACCAAAAATCCCCGGCTGATTCCAGAACGGAACCGTCCGGGGTTCTTTTTGTTTATTCACTCTCGATTATTCGTATCTGTACAGCTTCATCTGACCGGAAGCCAGCCAGTCGCCGCCGATGCATTCCGTTTCGGTTTCTCCGTAGAAAGCATCCCATGCGTTGGTCTTCATATCCACACAGTTGCCGTTCCAGTCAAACCGCTTCAGCATGGGGGCATCCTTCGGCACGTGAATCTTGAACAGACCGCTTTCTGTGCAGGTATTGTTCACCACCGCCATGTACTTGCCGCCGTCTTTTTCAAAGAAGCTGACAACCGCCGGCAGACCGTGGTCACAGGTCACATTCAGAATTCTGTCACTGGTTTCGCCGGGCACAAACAACGGATAGCCGCCGAAAGACTTGACGGTATGGTAGGTGGAGATATGCTTGGCATGAAGGAAGAAATCGCCGAACTGATGGAGGAAGTGGCGGTTCACACGGGACAGCGCACCGAAAGTAGGAGTCCGTTCGCCGAATTCATCGATGGGCGGCAGCCGGTAGTTGGAGGTGGGAATCCGTTCGTAAATAAAGAACCACAGAATCCCCTTCATACCGGAAGCTACAGCGGTATTCAGCTGCCAGCGCAGGTCGTCTTCACTGGGGCAGCGGTACCGGAAATGCCCTACAGACAGCAGCGTTGTCCACGGGATAATCCCGGTGACATCAGCCGCTTCCATGAACTTGCGCAGATTGGTAAAGTAAGTATGTACACCCGCTTCTTCCGGATTCATCTGGGCATAGCAGTCGTAGCACAGGATCTTCAGCCCGGCCCTGTCCGCCATGCTCTGCGCCCATTCGGTAAAGGTGGGGAACTTGAGCAGCGTTTTCTCCTGCCCTTCCCAGTAAGGAAGGAAATTCAGATGGGGAACCAGATGGGGAGCTGCTTCCAGCTGCATCCTGTGAGCCATGATGCTTTCTTCAAAGGTTTCATCGGTATTGGGTTCGTCGCCCACATGGAATCCGAGCACTGCGGGATGGCTGCCGAAATCTGCAAGAGCCGCTTCAAACCGTGCTCTGGCACCGTCCGGATCCTTGGAAATCCCCCACCAGCGTGCCCGGCGGTCGCACAGAATCACCTTGATATCGTGTTCGCTGCAGGCATCCAGGATATCCAGCATGGCTTTTTTGTCGCAGCCTTCCCAGTATTCCGGGCTGTTGGCCATGGTCATCCCCAGATCCGCCCAGTCCTTCACATCCTTTGCCGTCTGTTGACCGGTTACCGTATAGTTCCAGAAACCAATCGGAAACTTATCCATCATTGTCATGTCCTCCTGTGGAAAGTATTATTCTTTCATATCGTCTGCTGTGCAGAGGCTTTCATTTCATATTCCGTCCGCACCGCTTCATAGAACTGTGCTCTGGAGCAGGCAATGTAGGGAGAGAGCCACAGATAGCCGATCCCCATGGTCAGCCCGCAGAGAATATGCCAGCCGATAAAGCTCATATCCAGACAGAACAGCCGCCACTTGTTGCCGGTCATCATGTTCCGGCTGGTATCGATCACTTCGATGGCATCCATGCCGGGGTTATCCGCCAGAATAAAGGGTGCCATAGCGTAGCTGTATCCTTTGACAATGCCGGGAATTACAAACAGCAGTCCCCACAGAAATGTGAAGATCCCCTGCAGCAGGTATACCGCAATGCTGTTCACAAAACATTTCTGCAGCCCATCGAACAGCTTCTCAAGTCCCGGTTTCTGCCAGCGGATCTGCGCCAGCCAGAAGGAATGATATCCCCACCAGAAAGGGCCGCCAAGCAGTATCACTCCGATCACGGTAGCCTGCAGTGCACCCGCCAGAACACTGTATACCAGTGCACAGAGCACCGCCGTAATCCAGCATCCGGCCAGTTTCTGTCTCGCCGCCTGCCGGAAATCCTTTGCATATAACATAATCGTACCTCCAACAATATATTTCCAGTATCAGTATAACATAACCGTCCGTCCATTGCAACCCTGGGATGAAAAAATAACGATGTCCGCCGTGTCTTCCGGTGCATACACTGAAAACAGCATCGAAAAATCGTTTGTACAGCAAGGAGCATCGGAAAATGATGGAAATGCAATTATCCTCCCTGCAGCCGGGAGAAACAGGTATCATTCAGCATCTGGATGAAGGCGGCAGAGGTCTTACCTTCCGACTGCGGGATCTGGGTTTCACGGAAGGCAGCCGGGTTACATTCGTTTTTCAAAGCCCCCTTGGTGATCCGCTTGCCTATCGGATCCGCGGTACCCTGATTGCCCTGCGGCAAAAAGACGCTGCTCTTGTGACTGTTTGTCTGCCGGAAGGAGAAAACATATGAGTATTATCCGCGCAGCACTGGCAGGAAACCCCAATGTAGGCAAAAGTACCGTGTTCAACGCTCTCACCGGCCTGCGGCAGCATACGGGAAACTGGCCCGGTAAAACGGTGGATACCAAAACAGGTACCTTTCTCCATGACGGTCATACCATCCATATCACCGATGTTCCCGGCACCTATTCACTGGATGCCCATTCTCCCGAAGAAATCGTCACCCGGGATTTTCTGCTGACAGATCCGGCGGACTGTACAGTGATCGTCTGTGACAGCGTTACTCTTTCCCGGAATCTGATACTGGCACTGCAGATTCTGCAAGTGACGCCACGCTGTGTGCTGTGTCTGAATCTGATGGATGAAGCGAAAAAGCGTGGGATTGCGGTGGATACAGACAGACTGTCCGCACTGCTGGGTTGTCCGGTAGTCCCCTGCACCGCCCGGAAAAAGGCCGGTCTTGATCTTCTGAAAGACACTGTAGTTAAGGCTGCCCTTGCTCCTGCAGCAAATAATTGTCCTGCTTATTCTGCAGAAGAAATTCCGGCACTGGCGGACAGCATTGCCATGCAGGTGATTTCCCAACAACCTGACACCGTCCACAGGCGGGAGATGTTTCTCGACCGGCTGTTCACCGGCAAGGTTACAGCCTATCCCATTATGGCGCTGTTTGTTCTTGTGGTTTTCTGGCTGACCATCCGGGGAGCCGGGTATCTTTCCGCTGGGCTGGAAACTCTGTTTTCCTTCCTTCTGCCCCTGTGCCGGGATTTTCTCCTGTGGATGCATCTGCCGCCGGTACTGGTTTCCTTTCTTGCCGACGGTGTTCTTGCCACACTGACCCAGGTGATTGCAGTTATGCTGCCGCCTATGGCTGTTTTCTTTCCCCTGTTCACTCTGCTTGAAGATCTGGGATATCTCCCCAGGGCGGCGTTCAATACCGACAGACTGTTCTGCGGCTGCGGTGCCTGCGGAAAACAGGCGCTGACCATGCTGATGGGTCTGGGCTGTAATGCGGCGGGCGTCACCGGGTGCCGGATCATCGATTCTCCCAGAGAACGGAAGCTGGCGATCCTGACCAATGCATTCATGCCCTGCAACGGCAGACTGCCCATGGTACTCTTTCTCACCGGTGCGCTGGTATTTCTGACAGCGGGCAGGGAGGCATCCGGCACCCTGCAGACGGTTCTGCTGATGCTGGTATTTCTGCTCTGCGTATCGGTCACACTGCTTCTCTGCCGCCTGCTCAGTATCACCATTCTCAGAGGTACCCCATCCGCTTTCACATTGGAACTGCCATCTTACCGGATTCCGCAGGTGGGGCAGGTGCTGGTACGATCGGTGCTGGACAGAACCTTTCTGGTGTTGGGCAGAGCGGTATCGGTTGCAGCACCGGCAGGCGGGGTACTGTGGCTGCTGAACCATATCCTCATTGGCGACAAAGTGCTCCTTTCCCACATCATCCGGTTTCTGGATCCTTTTGCCTGCTTTTTCGGCATGGATGGAGTAATTCTGACCGCTTTTATCCTGTCACTCCCGGCGGCGGAAATCTTCCTGCCCCTTGTCCTCACCGGTTACGGTCATACAGCCGGAGATTCCTTTGCGGCTCTGCTTGGGGAAGGCTGGAACGGTGTCACGGTGCTTTGCGTGCTGTGGTTTACCCTGTTCCACTGGCCCTGTTCCACCACCATTCTGACCATCCGCCGGGAACTGCAGGGAGAAGACAGCCCCGGCAAGTGGACAGCGGCAGCAGTGCTTCTGCCTGTACTTGTGGGGCTTGCAGGCTGTGCCCTGATCCGATGGGGAACGGAGCTTATTCATCTCATCCTTTCCTGAACACAAAAATACCTGATCCCAAAAGACCAGGTATTTTTTGTGAAAAAACAATTCTCTGCTATTCTTACGTTTTTGAGGTATACTCATCTGCGTTTTCTGGAAACGATGGCACCGGTCAGCGCGGCACAGGCAGCCAGCACAACGGTTACATCCATGGTCTGGGGGGCAGTGGCAGGGCCATCCGCACCGTCAACAATTTCCGCAGCGGGGTACAGGGTTTCGTTGTAGTACTGTTCAGCAGTTACACCGGTAGCGGCATAAATGTCTTTATAGTAGTGCTGCCAGTAAGTACCGCAGAACTGACAGGGATCCAGAATGGCACTGTTGCCATCGTAATAGTTGGGGTCATAGTCTTCCACGCCCAGTTCGGTTACCACGAATTCATCGATGTACCAACCGGTTTCACGGCCTACAAAGTGAATGGAATGTTCACCGGCGGTAAGGTTCAGCACATTGGGAGCGTGACGCCACTGGTTGTTTTCAATGGACCACCAGCCCTGCATATTGGTGTCGGTGAAAGTACCGTCCTGACGATAGGTCAGATAGAAGTACTGCCAGGAACCATAGCAGACGGGCATCAGAGCAGGATCGGTTTCACCGGGGGTGTCATCTTCATCCGGGAAGTCCCAGATCAAGGATTCACCGCCGTCCACGGAGTAGTGGATGGAGTTGTTGGACTGGCTGGGATAGTATACACGACCCCAGATGGTGTAGGCGCCGTCTTCCGGAACGGTAAAGGTAAAGGTAACACCGGTACCGGAGGCGTCGTCGCCCTTTTCGTTACAGGTAAGAACCTTGTCGTTGATGGAACCTGCGAATGTTGTTGTGCCGATCGCGGAACCGTCCAGCGGCAGATCAGCAGCCTTATAGAACTGGGTAAACGGAACATCAGCAGCCATTACGGTTACAGCCAGCAAAGCCGCCATCAGGATGGAACAGATAATACGTTTCATGATATGTCTCCTTTGTGAAATAGAAATGAACTTCTGTCTTTATTATAGCGCTTTTTCTGCAAAGTACAATACCATTATCGGACATACTAATATCTATTTCGGACAAGTCCGGATTCCGCAAAAATCATAAGACAGAAAAGCAAAGAGACGTTTTTTCGTTTATAATACCTGTTCATTTCTGCATTTTCAAGTCTTTTATCCGCTACATGCACAATTCCGCACTGTAGGTTCGTGAATTTTCTCATTATATTCATTTCACAAAAACCGCATACAGCAACAGGAAAAGACCTGAATTCCACATTTTCGGACATCAACTTTCCAGACTGCGCCGATATACCCCGATGGACATCCCTTCATGCTGTTTGAAAAACCGATTCAGGGCATATTCCGACTGGAATCCCGTCCGTTCCGCAATATCCCGCAGGGTCAGCTGATGGGAATACAGCAGTTCCTTGATGTAGATCAGCCTTTGTCTGGTGATCAGTTCTCCAACGGAACAGCCCAGATACCGGTCAGTCAGCCGGTTCAGGTGCCGCAGGCTGATGTTCATATGCCGGGCCACATTTTCGCCGGTCAGCCGTCCGTCAATGTTTTGTTCAATATATTCCTGGATTTCCCGGATCCGGATGTCGTTTTCAAACACCTTCCGGTCCTCAGTTTTTTCCAGACTGTTCGGACAGATCTGCCGCAGTACCTCCAGAAGCAGACATTCCAGCAGATTGTTCAGCGCTGCTGTGGTACCCGCCCGGCTGGCCAGCGCATTCTCCAGCATCCAGTCCACATACACAGGCATGGCGGCAGAAGCGGAATAGACCTGTTCGGCGTCCAGAAGTTCCAGCGCCTGCCGGACAAATTCCGCTTCGCTGTCCAGGGCAAACCCGCACACCAGTTTTTCCATATTGCCGCTGAGAGGACGGATGCAGTGGGGACGGCGGGGCGGAATCAGCACGAACTGTCCCGCCCCCACTGTAAATGGCGTGCCACTGTCAACGGTGGCTTCCAATTCTCCTACCAGTACATAATGCAGTTCATAGAAGGTATGTTGGTTCAGCGTAGTGGAAACCATCCCTTCCTTTTCACTGTACGCCGTCCGGCACCAGATCACATTGCCCCAGAACAGTCCATTCTGCAGATGGAGTTTATACCGGCTCAGTTTTTTGGAAGCCGTTATCCGGCTGGCATGATCCATATTTCCCCCTGTCAGCGTTTACCACGGTAGACCACATCCGCCCGACCCATGGGCAGACAGTCTCCTGTATCGTAGAAATCTTCGGCTTTGGTGATCTCGCACCTGGCATCTGCTGCTTTGCAGCACACACGGAAGGTGTCTCCCGTAATGCCGATGGCATCAAAGGGAATCTTCACATGGCAGAGACTTTCGGTTACGAAGCTGAAATTCCCCACCGCCAGCACAGCACCGGGCTTTATTCCGTCCTCCGCTGCACAGATCAGACACCGTTCCGTATCCGTGGGACAGATGACGTAGTCATACCCCCAGGTTTCCTTTTCGCCCACAGTCAGGTACAGACGCATATAGGCACCCGTCCGGTCGGAGGTATCGATCGGCGCTTCCGTTTCCACCTTGACGATCAGCGCATCCGGCTTGTGGGACAAAGTCAGCTTTGCAATGGCGTTTCTGCCGGTTCTGTTTTCATAGGTTCTGTCATACCCGGGATGACAGCGATCCATGTTCCCGTCCCCGTAGCCTGCATAGACTGCCTGCTGGCCGGTTTCGTACACTCTGTCCGCTTCCATCCCCTTGAGCCGCCGGATGTATCCGCAAAGCTGAAGATAATAGTTGTCGAAATACCCGTCCCGCATCATTTCGATGTCCCGGCTGTACTCGTAGTTGGCACAGTCCACGAACATGATCGGCCGCTCAGGAGTCCCGGGCCAGCGTCCGGCGATCCATTCGTTCCATCCGGTTACCAGCGTCACAGGCACATCGGCTTCCAGGGCTCTCTCAAACTGTTCGGCAAAGTTGAAACCGTGATGGAAGCTGCCCTCAAACTTGTCTTCTCTGCCTCCGTGGTAGGAACGGCCGCAGTTGGCAGTTTCCCCGTACATGGCGGAATCCCCGAACCGGATCTGGGGATGCTGGGCAACGGACACGTTTATTACCTCCGGCACACCGTTCAGATTGGGGAAAGCGCGCTGAGGTTTTACAAAGTCCATCCAGGGCCAGCCGCCGGCTTTGTCCGCTTCGTTTGGCCACTGGGACAGCTTGATGTTGAAAAACGCTCTGGTTTCCGGAGAGCATTCCTCCGGCACTGCAATGATCACCGGTTTTCCGTCCATGCGGAACCATGTATTTTCGCAGTACCCCGGCTTGTATATGGAATTGTATATTCTCTGCACCGTTTCACCGGAAGCGGTATTGGTATAGAACATTACCTTCGGCGCCGCAAGCCCTCTTTCCGTGTATTCGGAAAGCACCTTCAGCACAATTTTCACATTCTTCTCATAGATCACAGCGTTGGTGGTATCAAAAAAGAGGAAATCCACTCCGGCCTGGGTCAGCAGCTTCATATGTCGGCGGATCACCCATTCGTCATCGCTGTAATAGTAGCCGTAGAAAGGCTCACCCCAGTGATGGTAGGTGCCCACACTGCCCCACACATCGCTGTCCGGCTTGTATCCGGCATCGGGATCTGCGGCCAGAATTTTGGATATATCATAGGGCTTGTGTCTGCCGTGTTCCCCCAGCCAAAGGAAGTAAAACATCCCCACCAGCCGGTTTTCCCGGGGAGCGGGCACATTCTCCGGCATTTTTCTGCCCAGAGCATCAATGGCATACAGATTCATACGGTACCTCCGCAGTGTTATTCTGTTACCTTCCGGATTTTTTCCTTCCAGCTTTCAATGTTTTCCGCGATGAAGTCATCGTCGCACAGTTCAGGATATTCTCTGCCGATTCTGGTAATATCTTCCGCCTGTCCGGGAGAAAGGGTTTCTTCGGGATCCAGGCAGTAGATGGTCTTCATCAGTCCCTGTCTGCGCAGCACTTCATGAAGCCCCGCAATGCATCCGGCAAAGTTGTTCCGGGCATCGAAAAGCGCGGAGTTGGAATCGGTCACAGCGGCAGCCATGGTCAGCAGTTCCGGCGGCACCACACCGTTCTTCTTGGCCTCTCTGACAGTTTCAAACAGTTCCACCGCCCGTTTCGTCCATACGGACCAGTGGCCCAGCAGACCGCCGTCAAAGCCTTTTTCATACACGGTTCCGTTCACCCGGAAACGATAGTTTGCCAGCAGATCGGCTACGATATTGTCGTCATTGCCGGTATACAGGGTAATCTCATTCCGTCTTGCGGAAGTGGCAGCGGCTCTCACTGCATCCAGGGTCTGATACCGGTTGAAGGGCGCGCACTTGATAGCCACCACATTGTCGATTTCACACAGCTTTTCCCAGTATCCGGGCGTAAACAGCCGTCCGCCCACCGCAGTCTGCAGATAGAATCCGATCACCGGCATCACCTTTGCCACGGCTTTTGTCCGTTCCAGCAGTTCTTCTTCCGTCAGATGGGCCAGTCCACCGGGGCTGAGCAGTACGGCATCATAACCGTATTTCTTTGTCAGTTCGGCTTCCCGGCAGGCCTGCTCCGCTTCCCCGCAGACACCGGCAACTTTTACGATCACCCGTCCGGTTTCCGCTTCAAAAGCATCAATTTCCTCCGCCACAACCCGCAGTACAGGCTCATACAGCCCGATTTGGGGATCCCGGATGGCAAACTGGGTGGAATGCACCGCTGTGGCAATGCCGCCCACACCGCAGTGGAGATAATACTGCATCAGCAGTCTCTGGCCTTCTTCGTCAAACTGTCTGTTTTCATCCAGCGCCAGAGGGGTGGCGGGAATAATCGTCCCTTCCCGCAGAATCGCCAGCGCCTTTTCATGTCTTGTCATATGTTTTCTCCCGTATGTACTTCTTATTTCTCACTTCTTATATCTTACTTTTCTCAGAATTTCCCGTCTCTCGTTTCAAAATGTGTGGGCTTGTCCAGGGTTCTGCCGCCGTCCAGCAGCCACTGGGCCTGCCAGCGGATCAGGGTCTTGGCAGATACTGCCGGGTAGCCGAAGGTTTCCATGGCCTTGGCGGAATTGTTCAGCAGGGCTCTTTCCCCGGGTTCCCCTTCAAACTTCGGTTCCTTCCCCAGATACCGTCCCAGTTCCAGCGCCGTTTCCTTTACGGAAAGAATTTCCGGCCCGGTAACATTCATGGTGCAGGCAGGAGAATCCGCATGGAGCAGACCCCGGATGGCGATTTCGTTGGCGCTGCCCTGCCAGATGCAGTTGAAGCAGGCGGTGCGCAGGGAGATGGGCTTGTCTTCCTGAATCTGACGGGCAATATCGTAAATCACGCCGTACCGCAGATCCACCGCATAATTCAACCGATAGAAGAATACCTTTGTGCCCCATGTGTTTGCGGCATATTCAAATACCCGTTCTCTGGCCATACAGCTCATGGCATATTCCCCCACAGGCCCAAGGGCATCTTCTTCCCGACAGCCGCCGGTGTACGCGGGTACCATGGGATAGATGTTGCCGGAGGAGAATACCACAATCCGGGAATTTTTGAACTTCTCCGCTGTGTATGCGGGCAGGGCGGCATTCATGGCCCACGTCTGCCATTCGTTGCCGTCAGTCCCGAACTTCTTCCCTGCCATGTAAATCACGTTTTCCGTATCCGGCAGGGCACGGAGCTTTTCTGTATCCAGCAGATCCGCCGCAATGGTGACAATCCCGTTTGCTTCCATAAACGCTTTGGCAATGGGATCGCTGCCACGGGATAC
Source organism: Oscillospiraceae bacterium (assembly GCA_015064285.1). Taxonomy (GTDB): domain Bacteria; phylum Bacillota; class Clostridia; order Oscillospirales; family CAG-272; genus UMGS1696. The sequence continues at coordinate 32,210 of SVSN01000020.1, read as the reverse complement.
GGCGTACACCTTTTTGTCCACACCGGCTTTTTCCATGGCACGCTTGGCCAGCACGCACAGGGTCGGACCCATTTTACCGCCGGCACCCAGCACCATAATATCCCCGTTCAGCTTCGCCATATCCTCACAAAGAGCGTCAGAGGGCGTGGTCAGCATGGTATCGAGCATTTCTTCCGTCCAGATTTTTCTTTCCATATTATATTTCTCCTTCCAGATACCGGATATATTCCTCTTTTGTCAGACCGGGTACAAAGGCATCCATCACCGCTTTTACCCCGGCGGCGCCGTCCCACAGCAGATCTGCTGCGGTCATGGCCATCATTTTTGCCGGCAGCAGAATGGCAGAGACCGGATCGGCCACACCAAACTCCCGGCTGTGGAGATTCCCCGTGAAACCGCCCATGGACGGCTGAATCACCGGCAGAAGCATACTCAGATCCCCCACATCGGTGGATCCTGTAATGGTCTCACCGAACACCAGATTTTCCCTGCCGATCAGGCCAGCCGCATTTTTTTCCAGCACTGCGGACAGGGCTTCGGATTCGGCAATGGGCAGATACCCCGCCAGATCTTCCCAGTCCACTTCCGCACCGATCATCTGCGCCGCACCGCTTACGGAACGGTTCACCGCATCGTTGCCCTTCCGGATGGCATCCAGTGCCGCCCCTCTGACATAGGTGTCGATGCAGACCTCGTCCGGCACGGAATTGACCACATCTCCGCCCTTGGTGATGATGGGGTGAATCCGGATGTGTTCTTCGTCCCGGAAGGTTTCTCTGTTGCTGTGGATCCCCAGAATGGCCAGTGCCGCCGCATTCAGTGCGTTGGTGCCGTCCCAGGGAGTACTGCCGTGTGCCGCTCTGCCCCGGAACGTAATGGTCTTTGCCCGGAAGCCGAGATTATGTCCCCTACAGTACAGTTTTGCCGCCCTTTCATCCGGCTGGGCATGGATCATCATAGCCGCATCAATATCGTCAAACGCGCCCTCGGCAATCAGCTGCTGCTTCCCGCCGAAATAGCGGATTTTTCCTTCCTCCCGCAGAGCCCGGCGTCCTTCCAGATCAATGAACTCTTCCGCAGGCACCGCAAAGAAAGTTATATCTCCATCCAGCTCGTTCATCACACCGATAAGACCCATAGCAGCTCCCAGCATGGCTGCAATCTGGGTATGGTGTCCGCAGGCGTGCGCCGTTCCGTCCGCCGCAGCATGGGGATGTCCGGCGCATTTCAGCGCGTCCAGTTCTCCCATAATGCAGACATTGGCCCGGTGTTCTCTGCCGGTCAGCTTCCCCTTCACCCCGGTCAGGGCATGGGGATATGTACACCCGATTCCCAGTGTATCGAAAGTCCTGCGCACCAGTGCGGATGTGTTCTCCTCCCGATATCCCATTTCCGGATGAGCCAGAATTTCCTCCGTTATGGCGAAAATCTCGTCCGCCGCCCGGTCAATGGCATCGCAGATCTGTTTTTTGCATTGTTCTCTTGTCATACAAAACCGTCCCATTGTTTCCATAACTGTACACAGTATATCACAATCCGGCATACTCTGCAAGGGAATCCGTAAAATTTGGACCGCAGGAAAAAAGACAGCCGGTTTTCCGACTGTCCTTTATCCTTTTCAATCGCTGCAGTCCCCTTTCAGACCGGCAGATCTCTCTTCGTCCGTGTTGTACAGAAATATGGCCGCCGGCAGGTTGTCTTCCGCATCCGGCAAATGCAGCCCCCCGCTGTCCGCAGCCATCTTGCCCATCAGTCCCACAGTGCGGTGGAAGATCACGCTTCGGATCACGGCGTCAACCGCCCCCGACACCGCAGCAGGCGCGTGGTTCTTCATAATCTCTCCGGCCAGCACAGCCAGATCCCGGTATACCTCCGCCATATTCTCCGCTTCCTCTGCCAGAATATCCCGGAAAATCCGTCCCATTTCCCCGTCATACAGATACACAAGAGGAGCATTTCCCCCACCTGTAATGCTTTTATCCGCCAGAGCCTGCAGTCTCGCCCAGTTGTCCGGGCTGTCCGCATGGTTTTTCGACTCCAGTACGCCGAAATTGGCAAAGCAGGCCGCCAGATTCTCCCGCAGGCCATAATATCCGGCAAAGGCACCGGATGCATACACAGAATCCGGGTCATCATAGTCTACAGCATAATTGACCCCTTTGGCACCGGCGTACAGGTCGGCAGGATAGGTAACTTCATACCGGTTTTCCCACAGGTTGTGTCCCTCCTGCATCAGCTTGAACCAGAAAGCCCACAGGAGCCGGTTGTCACTCATACCGCATCCGGCAAAACCTACCTCCCGGATCAGAGGCAGTTTTTCCTTCACAGAAGCCAGAATACCGCCCAGTCTGCCGGTAAACTTTGTCTCAGCCGCATGGTAAAACTCTGTATCAAAGTCCCGTGTGAAAATACACAGCTTTGTCTGATACTTTCCGCCGCTTTCCGTCAGCAGATCGTATTTTTTCAGCAGTTCAATCTCATCCTCCAGATACACCGCCGCCACCCCCAGTTCCAGGGAAAGCTCCTGCAGGGTCATAGGCGTGTAGTAGGCACAGTACAGAATGTTCCCGGGCAGCTTACGGGAAAACAGATTCCGGTATTCCGCATTGTATGCTCCCTGAAAAATGGTACCGAAATAAAACTCTGCCGGGTTGTAGCTTCGCTCTCCGTATTCTCTTGTCATGGTCAAACCCTCCTTCAGAATCCGTCTTGTTTTGTACAGATAATACTTCACCATTTCCACGGAATACCCGTATTTCCGGGCAATATCGCTGCAGGACAGGCCGTCAAAATAGTACGCTACAGTGCACTCCCGGTACCCTTTAGCCAGAAGTGCCAGTTCCCTGCGCAGAAGAGACGTTTCCTCCCGGAGAATCAGCGCCTCCGCCGGATCTGCATCTTCGTCCGCCGTTTCTTCTTCGGCAGATTCTGTCGGACGCTTTTTCTTCTTCCGGTAGTATTTTTTCACCGTATTGGCCGCCACCGCCCAGAACCAGCCGTAAAATGCCCTTTCGTTTTTCAGCTGATCCGCATTTTCCAGCACAGCCACCACGATATCTCCCGCCAGATCCTCTGCATCCTCCCTGTCAGATACCCGGTGGAGCGCGTATGCAAAAATAGTTTTCATATGCTCCGCCGCAAAGGCAGCCGCTGTTTCTCTGTCCATGTTTTCCTCCCTGAAAACGGTGTATTGAAGATCTTCATTCCTATAGTACCCGATCCCGCCGGTCGGTTAATGCGGAATCAAAAATTTCTTCATATTTTTTAGCTTTCTCACACCGCCCATACTTGTATTGCTGTGGATTCTGTGATATAATGACCCTGTAAAACCGTAAAATTTATACAGTATATAAAAGGAGTCCATCATGAAAAAACATCTTTCCATCCTGCTCCTCCTTGCTATGCTTGCCCCGCTCTTTGCTTCCTGCGGAGATACCGCGGCCGATCCGGCTGAAACCGAATCTGCGGCAGAAACCGAATCCGTCACGGAAACCGAAACAGAAACCGAATACACCGCCTACAGCTATCTCCCTGCCGACACCTACGACGGCCGCAGCTTTACCGTTGCCACCCCCAGCACCGGTACCCGCTACATCCCCGGCCAGTTCATCACCGAGGAAGCCACAGGGGATATCATCATGGACGGTGCCTACGAACGGAACCTGATCGTGGAGGAAACCTTTGATATAAGGATCATCCATGAAATGCCTGCAGATTCCAACGGATTTGTCAAGGCAGCCAGAAACGTGATCATGAGCGGAGACGACGCCTATGATCTGGTATCCGGCTTTCTGAGAGAAACCTCCAACGCCGCCATTCAGGATCCGCTGTTCATTCCGGCGAGTGAGCTGACCTGGCAGAACCTGGACAATCCCTGGTATCCCGCCCATCTGAACAAAGCACTGAATATAGACGGCGACCAGTCCATATTCTACTCCGACATGACCTGTATTTCCCTGTCCTGTACATATGGGATGTTTTACAACACCACCATGGGACAGAAGTACGATATCCCGGATCTGGGCGAAACCGCGCTGGAAGGCGGCTGGACCTGGGATAAATTCCTGGGATACGCTTCCAATGTCACCACCGATGTAAACGGGGACGGTAAGTATGACGAAAACGACATCTACGGCAACGGTTTCTATTACACCCTGAATCACACCAGCAGTGATACGCCCCTGACTCTGCAGTACGGTATGGAATCCTTCACTACCCGGATGGAAAACGGAAAGCCTGTGCTGAATCTGAACACGGAACGGCAGATTTCCATCGTGGAACGGCTGTATGACCTGTTCTATCAGGAAAACCGCTCCTGCCTGCTGACCGATGGGGTTATGCAGACCACCATGTTCGCAAACGGACAGATTCTGTTTCTGACCGCTATCATCATGCACGCCCCCAACTATATGCGTGAGATGGAAGACACCTACATTGTCCTGCCCATGCCCAAGTATGACGAAGCCCAGCAGTCCTATTATACCATCATCAGCCCCGCTTCGTCCATGGTATTCGGCATTCCTTCCTCCGTGTCCGACAAGGAATTTGCCTCTGTCATCTTTGACGCCCTGTCCTTTGAAGGAAACCGGAAGGTCATCACCGCTTTCTTTGAAGCTTCCATGAAGAAAAAGTATTCCCGTGACCAGCTGACCTCGCAGGTATTCGATCTGCTCAGAGAAAGTACCTACATCGACTTCGGCATGGTGTACGACGGCAATGTGGGTATGGCCACGCTGATCTCCTCCATGATGTCGAAACAGAGCACCGATTTTGCTTCCGCCTACGCCGCACTGGAACCCAAAGCCCTCACCCAGTACGAAGCAGTTCTGGAAGCCTTTGAATAAGAAAGGAAATACCCCATGGAAATTCTGATAAACCGCATTTCCAATGACGAAATCCAGAAAACCTTCTTTACCGACCGGGTCATGGCAGAACTGCGGGCCTGCGGCAATGTCAGAGAAGGCACTTTCACCCGTGACCAGTTGCGGGACGCTCTGCCCGGCGTGGATGTGCTGTTCGGAAGCTGGGGACTGCCCCGGCTGGACGAAGATATGCTCTCGGGTGCAGACCAGCTGAAAATGGTGTGCTACACCGGCGGCAGCGTAGCGGAACAGATGACGGAAACGGTGGCCGAAAAAGGGATTCATATGCTCAGCGGCAACCAGCTGTACGCCAATTCCGTAGCGGAAGGCACCATTGGCTATATCCTGCTGGCACAGCGCAGACTGGTGAAGCTGATCAACGAAACGGCAGAGTCCGGCTGGGCTCCCTTTTATCCCAGCGATGGGATCCGTTTCAAGACCATCGGTATTATCGGCTTCGGCATGATCGCCAAGTATCTGGCCAAGATGCTGCAGGCGTTTGAATGCCGGGTGCTGATCTGCTCCGACTGGTTCCGTCCGGAAGACGAAGCGGAGTACCGTGCCGAAAAATGCGACATGGATACCCTGTTTGCCGAAAGCGATATTGTAACCCTCCACGAATCTCTCCGGGACGACACCTGGCACATGATCGGCAAGCAGTACTTCGGCATGATGAAGCAGGATGCCCTGTTCGTCAACACCGCCCGTGGTCCCATCATTGTGGAAGAAGATCTGGCAGAAGCCGCCAGGGCAGGCCGGATCCGTGCCATCCTGGACGTATTTGAAAAGGAACCCCTGCCCATGGATTCCTGCCTCAGAGGATGCGAAAATATCATACTGGTTCCCCACAAAGGCGGCCCCACCCTTGACATCCGGGAACACGTAACCCTGGCACTGATCCGGGATCTGCGGACATATATGAAAGACGGCGAAAAGGCAGTGCTGGAAAATGAAATCCCATGGGAATACGCCAGACACATGACCCGCGCAGCAGCAAATATTAAAAAATAAGGAAAAAACATGAAGTACAAGGCAATTCTATTTGACATGGACGGAGTTCTGATCGACTCCGAAGAAGTAATGGCCCTCTCCACCGTGGAAGCGCTGGGACATTTCGGCATCCGCACCAAACCGGAAGACTATTTTCCTTTCGTCGGCAAGGGAGAAGAACTGTACATCGGCGGCGTGGTACGGAACCATGGTTTTGTATACGTACCGGAAATGAAAGCGCACACCTATGCGGTATACGGTAAAAATATCGGTGCGGCAAACTGTATCCCGGGGGCGGCAGACATGATCCGTGATGTCGTCCGGGCGAAAATTCCCCATGCTCTCTGTTCCGGTGCGGAGCTGCCCAAGGTACTCCACAATCTCCGGGCGCTGGGACTGACCACAGACGATTTCAACGCCATCCTTTCCGCCAATGATGTCACCCGGAACAAGCCTTACCCGGACATCTATCTGAAAGGTGCCACGGTGCTGGGCATTTCGCCGGATGAATGTGTAGTGGTAGACGACACTCTCGCAGGCGTAGCCTCCGGAAAAGCGGCAGGCGCATACACCATCGCCATAGGCGGTACCTACACGGCAGAACAGTTCCGTGAACAGGGACTTGCCGATGCCTTTGTGGAAAAACCGGCCATGCTGTCAGCATATTTCCGCAGTATGGGGTTTGATCTGTAAACAATTATACATCCGACATCTGAACATACAGGAGGAAGCCATATGAAATACATTCCCGTAGCGGCGCACCGTGGTAATATCGACGGTTATCCGGAAAACACTCTGCCCGCCTTCCGTTCCGCCTATGAGATCTGTGCGGACATGATCGAGCTGGATCTGCACATGACCAAAGATAAGGAAATTGTGATCATCCACGATGACCGGCTGGACAGAACCACCGACATGACCGGCAGAATCCGGGATCTGACCCTGGCAGAAATCAAAAAAGCCGATGCCGGGATCAAAAAGGATCCAAAATTCGCCTGTGTGCGGGTTCCCACCTTCCGGGAATTTCTGGAGCTGACCAAAGCCATGGACGGTGCCGGATACACCAAAATGACCTTCAACTTTGAGTTCAAGGACTACTTCCGGGAAGGGGAAGAATGGGCCATGGAAAGCTGTGACCGTACCATCGCTCTGATCAAAGAATACGGACTGGAAGACCGCTGCGTGGTCAACAGCTTCGATGGAAAACTGCTGAACTATGTACAGGAAAAATGGAACGGACGGTTCAAGCTCCACGGATTCCATCCCTACAGCATCCTCGGAGAAACCTATCCCATGCCTATGTACTGCGTATGCCTGTTTGATGAAGGCCGCGACAGTGCGGGCAATGCCTGTGCCGTAGGGGCAATGGAAATCTTTGATGCGGTCAGGGCAGACGGCTGCCAGACCTGGCTGGGCGCGGGCGTCCGTCTGGAAGAGCATGTAAAAATGGGCTGCGAACGGGGCGCTGATCTCTTCACCTCCAACGAACCGGCCAAACTGATGGAAATGCTGAAACGGCTGGGCTGGCGCGAAGGCGAATGGAAGCTCTGATCACGCAGAAAAGTAAGAAGCAAGAGATAAGAAATAAGAAGTATAAAAGTGCAGTACATCATCTCTCCCGGGAGATCACCGTACTGCACTTTTGGAATTTCTTACCTCTTACTTCTTATTTCTTACCTGCCATTTACTTCCCGTCCACCAGATCATCGATTACCTGACGGATGTCCTCATAATCGGCTTTCGGCAGGAGGTAGGTGTGGCGGCAGGTTTCGTCCGGTTTCCAGTGGGTCACCAGATTTTCGTCTACCCAGATCCGGCCGTTTGCGTGGTAATTCCAGTAAACGCCCGGACGGATCGCTTCCAGCATGGCAGTGTGATCCCAGCTGTTCCGGCCTGTCCCTTTGTTGTGCAGTTCATATGCCAGCGCCACAGGATCGCCAGCCGCCGCTCTGGAGGGATAGCCCTGCATAGTCACAATGTAGGTACCGATTTCAAAGCTAGACAACACCAGTTCACCGCACCAGTTGTCAAAAGCCGTCCGCGCCGTTTCCAGACCGCTGCCGTAAATGTTCCACTCCCAGGTGGAAGGATCTCCGATGGGCTGGATGGCGGCGTAAATGGGCATGGGCCAGGATTCAAAGAACCGTCCCCCCATCAGCACTGTCCTTGCCAGTTTCCGGGCGATCATCTCTTTTCCGGTCATGGGAGAGATTTCGTCCGGCCCGCTGACCGCCAGTCTTGCCATAGACCAAAGATTCCCCGTCACCACCAGCGTTACACTGCCGTCCTCAGCTTCCGCCAGTGTTCTGCGCAGTACCGTCAGCGTATCGGGAGCCGCTTTGTCCGTCCCCCATGTCTCTGCCGGATACCTGTTGGGAAAGCCTTCGCAGAGCGCACCGGCATATACCCCTTTGTCTTCCGGCTTCTGTACCTCATAATTGATCCCCACCGGCACTTCCCTGCCGTAAAACCGGTTGATGGCGTCAATACATCCGGCCAGCCAGGGGTTTGCCATACAGTGAGTCACCGCCAACAACTCCGCTTCTCCCTTGTCGCACAGTCTGTGCAGCATAGCCAGCGCCCCCGCATCATCGCAGTCCCAGCCAATATCGGTATCAAAAATGATCTTCACAGGTGTATTCATACAAGCCTCCGTCAGCATTTTATTCTGTACCGAGTATAACACAGCCGCAAAAAAATGCAATACCCCACAGAACTTCTGCGGAAATACTGCATTTTTACCTGTCATTCTGAATTATTTCTTCAGCTTGGCCTGTGCCTTCAGACGGTTTTCCGTGTTCAGAATCCGCTTGCGCAGACGGATAGACTTGGGCGTAACTTCGATCAGTTCGTCGTCGGAGATAAACTCAATAGCCTGCTCCAGAGAGAAGATCTTGTGGGGAACCAGACGCAGGGCTTCGTCGGCACCGGCGGAACGGATGGAGGTCAGGTGCTTCTTTTTGCACACATTCACTGCAATGTCTTCCTTCTTGGGGCATTCGCCGACCAGCATGCCTTCATATACAGGAGTCTGTACGCCGATGAACATGACACCGCGGTCCTGTGCGTTGAACAGACCGTAGGAAGTTGCTTCCCCGTCTTCGGAAGCAACAAGAGAACCGGTGTAGCGGGTGATGATTTCCCCTCTGTGGGGCTGATAGCCGTCAAACAGAGAGTTGATGATCCCTTCGCCGCGGGTATCGGTCAGGAATTCGCTCCGGTAGCCGAACAGGCAGCGGGAAGGAATGGAGTATTCGATCCGCATTCTGGTACCGCTGGCGGAGATACCCATTTCCAGCAGTTCGCCCTTGCGCGCGCCCAGCTTTTCCACAACGGCGCCCACAAATTCTTCCGGTACGTCGATGGAAACCTTTTCCACAGGTTCGCACAGCACGCCGTCAATTTCCTTGAACAGTACACGGGGGTTGGAGCAGCACAGCTCATAGCCTTCCCGGCGCATGGTTTCAATCAGGATGGACAGATGCATTTCACCGCGGCCTGCTACCAGGAAGCAGTCGGTGGTGTCGCCGTCCTGTACCCGGAGAGATACATCCTTCAGGGTTTCCTTGTACAGACGCTCACGGATCTGACGGGAGGTAACCCACTTGCCTTCTCTGCCGGCAAAGGGGCTGTCGTTTACGGCAAAGGTCATTTCCATGGTGGGTTCGCTGACCTTGACAAATTCCAGAGGGGTGGGATCCAGGGGAGAGGCAATGGTGTCCCCGATGGTGATGTTTTCCGCACCGCTGAAGCATACGATGTCACCCATCTTTGCTTCTTCTACGGTGGCTCTGCCCAGACCGTCGAACTGGTACAGAGAAACGATCTTGGACTTCTTGGGGGCGGCATCGGGGGTGTGGAAGTTGGTAATCACCACTTCTTCGCCTACCCGTACAGAACCTCTTTCAATCCGGCCGATACCGATACGGCCTACGTAGTCGTTGTAGTCAATAGAGGAAACCAGCAGCTGCAGGGGCTCGTCCACTTCTCCTTCCGGGGCTGGAATGTAGTCCAGAATGGTCTGGAACAGGGGATCCAGATTTTCGCCTGCCACATCGGGAGAGAAAGAAGCAGTACCTGCACGACCGGAGCAGAACAGAACGGGAGAATCCAGCTGTTCGTCGGTGGCATCCAGTTCCATCAGCAGTTCCAGTACTTCGTCCGGCACTTCGTCTAGACGTGCGTCGGGCTTGTCGATCTTGTTGACAACCACAATAACTCTGTGGCCCAGTTCCATGGCTCTCTGCAGTACAAAACGGGTCTGGGGCATGGGACCTTCCGCTGCGTCTACCAGCAGGATAACACCGTTTACCATCTTCAGAATCCGTTCCACTTCACCACCGAAGTCTGCGTGGCCGGGAGTGTCCACAATGTTGATCTTCACATCCCCCCGCATAACGGAGGTGTTCTTGGCAAGGATCGTGATCCCTCTTTCCCGTTCCAGGTCACCGGAGTCCATAACTCTTTCTCTGACGGTCTGATTCTCATGATACGCGCCGCCCTGCTTCAGCATTTCGTCCACCAGGGTAGTCTTGCCGTGGTCAACATGGGCGATGATGGCAATATTCCGCAAATCTTCTCTGATCAAAACTGTAATCCCCCTTCCCGGTCACAAGGAAGGTTTATCCTTTCTTGGCACTTCCGCCTCATAAACTTCACTTTTTCCAACCTTGTTATTATAACACAAATATCGGGAGAAATAAAGGATTTTACCGCAAAAAACGCAATTTCAGCAGAATGCAAAAAAGTTCCCGCCGGCAGGGTATCTGTTTTGGATACGCTTGAAACCAAAAAACAACCGCCTAAACGGTTGTCTTCCGGTATGCATATCAACGCGTGCTATATATAGTTTATTTTCCGAATGTCTCCGCGGCACGTTCCATCCGCCGGATCACCTCTACGCCAAAGGGACAGCGTTCTTCGCAGGCACCGCACTGCAGGCAGTCCCCCGCTGTACTGTCCATGGAAGTATAATGCTGCTTTACACTGTCCGCCGGTCTGCCGTCCAGTTCCACCAGATCCAGATACTTGTTCACAGCGGCAATGTCAATTTTTGCCGGACAGGGCAGGCAGTGGTTGCAGTACATGCAGCGTCCGTCGGCATTGAACATTCCGAGAGAGGCAAGAACTGTACTGTGATCCCGGTCTTCTGCCGGCATTTCTTCATAGGCAACAGCGCTTTCCACATCGCTGATCCGCTGCATCCCTACCATTACCGCTGCAACCGCAGGACGGCTGAGAGCGTAGCTGATGCATTGGGCTTCCGTCATGGCTACACCCAGAGGAGAACGTTCTTCACTCAGCAGCGTCCCCATGGCCAGAGCCTTCATGACTGTAATCGCCACGCCATGTTCCTCGCAGGCACGATACAGCGCCGCCCGGGCAGGTTCCAGCGTCAGGCCGGAAAAATTCTGTTTTTTTCCTGTCACAACTTCCGTGAAAATCTCTGTCATATCCCGATCCTTGGGAACCAGATCATATGCCGGGTTCAGAGAAAACATCAGAACATCAATACAGCCGCTTTCCACCGCTTTCTTTGCAGTAACCGGATTATGTGAGCTCATCCCGATGGAACGGATCACGCCCTTTTCCTTCAGAGAAAGCGCATACTGCATCATTTCACTCTGTGCCAGCGTATCCCAGTCGGTTTCCCTGTCCACAAAATGCAGCATTCCCACATCGATATAGTCGGTCTGCAGCCGTTCCAGCAGATCCTCAAAATAAGTAACACATTCACCAATGTCGCGGCTGACCTTGTACTGTCCGTCCACCCAGCAGGAACCGATGTGCCCCTGAATAATCACTTTTTCTCTGCGGCCTTCCAGAGCTCTGCCGATGTTGGTACGCACATTGGGTTCGCTCATAAATACATCGAGAAAATTGATTCCCGCATCCAGTGCAGCATCAATCACGCTTTTCACAAGCGCATAATCCTTTCCCTGCAGATGCTCACAGCCGAGAGAAATCTCACTGACCAACATCCCGGTTCTGCCCAGCTTTCTGTATTGCATACGATAACCTCCGATCGTTTTTATCCTGTATGTTCCGCGCATCTGCAGGAAACCACTCTGCCGGCACGGTGTGATTACAGTATAATACGAAACCCGTTATTTTGCAAGTCTGTTCCGGAAATCCCTGATAAAAAGGAGAAAAGCCGCGTAAAATCAAGATATTCTGCGATAGGTGTTTCTTGTTTCTGCCTAATTACTTGGGTGTAGTCTATTTCATATATTCCGCAAGATCGTAATCTCTTAAATACTGGTTGAAATATTTCATGTACTGATCCTTGTTTTCCTCAAAATCCTTCCACACAACGGAAATCAGTCGGTATGCTTCGGCAATGGATTTTTCGCATTCTTCCATATTTCCGAGCTTTTTGTGGCAGGCGGCAATACACTGATGGAAAGTCCAATGGAAGGTCTGCATACCGGGCCAGAGATACTGATCGGACGGCTCATCATACAGATCGTCAAGAAGGAATGTGGTCAGCACGCGGAGTCCCTTCTGATAGCATTTCAGTGCTTCGGGGATGTATTCGTCGGGGGTGGTGCCATCGTAAAATGTTTCGTTGTATTTTTCCATGGTGAACCAAGCATCGCCTTCTTTCATACAGGCTTGGTACAAGCACTGTAAATGGTGGCATCTTGACAAAATAGCACCATTCAGCTTATCTTTTCCGGAGAGAATGGAGGCCGAAGCCGAATCGCGAATACTGAAATCACGCGGCAAGGTTTCAATAACAGCTTTGGCTTTCTGATAATCTCCCATTTTGCGATATACTTCTGCCTGAATCCCTTTGGCATCACATACATGAATGAAATCGCTGCTTTCCGTAATGATTTTTTGCGAAAGCTCAATCATTTCATTTGAATGGGACATATTGTTTTTGTTACGCATCTCATATTCATAAGCGCTTAACAATTCTGTCAGCAGTTCTTCGTTACCCGGATATTCCTGCAGAGCATCTTTCATGAGTTCAATATACTTTGGCGTGTTTTCAAAGAAATACTCCCACGCATCATCAATGATCTTTTTGATTTTTGCTTTCATCTCCCTGACATCGTACTCGAAGAGCATATCGAGGGATACTTCGAAATACCCCGCGATTACGGGAATCATCTCCATGTCAGGATAGGTCAGTCCACTTTCCCATTTGCTTACCGCTTGTGGCGAAACGGAAAGTACAGAAGCAAGCGCCTCCTGTGTGATACCTTTCTTTTTTCTGAGTTCACGGATCTTATTGCCGATATTGATATTGGTCATAAAAAACCTCCAAGATTTATTGTGACGCGCTTCACTGATAAAAGTATATCACAGCGGAGGAGTTTAAGCAACAACGCAAAATTAGAATAAAATCAACTATTGGGTGATCTGGTTGTATTTCGGAAAGAGAACATCGGGAAGGATCTGGAGAATATGTTTCGGAGGTAAGAAAATGTATATTATACGATAAATTTTATGGGCATAAATGGAATTATAGAAAATTATTCTTCTTTTTGCTGCCTCATCCTCTGCAAAAATCCTACTCCACTCCTGCACGCATCCTGCATTTTGGTTAGAAAAAAGTTAGAAAAACGTCTTTGTCTAACCGGGACTAGAGGCCACTCACTGTTTCCTTACGGAAAAGTGGTCAAAATGCCGAAAAACACCCCCAAAAAAGGCACAAAAAAAGCCGAAACACTCAAGTTTTTTGAGCATTTCGACTTAAATCTCATCGGAGTGACTGGATTTGAACCAGCGGCCTCTTGGTCCCGAATTAAGGACAGGGCATTTTGTAAAGTTGGGTAATTTAAAATATATTGTAGTTTTGTGTGTATCGGAGAGGGACACCGTACTGTATTTTCTGGCCTTTTTCAGCATCTTTTTGTATCGGAGTTGAACTTTTGTTGAACTCTCCTGCGTAGCAGAATAACTCCGGAATCTCCTTGTATTTCCTTGCGATTCTCCCGGATCCGGTGTGACGACACATCCCAATCTCCCCAGACGTCTGGTTTTTTCTCACGCGCGCGACCCCGGGGAGGGAAAGGCCGACCCATGCCATTACGGGACAAGGTACCGTTTACGTAACCGAGAGGGGGGATACACTCCCAATGGATAGCACATCGTGCAGAACAAACGATCAGAACCACACGCACGCCGCAGGAAACCGGGCTGTGTGCGGTTCTTTTGTGCTTGTCAATACTCTTAATGGTTGTGTGGTCTAAATCGCTTACAACCGATTCTGGAGCCTGTACGGACATTCCCTCTCTTTGCGGACAAGACAAGGCCGAAGCGGGAATAGCGTCCCTCTCCGGCCATTGTGTTGTTCAGATATACTCCGTAGTAATATTGATCCCCTTTGCCCGGCGGATCTCGTCTATACGCTTCTGTACCTCCATTGCCCGGCGGTTGGTCTGTTCCATCCGTTCCGCTGCGGTCATGTGTTTGGTCTGTTCATAGTGATATTCCCGTATTCTGTGGATGTCCTCAATGGTGAAGTTCGGGGAGATTTCCGGCTTGTTCATGTCAATCCTCACTTTCTTCATCGTCTGTGTGCAGCAGCATATTCGGCGGTACAATGTCAATGGACCTGTACCCGTGCAGATTGGTGATTGCCCGTACACCGTTCACAGTCTTCACATTGACCAGATGTTTGAAATTCCATGATGCGATATAATCACAGGATGCCACCACAGCGGATGCAATGTGCATACAGTCGTCAATGCTCTTGGGACGCAGAATGCCCAGCTCTATGATTTTATGCGCTATGGTACTTATTTCTTCCGTCCCGGTAATCATTTTATACTCGATCTGGGACAGGTATTCATACAGAATCTGCAGCTTCTCCGGCTTGCACTGGTCGATTTCATCAAGGGTGGTGGAAGATACATACACCTCATACATCCCCGCCTTGATGTCCTCCCAGAGCTGCAGCGTGTCCGCCATCTTCTCCGGTGCATCCGGCTGGGAAAGGTGACTGATGACAGAGGTATCAAGATACAGTTTCGGCTTTCTCATTTCATCCCTCTCTTGTAGTGGTCATATCGGTTTCCAGAAGCTCCACAATCAGAGCTGTCAGGCTCATTCCCTTATTTTCTGCGTGGGTTTTATATCGCTCCTTATCTCCAGCAGGAAGATTCAGTGTCAATTTGTCCCGTTTTTCTTTCATGTATCGCATGGTACGTTCTTTGGATTTATCATCGTAGTATTTCGGCACATCCGCACCTCCTTTTTGCACCTTTATTATACCACAAAATCCTATAGCCGTCTATATGAACAATGTACAAATACACGGCTATATGTTTGTGGTGATTGCCATATTGATATATAGCCGTGTATATGTTATAATATACTCACAGGGAACGGAAAGAACCCCGGCGAATGCAGACGAAGGCCGAACGGCTGAACAAGAAGGCAACGCAAGAGTGGGAACGGATAAGGGTTGAAAGGAACGCCTGAGCGGCTACGATGCCTTAACGCCACCCGCCGCCGGGGATTTCTGAACCTGTAATATTTCCAGATGTCTGGAGAAATGAGAGGAACACCATGAAGTACAACCTAAAAAGCATCATGCACACCGCATGGAACCTGTTCCGGAAGGGTGCAGAATCCTTCGCCGCCGCCCTCCGCATGGCATGGGCAAACGCAAAAGCGCACATGGAAGCCAAGGCCGCTGCCGGGATCACCGAAGAAACCCACACATGGGCAGGGTGGAAGGAACTGGGCTATGAAGTCATCCACGAAAGCAAGGCCCTGTACCGGGCAATCCTGGCCGACCCCGCCACAAAGAAAGGTTCCCGGACAGCCTGCTATTTCGGTGCATCACAGGTACAGCCAATCCCCGCCGAAGCATGAGAAAAGCCCCATACAGCTGAACCTTCCCCAAGGAGCTGCACGGAGCCTACACCCGTTACCGGACAGGTACAGTATACCCGATCCGGTAGCGGATGTCAAGTATTGAATCAGAAAAAGGAGTATACCACTATGAAGTACAAAGTAACCCGTAAAATGCCCGCATTTTATAAACCCAATGATCCTGCCCGAGAAAGGTGGTATCGGTACCTGTTTTGGGCAGCCGAAGATTTAGATATTACAAACCTCAGACGTGCATACAACATCCTGCGGAGTCTGAAACAGTTCAATGGTCTTGAAATAAAATAATGTATCCGGAAAGAGGGCGAATGACCCTCTTTTTCTGTCCCTCTCACATCCCCAGAACCTCCCGCATTTCCGGATACCGTGCGGCGGCTTCTTTCCTCCGTCTGCTGACCCCGCTCACCTCAATAGGATGGCACTTTTCAATCAGTCTGTCATAAATCCGGCTGTTCCCCGGTGTGGCAGGATTCTTGATATCCTCAATGGTCAGGTTCGTTGTAACGATCAGCGGCAGTCCTGTACGGATCCGGGTATCGATTACCTGAAACACGATTTCCCCCATATAAGCGGTGTCCCTCTCCGCCCCCAGATCGTCCAGTACCAGAAGACGGCACCGATTCATATCCTGTATGTATGTGTTTCTTTCCCGGGTATTCTGCAGGTCTCCGGCGATCCGGGCAAAGCTGGTCATGCGGCAGGAGAAGCCCATATCCACCAGTGCATTGACCACCTCCGCCGCTGCATAGGTTTTTCCGCCGCCTACACCGCCATACAGAAGCAGTCCCGGCACTTCCTCGGTGGGCTTGGAAGCGAACAGAGCGGCGTATTTCCGCATGGCAGCACTCAGGGCAGGATGGTTCCCGTCATCGTGGGCAAAGTCCCATTTCTGCATGGCAGGGGTATCAAAAGCCATATCCCGCAGCTTCTGGCGGGTGCGCTGTTCCTGTTCCCGCCGCAGTTTTTCTGACTGGCACTTGCAGGACGCCGCCTGTATAACTTCTCCCAGCACCGGCAGCTCCCCCCGCCACTGTTTGGGTGTATGGCAAAGGCCGCAGTACAGCAGACCGTTTTCCCCGATATAATCCCCCTCTGCCGCAGGATTGGCATGTGCAGCAGCGTTCCCGGCTTCTTCCAGTGTTCGTATCAGATTCATATTGACCTCCTATCAAAACACACCATCCAACGGATCCGGTTCATCGGTATAACCGGGCATATTCTCCGGACGGGTGTGTTTGCCTTTTTCCCTATCTTCTCTATCCCAGTTTCTGAGAGTAGCTTTCCAGTCTGTCATGTTTTTGGCGCCTACCTTCCAGCTCGTCCCGCTGTAGTGGTCATAAAACTTTCGTGCGTCTACTGTTGACCGTATCTCCCGGCAGTATTCCTGTACTTCTTCCAGAGAGGGAGGAATATCTCCGTTTTTCTGTGTGGGGGAAATGGTTCCGGCAGCGGTATCCGCTTCACCTATCCTCCCCTCCCCTGACCTATCCTTACCTATCCTCCCCTTACCTAACCTAACCTCGGTATCCATGTTGTATCCATCATGTATACAATCTGTATCCGGTGTGGTTTCGGTCTGTACCTGTACCAATAAATCCTTATATCGGCTCTCATGGTACCTGTCCGATTGGATATAATTATTACGATTCCAGTCGGTTATGTAAGATACAAGATCTTCTGTAAGTACCCTTATAAATCCTTTTGTACTGAGTACCCGCAAATCATCTTCGGCTGCTCCTGTCATTCGCAATACTGTGAACGCTTCCACAATACCATCATCATCTGCAGCCATGCCCAAGTCATAATACAGCAGCCTGGACGATACCGGCATCATCAGGAACTTTGCGGAGTTGGTAACGGATTTTGCAAACATTCTTCTTTCTGCCACCTCCCTAATCACTCCCCTTTCAGATACCGGAACACAAACCGCCGTGCATCCTCCACAGACCGGCATACCGCTACAGCAGAGCCTTTCGCCCTCTCCTCTGTGAGGAATTTCCGCTGTTCTTCCGAGAGGGTGTTGTCCCCCACCTTGCACTCGATAAATACCGGTACCGCCCGGCCTGTTCTGCTCACGGACGCCGGAAGGGTACCGAACAGATCCGGGAACCCCTTGGGCAGACCTGTGGAGAATTTCCGTCCGTCTTCTGTTTTCACCGTGCCCACATTTACCCGGTGCAAATGGATCCACGGCCACAGTGCCCGGATGATGTCATTCACAAGCTGACTTTCACGCATGGGCATACCCTCCTTCCGGTTCTGCAGCGGTATAGGCTTCTTCCGGCAGCTCTATCACATCCGGCTTGAAACAGTGCCGTATCAGGTTGATTTTCTCCACGGCTTCCGGTTCCAGTTTCCCAAGCGTCCGGAATTTCAGTCTGCAATACTTCTTCTTCTGGGGATTCATCAGGGATTCCAGAGTACATTCCGTCAGCACTTCATGCGGTTCCAGAAAACCGAAATGCCGCAGGGATCGGCGGTACCGGTTCCATGCCCGGAGAGATGCCGGCGGCACATCCAGACACAGCGGCACAGGTGTCCCGGCGGTCAGCATATAAAGCCGCACCTTGTTCCGGCATTCCTTCCGCCCCTCTTTCATCTGGTTCCGGAGACAGTTTTCACAGCTGCATTCCTCCCCTGTAAGCCTGTCCCTGCCTGTGGTCCCGTCCGAAGAAGTGCACACCGGTGGTTCTCCCGTCAGAGCTTCATCGAAATACACGTTCATTTCGTGAGCATAGATGATAACCCCGCAGATACTTTCAGTTGTGGTGTCCAGTGCGTCAATACCGGTGGCAATGTCGAACACGGTTGCCCCGCCGCTGCCCACAGTTGCCCGGTAGAGAGGGACGTTTTCTTCTTCCGCTCCCAGATCGGTGTAGTATTTCGCCAGCTTCTCCCCGCCCGCTGCATATACATCAAAGGGCAGTACAGGCACATCCGCCGGTTCGATCAGAGACAGTTTCCGGTTTTCAATAGTGCTTTGGATAATTCCTGTCATTTCTCTTTTCCTCCTTTTTCCCCTGTTTTTGTCATTCTTTCACGTTGAATTGTCGGTATTCGGTGATTTTCTGATACGGTTTCATGTCAATTTCCGGATGCTCCCGGATGAATTTCTTCATGTCGTAGGTGGTGCGCTGCCGTTTTTTCCAGTGAACCGTGTAGGAATCGCTGTACCCCCGTTCGCTTTCCGCCATCTGCAGCATAATCCGCTGTTTGTTTTCCTCAAGCTGTTTTCCCAGTTCCTCCATTTCCTGCCGGATTTCCTCATAGCGGAACAGGGTTTCTTCGTCAATCCGGGTATCCGGTGCACTGTCGTCCCGGTAGATCTGCCCCAGAGCGTCCGTGGTGGCTTCCATTCCGTCCGGAGAGGGCGGGATGTTCGTCAGAACGTGATTCTCCCAGAACGCTTTTTCCTGCTCCATCAGGGCGTCAATCTCTGCCTGGTCCCTCTCGATGGTGAAAATATAGAACCCTCTCCCCAGAACCATAATGGCCAGGTACCAGCGGTCGTACCCGGTGACAGCCAGATAATGCACACACTGGACATAGTAGGCCGGGGGATACTTCCCGTTTTCCAGATCGGCGGCAGCGTAGGGATCCGACATGGTTTTGCATTCCAGCCCGGCAGATTCGCCTACCACTTTCCGGTCAATGTCTGCGTGGGAATAGGGATAGAGCGGGGTATAAATCATCTGCTGTTTCCGCTGTACCTTCTTCCCGGTTTCCTCACAGAACCGCTTTGCCACGATGGGTTCAAACTCCCGTCCCTGCCGCATGGCTTCGTTGTCCGGCTGCGGGGGGATCCGGCCTGTTTTCTCTCCCCAGATGGTCATGGGGGAAGCGTATTTGTTCAGTCCCAGCACAGCCGCAGCGTCACTGCCGCCGATGGATCCACGCCGGAGCACAAGCCAGTCTGAACGGGGCATATTGGCTGTGGGGATGGTTTTGTGTGCCGTGGTCATGCTTTCTCCCCGCCGCTGTTGTTCAGCCAATCACAGAGCCGGTCATAATTGATAAGGAACCGGTTCCCGACATAGATCCCCGGAATCTTTCCCTGCTTGACCAGACCTCGCAGAGCCCATTCTGAGAGAATCCCGGTCTTTGCGGTTTCCTTGATGGTGAGCATTTTCGGCTTGGTGGTGGTTGTGTTGTTCATGTGTTATCCTCCTGTTTTATGTTTTTTATGGATGGGGGTATTGACAAATGGGGGTGTCTTGTGGTATCATTGTAACACAAGATGATTGAAATAACAACATCCAAAATCAATCAAGATGTTGTTTGAAAGAGGGGAGAAAACCATGGCAAATAAGAAGGAAATCAACCCAAAAACCGGGAAACGGCTGCAGGAACTGATAAAAGGTCTGAAAATGACACAAGGGGATTTCGGAGAAAGAATCGGTTTGGGTTCCCGGCAGATTTCCTGTATTGTGAGAGGGGAACGGAGACTTACGGAAGATAACGCAAGAAGAATTGCAGAATTATTCCCACCTGTACGGATGGAATGGCTCATGGGATGGGATGATTTTAAAACAGAAACAGAACAAATTGAAGACGAAATTTACAGACAGGGAGATATACTCCAAAAAGAAAACAACGAATGGCGATGGCGGGATGAAGTGGTGTCAAAAATACTGCGTGCACAGCAGTACCGTTGGTTTAAGCCCAATACTTCCCGGGAAGCGTTACGTTTGGAAGAGGAAACAGATGCATTTATGGAATTTTTCTGGACACTCCACGACCCTGAACCCAGCCAGACGATGAAAAAAAGTTTTTCTGAGAAAGGCTTACAGGAAATGCGCAGTCTGTGTGACCGGCTGATCCGGGAGAATGATCCTGCGTTTATGGATATATTCGGAGATGACTGCGATGATGATGATGATGATGAAGCTCCCAACCACTGGGTAGCAGCACATCCGGAAGAATTTTTGGAAAGCATAAAAAAATGGGCACGGCAGGAACAGGAAGAACGGGAAATTACCAGTTGGGGACTGTATGACAATGACATGAACATGATTACTGTTTTTTCTCCGAATGAATACATAGCTTTTGTAAACCAGCTCTACGACGTAGTCACCGCCTTAATCCAGTACCATATCACCAAAAAGAAAGGACAACCATAATGGCCAACATCCAACCCCGCCGGGACAAATCCGGGAAACTGATCTCCTACAGCATCCGTGTCCACAGAGGCCGGGGGGCAGACGGACACCAGCTCAAGCCCTGGACTGCCACCTTCCCGGTGGAACCCACATGGACGGAAAAAAGCGCAAGAAAAAAGGCAGAAGCTTTCGCCGCTACCTTTGAGAAGGAATGCAGAGAGGGCACCCGATCCGATACAAGACAGACCATCGAACAGTACACCACCTACTGCATCGACCTGAAGGAACAGCGCGGGGCAAAAGTCTCCACCGTCACCCTGTACCGCTCCCTCTCCTCCCGCTTGATTTTCCCCTTCATCGGTCACATCAGGCTGAAGGATCTGAAACCACAGCATCTCAACGACCTGTATACCGAACTGTCCAAGGAGGGGAAACACAAAAACGGCGGCAGGCTGTCCGGCAAAACCATACTGGAGGTGCACCGGCTCCTGCATACCGTTCTGGAACAGGCCATGATGGAGGGACTGATTCCCTATAACCCCGCCGCCCGTGTGGAACCGCCCAAGAGAGAAAAAAGCGATCCCGTGTACTACCAGCCGGAGGAAGTTTCCGCAATCCTGTCCGCTCTGGAGGAGGAAGGGGAGCAGTGGCGGATGCTGGTGCTGCTGCTTCTGGTGTCCGGCTGCCGGAGAGGGGAAGCGCTGGGGCTGAAATGGGAGGATGTGAGCTTCGAGTACAACCGTATCCACATCTGCCGGAATGTGCTGTACACAAAAGAAAAAGGCGTGTACGTGGACACACCCAAAACGGAAAATTCCACCCGGTACGTCACCATTCCGGCGGACATCATGGCAGAGCTGCGGAAACACAAAGCATGGCAGTCTGCAGAACGGATGCGGCTGGGGACATACTACGAAAACGAGGGCTACGTGTTCACGCAGGAAAACGGATCCCCGCTGCACCCCTGTTCCGTGACTTCATGGATGAATTTCACAGGCGAGTTGAATTTTTGTTGAACTTTGGAAAAGCGCCTGTTTTTTCTGGTGCATAAAAATACAAAAAAAGACCCTGTTTTGTACGTTTTTTGGTACTAAAACAGGGTCTTTATGCATCGGAGTGACTGGATTTGAACCAGCGGCCTCTTGGTCCCGAACCAAGCACTCTACCAAACTGAGCCACACCCCGACGTGCCAATATAGTATATCATAACAGCTTTTGTTTGTCAAGTGTTTTTTCAAAATCCGGGGCAACATTTTCCTCTCCACGACAGATGAAACCATTTTCTTTCTGCATCTTGCATTGGCTGCAGAATTGTGCTATAATCTGGGAAATGACAGCCTGCCATCGGATGATTTTTCAGTACACCGGAACAGCTGTTGATTCGCAATACCGCTGCGGCAATACGGTTTTCATGCTGCAGCAAAGAAAGGAGCATACCATGTCAAAGCTCTGGTATAACACCCCTGCCGCCACGTGGGACCATGCCCTGCCGCTGGGTAATGGGTTTATGGGTGCCATGTGCTACGGCGGCACGGTTCAGGATCGTTTTTCTCTGAACGATGACACCATGTGGGCCGGCAACTTTATTGACCGGATCAATCCTGATGCCGCCGCCAATCTGGACAAAGTCCGCACCCTTCTGAAAGAACGCCGTTTTATGGAAGCTGAAGAACTGACGGAAGAAGCCGTTCTCTCCCTGCCCGAAGGGGAGCGGCCTTATGAACTGCTGTGCGAACTGACTGTACAGTTCAAAACGGAGGCCCACCCCAGATACATCACACCCCATCAGGCGCTGTGGTTCCTTGGTCGGAACATGAACTGCTACGAACCGAAAGAAGGGGTGGAAAACTACTATCGTTCTCTGGATCTGAATACCGGAATCCACCACGTTTCCTACACACTGGACGGAATTTTTCACAAAAGAGAATCCTTCATCTCCTATCCCGCCCGGGTCATGGTCATCCGGATGGAAGGCGGCCAGTGGCGTGCTTTCCTTCGCCGGGCAGGCCGGAACTCCGCGCAGCTGAGGCAGGATGACCGTACCGTTTCTCTGGAAGGCAGACTTGCCAACGATGGTCCCCGGTACTGCTGTGTTATGCGTGCCATTGAAGGAGAAGTTTCCATCACCGGCGATATGCTCAAGGGCGAAGGATCCGTGGTTCTGCTGGTTACCTCCGCAACCACCATCCGGGAAGGCGACAACTATCTGGGAGCTGCACTGGAACGGCTGGATCGTGCGGAAGAAAAAGGATACGCTGCCCTGCTTGCCGAACATCTGGCGGATTTCACCCCCCATATGGAATCCTGTATACTGGATATGCCCGCCGCTCCGGAACTGACAAAGCTGCCTCACGACAAGCGGCTGGAATTGGTGAAAGCCGGCGGATGCGACATGGGTCTGACCTGCGATATGTTTGCCATGGGTCGGTATATGCTGGTTTCCTGCAGCCGTCCCGGCAGTCTGCCCGCCACCCTGCAGGGCATCTGGAACGAACTGTACAATCCCCCGTGGGACTGCAAGTACACCATCAACATCAATACGGAAATGAACTACTGGCCGGCAGAGGTCTGCGCACTTTCCGATATGCACAAGCCCCTGCTGCAGCATCTGAAACGGATGCTGCCAAACGGTCGGAAGGTTGCCAGAGAAATGTACGGCGCCAGAGGCTGGGTTGCCCACCACAACACCGATGTGTGGGGTGACTGCGCTCCCCAGGACAACTATCTCGCCTCCTCCATGTGGCAGATGGGTGCCGCATGGCTTTCTCTCCACATCTGGGAACACTACCGTTTCACTCTGGACAAGGCATTTCTGGCGGAATATTATCCCATCCTGGAAGAAGCCGCCCTGTTCTTTGTGGATACCATGATTCCCGAGGCTGACGGTAAACTGTGCATCAGCCCTTCCCTCTCCCCGGAAAACGAATACATGCTTCCCACCGGTCAGATCGCCTGTATGTGTGATGATGCAGCCATGGACCAGCAGATCGTGTATGAACTGTTCCATTCCGTGATTGAAGCCGGGAAGATTCTCGGAAAAGACACCTCCGTATACCAGTCCCTGATCGGCAGACTCCGCCCGGTTGTCATTGCGGAAGACGGCCGGATTATGGAATGGATGGACGAAAGTAAAAAAGAAATCGAAATCGGCCACCGGCATATCTCTCACCTGTTCGCCCTGTTCCCGGGTCAGCAGATCACAGCGGAAAACCCGGCCAACATGGCCGCTGCCAGAAAAACCCTGGAAACCCGTCTGGCTCACGGCGGCGGCGGTACAGGCTGGAGCCGGGCATGGATCATCTCCTTCTGGGCAAGACTGCTGGACGGCAGCAAAGCCGGAGAGAATGTAGGCCTGCTCCTGTCCCAGTGTACCCTGCCCAACCTGTTCGACAACCACCCGCCCTTCCAGATCGACGGTAACTTCGGTTTCACTTCCGGAATTGCGGAAATGCTGCTGCAGAGCCACGAAGGTTTCCTGCGTCTGCTGCCCGCCCTGCCTGAGAACTGGACAACCGGTTCCATAAAAGGACTCCGTGCCAGAGGCGGCTACACAGTGGATCTGGCATGGGATGGCGGCAAACTGACCGAAGCGGTTATCACGGCCTCCGCTGACGGTACACTCAGACTCTCCGACGGCAGAGAATTTGCCCTGGAAGCAGGAGAATCTGTAAGTGTTTCCTGAATATCCCTGAAATAGGCAAAACAAATAACACCCGTTCCGTTCTGCATTTTCCAGACCCGGTTCGGGTGTTTTCTCGTTTTAAGCTTCTATAAATGCTGTCAGCTTCTCCGCAAATTCCACAGGATGCAGCATCACAAATTCCGCATGGCTGCAGCCTTTGATTTCCTCAGTCTGTGTCTGGGGGAACGTGCGCATAACAAACTGTATATCCTTCCTTCGCTGCCATTTTTCGAAAGTACCGTACCAGTACCGGATCACCGTTTCCTGTCCGGCTGCCGTTTCCGGCATAGTATAGGTGTTGCAGGAACGGAAGTTGTTCCGGATGGTGGTGCGGCTGGCATGTTCCATCACCTGCCGGAGTTTGGTGAAGGTGTCTGTTCCGTATTTTTTCTCCGGTACAAGACGGGAGAAGAAACCGAGACTGTTTTTCAGCATCAGCATAAAGGATGTATCCCGCATCACAAGCAGTTCCGACAGCCACTTTGGCAGCTGACAGGGGGTGATTCCCGCATCAATCACCGCTTTCTTCACCCGGATCCGCCCGTTTGCCAGCAGCCGGACACAGATGCTGCCGCCCATGGAAATCCCGTACAGACCGGCAATATCACTATATCCCTCTGCCAGCAGCCAGTCCTCCGTTTCCGCCGCTATGGCTTCCACTCCGGTGTAATCACTGTCATCTTCCATGTCATATCCGGGCAGCACCGGCACCACCACATGAAACCTTTCTGCCAGCAGATCAATGCTTTCCCGCAGAAAATCCCAGGTCATGCAGGAAGCATGAAACAGCACCAGAATCCGCTTATGTTCCTTTCCGAATTCCAGAAACCGCATATTTTCCGCTCCGCTTTAACCCGGCATTTTGCCAACCGGCGCCAGCAGTACCTTGCCGGTGCCTCTGTATACATTCACCAGACCTTCCCCGGATGCCGCCGAACCGATCAGGGATTTACCGGAACGTTCCACAGTGAATTCCAGACTGCCGCTCCAGGCAATGGCCATATTACCGTCCACCTTCAGCACATCGTTCACCAGATTCACTTCCACCAGTTCTTCCTTCGGACAGGCGGATTCCAGACAGAGGATTCCCTTCCCGGTCACACCCAGGTTGAAAAGCCCTTCTCCGCCGGCAACCGCTGAGGAAATATTGGAACGGGCAACCGCTTTCTGCTTCAGAGATGCTTCGCAGGACAAAAACAGACCGTCATCCAGTACCACTGAACCGTTCCACTGTTCCAGATCCAGCAGCAGAATGTGCTTGTAGGTGGGTTCCAGTACCAGCGTCCCGTCACCGGTGTATTCCGGTTTGATGGCGGATTCCCCGGTCACGCTGCCGCGCAGCGCCTTTCCCAACAGATCCCCCACACCCTTGACGCCGGTGGTAGCGTTCACATTGCCAACAGACCACTGCATGGCTCCGGCCTGCACGATCACATCGGATACACTAAGATCACAGATCACCTGCCGTTTCCGCACATTCATGGCATTGCAGAAATAGGCGGTCTGTGCTTCTGACGGCAGTACACTCAGATCTCTGCAGTATTCAATCACCGTATAAGCACCCAGCTTCTCCAGAATCCGGATATCGTCATTGTCTGTAAAATTTCTGATTTCGTACATGGTTATATCCTCCGTTGTATTGAATTCGCAAAATCATCCGCAAACGTCTCGGAACCGTTCCGTTCATTTTATTTTATGATAGCATATTTTCCGTTCTCTGTCAATTCTTGTGGTATAATAAAAATGGTACTTCTGTAAAATTTCTTACTGTTCCGGTGTAACATTTTCCCCTCCCGACGGTTATACAGGACAGAGAGCACAGAAAGGAGGACAGCATGGAATGGACACAGAACACATGACGGAAATGACACTGGAAACGGTCTGGAATCTGTGCCGGGATCGGATGTGGCGGGAAGCCTGAAAAATCCTGGGCAGCCGGACAGACAGCGAAGATGCCGTCATGGACGCAGTGGAACGGATTGCCCGGAACATCCACAAATTCCGACATCTGGAAGACGGGGAAATCATCGCCCTGTCTGTAATCTACACCCGGCATACCGCCATCGATATCTATAACCGAAAGAAAACCGGCCCTGTCCCGGTGGAGGATGTAACCATGGAAGAAGCCTTTGTACCGGATCCGGCGGAAGAAGCCATTACGGGAGATCTGGAAAATATGATCTGCCGGCTGCTGTCGGAAATGCCAGCCGCCATGCGGGATGTACTGAACCTGCACCTGCATTTCGGCTTTTCCATCGGAGAAATTGCGGAATCTCTGGGAGTTTCCGGCGGCACGGTGCGTACCCGGCTATCCCGAGGCCGAAAATGGCTGAAAGAAAAACTGGCCGAGAGAGGAGTGGATGTGTATGGCTGAAAAGCAGTTTGACACGGCGCTGAAACACGCGCTGGCTTTGTGGAATGAAATGGAACGACAGGCTCCGGCAGAAAAAGAAGAAATCCCGGCCATGTCCGATGCATTCCTTGACCGGATGCAGGACAGGGTGCGGCAGAATCAGAATACGAAACGGGAGGTTTTTGTGATGAAACAGAAAACGATGAAAAAATGGAAGAAAGCATGGACGGCAGCCATCTGCGCCGCCGTGGTACTGGCAGGAACCGGATGCGTTTACGCGGCGGTACCGGCAGTCAGAGAATACATCAATATGCTGTTTTTGCAGAAGGACAGCGGCGGACAGCTCACAGAAGTCCCCGAAGGCTGGATCGGCGTGTTCACAGCAGAGGATCTGGATGCGGTCAGAGAGGATCTGGATGCAAATTATATCCTGATGAACGATATTGCAATTCCCGATGAATACTATGAACCCGGCGGAATCTATGAGGACGGCTTTACCCCCATCGGCGGCGGGTATGTTCCCTTTACTGTAATCGCTGAAGACGGTGAAGAACGGCAGTTCTGGGAGGATACAGCTTTCATGGGTACCTTCAACGGCAACGGATATGTGATTTCCAATCTGCACATCCGTAAAGCAGCCGATGACCACAATGTATATGCCGGTCTGTTCGGCAGATGCGGCATGATCGCCTTTGACCCCCTGCAGGATCCCGAAACCGGAGAATACTACCGGGATTACGGCGGCGGCATCATCAAGAATCTTGGCATCACAGACAGCTCCGTGGAAATCACCGTTGATAATCCCAAGATGTACGGAACTACCAATGTGATTGTGGGCATGATTGCCGGGGAATGTGATGTTGTGGCCGGCTGCTATACGGAAAATGTTTCGGTATCCGTCACCTTCGCAGACTCTATCGATCCGGCTCTGGTATTCAGCAGCGTAAAGATCGGCGGTGTGGTTGGCAAGACCATTATCACGGACAGCTGCTGGTCGGATGCGGAAATCACACTGGCAAATGACAGCGCGGCAGAACTCAAAACTCCTTATGTGGCAGGTGTTGTCGGCTTTGCCAATTCCTGTGTGACTTCCTATTTCAGCGGCAGCATCCAGTCCCCCGAAGCAGATTACGGTGTGGCAGGCTTTGACGATACCACACCGCCCACCCTGCTCAGCGATGAGATCATGGCAGAAATCAAAGAACGATTCCTTGCCGTTGACGACGAATGGAACCTGGTCAAACTGTCTTCCTTCTATGTATACTGCAAAGCCGACGAAATGCAGATGTATATTACAAAGGACATCTCCGAAACCAGTGGGTACTTCTATCTGGTTGACCCATACACGAAAGAAAGAGAGCGGCAGGAACTTTCCAGAGTCATTGCAACTGTGTTTGAAGGAGATGAATTTATCGAGTTCTGTCAGGAGAACAATGTAAAGTACGGCGCATATGACAACTATGACCTGCGCTATGAAGCAGACTGCAGCTTTGACGGCTTCGATTTCAACTATATCTGGCGAATGGGTGATGACGGTCTGCCAAAGCTGCGCCTGTTCTGATGAATAATCCGAAACAAAAAGGAATGACCGGGGGAAATACTCCGGTTTTTCCTTTACCGGCAGAAATTTGTCATAAATCTTTTCTCAAACCTATTGACAAATAAGCGCCGGTGTGGTATAATCATATCGTTCCGAACAGGAATGCCAATATACACAAAACAAGTACACAAAATACCCTTGGAAATTGTATATTATGCTGGTGTGGCTCAATGGCAGAGCAGCTGATTTGTAATCAGCAGGTTGTTGGTTCGACTCCGATCACCAGCTCCATACAGTATGCCGGGTGCGTACTGTATTATTTGGGGGAATTCCCGAGTGGCCAAAGGGGACAGACTGTAAATCTGCTGGCACCGCCTTCGGTGGTTCGAATCCACCTTCCCCCATTCAAAACAGAAAGTCAGATCCATCGGGTCTGATTTTTTGTTTTGCGGGAATGATGTATGAGAAAACCGTGCAAGAACGGCAAATTTTCTTGAAAAGATTTTTCAAAAACCTATTGACAAACATACCCTGTTATGATATAATATACCTGTTCGCAAGGAACGACAATATTTGGGGGAATTCCCGAGTGGCCAAAGGGGACAGACTGTAAATCTGCTGGCACCGCCTTCGGTGGTTCGAATCCACCTTCCCCCATTCAAAACAGAAAGTCAGATCCATCGGGTCTGATTTTTTGTTTTGCGGGAATGATGTATGAGAAAACCGTGCAAGAACGGGTAGTGAATCAAAAGTTTTCGTCTGATGCAGCCGTTCTTGCCCACATAGGGAGCGAAGCGAATCATGTGCATGGTTCGAATCCACCTTCCCCCATTCTAAACAAACGACCGGATCCGTTGGATCTGTTTTTTTTTTTCAGACAGTTTTTTCCTGCAGAACCGTTGACGAATCCAGTGGAAAACGGTATAATAAAAATAACTCTAATACTAAAACCGGAGGTATATTATGTCCATTCCCGAACTGCTTACCACCATCGGCGGCGCACCTGTCACCACTGTCAGCGACTGGGAAACCTTCCGCCGTCCCGAAATCATGGATCTGCTGTCCGAGTACATCTACGGCAAACGTCCTGCCGAAGCGGAAAAGAATCTGCATACCACCTGGAAGATCACCGATGCCAAGGAAAACTATCTGGGCAGCCCCGTCCGCTACGAAAAGGTGCTGATCACCGCCGGCGGCTACACCTTCCTGTGCCGCAGCTTCTTCCCCATGACCGATAAGCCCGTGCCCACCTTCGTTTATGTCATGCACGAGTTCCAGGAAAACAAATATGACTTTGAAACCTCCCTCGAATGCCTGAACGTGCCGATTCTGGACATCATCTCCCGAGGCTACGGTGTTTCCATCATGCCCACCTCCGGTCTGTATCCGGATGCCAATCACAAAGCCGACTACCGTGCCGGTGTGTTTGCTCACTTCCAGCCTGACCGTTCCCTCCGCCGGGACAACGACTGGGCAACCATCTCCGCCTGGGCATGGGGTGCATCCCGTGTACTGGACTACCTGACCGGCTGTCCCTATGCAGATGAAAAGAACGCAGCCGTTGTCGGCCACTCCAGAGGCGGCAAAACCGCACTGTGGGCAGGTGCAACCGACACCCGTTTTGCTCTGTCCATCTCCAACGCATCCGGCTGCTCCGGCGCCATGCTGCACAGAGGCAGAACCGAAGGCGGCGAAACCGTCAAGGTCATCACCAATGCCTTTGACTGGTTCTGTAAAAATTACAGCAAGTACGGCGACAGAGAAGAAATGCTTCCCTGCGACCAGCATATGCTGGTTGGCGCCATTGCGCCCAGACTGTGCTATGTGGCAAGCTGCTCCGGCGACGCCTGGGCTTCCCCCGCTGCGGAAAGAGAATCCTGCCGTCTGGCAAAAGATGCATACGCTCTGTACGACATGACCGGCGCAGTGCTGCCCGAAGAAACAGACATCGAAGTGGACAAGGCTTACCACGAAGGCAACATCGGTTATCACATGAAGACCGGTGAACACGCCATTCTGCCCTACGACTGGACACAGTACATGGATTTCTGGGATAAAAAGAGAGGCTGAGCCATGATTTCTCCCATCACCTACGAAAACCTGCGGCTGTTTTCCTACTCCAACGACAAGCAGATCGAAGGACCCATCCGGGGTATCGTCATCCATTTCACCGGCATGGGGTGCGATGACCGGTTTGACGGTAACCTCGCGGAAGCAGACTATTACACCGCCAGAAACATCGTCTATCTGATCCCCTACGGCAACCCCTGGGCATGGATGAACCGTCAGCAAGTGGCGCTTGCCGATCAGATCATTGACATTATCCTTGCCAAATACGGCCTGCCGGAAAACCTGCCCATCGTGTCCACCGGGCTTTCCATGGGCGGACAGGGAGCGCTGGTTTACATGGTGTATGCCAAACGTACTCCCGTGGCCTGCGTTGCCAACTGCCCGGTCTGCGATATGCCCTTCCATTACACGGAACGGCCGGATCTGCCCTCCAGCTACTACAGTGCCTATCTGTACGAAGAAGGCACCATGGAAGAAATCCTGCCCCGGTTTTCCCCTCTCCATCTGGCAGAAGCGGGCAAAATGCCGGACGCGGCGTATACGGTATTCCACTGTACGGAGGACAAATCCGTAAACAAACAGCTCCATTCCGACCGGTTTGTGGCCGCCATGGAAAAAGCGGGACATCCCGTAGACTACCGGATCATACCGGACAGAGGCCACTGTGACCTGCGTCCGGAAGATTATCAGGCGCTGTTTGCCGCCTGTGCCAAAGGAATCACCGGCTGAGGTTCAGCGGCCAGAAAGAAATAGAAATACACAACGCCCGGAGAACAACAGATATCCTCTGGGCGTTTCCATTCCATAAAGGGAAAAGAGGTGCATACCATGGAAATCTGGGACGGATACCTGTCTGACGGAACGCCCGCCCATCGGGATCTGATCCGGGGAGAACCGATTCCCGCAGGACTTTTTCATCTGGTCAGCGAAATTCTGGTCAGACATACCGACGGCGACTATCTGCTGATGCAGAGAGACTCCCGCAAGCCCAATTACGGCGGATACTTTGAAGCCACAGCCGGCGGTTCTGCGCTGAAAGGAGAAGACCCGCTGCAATGCGCCCGCAGAGAGCTCACGGAAGAAACGGGCATCACTGCCGGACAATTTACGGAAATAGGCCGGTTTACTTCCAAAGATACAATTTACTGCAATTTCCTGTGCATCACCGACTGCGATCAGTCTTCCGTCACCCTGCAAGAAGGAGAAACCACTGCGTATAGGTGGATCTGCGAACAGGATTTCATTGCCTTTATCCGGTCTTCCGATATGATTGACAGCCAGAGAGAACGGTATCATGATTATTTCGTGAAAATGGGGTATGTGTGTCCCTGACCGACAGACGATCTGCAGAAATATATTGCCCCTCCATGACCGCTGTTACCGGAAAATTCACAAATACCCGTTGACCGCAGGGGAATACTATGGTATCATAAGGATACAGAAGGAATTTTTAACAGGAGTTTATAGATATGAAAAAAGTCATGCTGGTCTTCGGTACCCGTCCGGAAGCCATTAAGATGTGCCCGCTGGTCAACGAATGCAAAAAGCGTCCGGGACTGCAGACCATTGTCTGTGTTACCGGACAGCACAGACAGATGCTGGATCAGGTGCTGGATGCCTTCGGCGTCACCCCCGACTATGACCTGTCCATCATGAAGGACAAGCAGACCTTATTCGATATCACTACCAATATCCTGAACCGGATCAAAGAGGTTCTGGAGAGCGAAAAGCCCGATGTGGTTCTGGTACACGGCGACACCTC
>SVSN01000114.1 GCA_015064285.1 Oscillospiraceae bacterium | reverse complement strand
GTGGCGAAGGTGTCCGGGTCGCACAGCACAAGCGAGGGCTGATGGAACGCACCGGCCAGATTCTTGCCTGCCGTCAGATCCACAGCGGTTTTTCCGCCCACGGAGGAATCCACAGCCGCCAGCACCGTTGTGGGAATCTGGACAACCGCAATGCCCCGCAGGAAACAGGCGGCGGCAAAACCGGTCAGATCGCCCACCACACCGCCGCCCAGCGCAACGGCACAGTCGGTACGGGTCAGTCCGGCACCGGCCATGGCTTCCAGCAGAGCGGCAAAGGTGGTCAGGTTCTTGTTTTCCTCCCCGTGGGGGAAGACAAACCGGGACACTGCATATCCGGTACCGGCAAGAGATGCTTCCGCCCGGTCACCGTACAGACCCATGGTGGTGTCGTCTCCCACCAGCATGATCTTCTGCACTTTGGGCAGCGCTTCTTTCACATACCCGCCGCAGGCATCCAGCAGTCCTCTGCCGATGTGGATGTCATAACACCGGCTCGCCTCTATTTTTACGGTAATCATTTCGGATTTCTTACCTCTTATTTCTGATTTGCGCCGGGGCCGTCGATTTCTTCCCAGCGTTCTCTGCCGGCTTTCAGAAGCTCGGTCAGTCCTGTCTGGTCATCGGCGGCGATCATGTCCCGGTATGCCTGCAGATTGGCAATCAGACAGTCGATTTCGGACAGCAGCGGTTCCTTATTGCACAGGAACAGATCTGCCCACATGATTTCGTTCAGGGGTGCCACACGGGTCATGTCCATGTAGCTTCCGGCGGAGAAGCCGTGGTGCTTTTCGGCTGTGGGGCTCTTGATGTAGGCATTGGATACCACATGGGCCAGCTGGGAGGTGTAGGCGATCCGTGCATCGTGGTCTTCGGCGGTGGTCACGGACAGGTGGCTGAACTTTGCCGGCGCCAGAAGCTCCTTCAGCTTTGTCAGCAGGGCGATATCGTCGGTCTTGCCGGGTACCAGCACCATGGGGGAACCTTCAAACAGATCTGCGCTTGCATACTTGATCCCGGAGAAACGGTTCCCGGCCATGGGGTGACCGCCGGCGTAAACGAAGCCGTATTGTGCGGCCAGGGCAAACCCGGCATCGCATACTTCCTTCTTGATCCCGCAAAGATCCATCAGAACGGTGTTCCGGCCCAGATGGGGGGAAATTTCCTTCATATATTCAACAGCGGCCTGAGGATACAGCGCCACCAGAATCAGCTCGCATTCCCCGGCGTTTTCCACCGTCAGCTTTCCGTCAACGATGCGGTTCATTTCCGCATACCCCTGGGGAACGGGATTTCTGTCAAAGCCAAGGACAGTGTGTCCGGCTTCCTTGTATGCCTTCGCCATGGAGCCGCCGATGAGCCCCAGACCAACAATTCCGACTTTCATGATAACCTCCATGTATCAGGTAGGAAATAAGAGGTAAGAAGTAAGAAATACACGGGGACACTTCTTATCTCTTATTTCTGATATCTTACTTGAATTAAAGTACCGCTTCTCTTACCCGCAGGACGGCTTTCATCACGTCGTCGAACTGGGCGGGGGTCAGGGACTGGGGACCGTCGCACAGGGCCTTTTTGGGATCGTTGTGTACTTCGATCATGATCCCGTCGGCGTTGCAGGCAGCAGCGGCACAGGCCATGGGTCTTACCAGACGGGAGATCCCGGTGGCGTGGCTGGGGTCAACAATGATGGGCAGATGGGTCAGCTCGTGGAGCATGGGAACGGCGGCCAGATCCAGGGTGTTTCTGGTGTAGGTTTCAAAGGTACGCACGCCTCTTTCGCAGAGGATGATGTTTTCGTTGCCGCCGGCCATGATGTATTCTGCGCTCATGAGGAATTCCTTCATGGTGTTGGCCAGACCTCTCTTGAGCAGGATGGGCTTTCTGGTCTTGCCCAGTTCCTTCAGCAGCTCAAAGTTCTGCATATTTCTGGCACCTACCTGAATCACGTCCACTTCCTCGAACAGGGGCAGGTGGTCGGCGCTCATGATTTCGGTAACGATGGGCAGGCCGGTTTCCTTCTTGGCTTCCAGCAGGAGCGCAATCCCGTCGGCCTTCAGACCCTGGAAATCGTAGGGAGAGGTTCTGGGCTTGAAAGCGCCGCCCCGGAGCAGATTGGCGCCGGAAGCCTTGACGGCTCTTGCCACTTCCAGAATCTGGGCTTCGCTTTCCACGGAACAGGGACCCGCAATGGCTACGAAATTGCCGCCGCCTACCTTTACACAGGTTCCATCGGGGGCGGGGATTTCGATGATGGAATCGTCGGGATGGAATTTCCGGTTGGCGCTCTTGAAGGGTTCGCTGATCCGCTTGACGGATTCCACCATGTCAAGGCCGGACAGCAGTTCTTCGTCTACCCGGCTTGTGTCGCCCAGCAGCCCTACGATGGTCTGGAAATGGCCTTCACAGATGTGTACGCCGATGCCCTGGGTTTCCAGCCAACTTGTCAGATGTTCGATTTGTTCCTGGGAAGTTCCCTGTTTCAGTACTGCGATCATAATGTTTCTCCTTGTTCTATCTTCATATAATTATTTCGGATGTCTGCGGGATGTATCCCTCTGAAAATGAAAAATCCCACACAGCGGAAGCCTCTCAAGTGCTTCAACCACTGGTGGGGAGAACCGTATATGTTCAGGTTCCAATCGTTTTTTATTCCCGCCGTATCTGCAGCAAAAAGCACTTTTACTCTTATCTGGTAAAATAAAAGTAAAAGTAATAGTATTCAGCTGCGAATACGGTGGAACGCATACGATTTTCTCCTTTGATCTCGGTGTTGTATGTATTATAATCCGCTCACAGGCGTTTGTCAATGGGGTTTTGTGAATTTTGTTCAGAGTGTTTATATTGTGAATGATAAAATGTGTGGTTATGTGCACAGGATACAAAAAAGATACGGAAGTTGGTGCGAAAAAGGGGGGCTCCGGGATCCCGGAAAGGCAGTATCCGGTTGGCGGAATGGATAAATATTCATCGGTATCTTCTCCCCGGCAGAAAATCTCTTTCCCGGAAAAACGACAGAAAACACTTGAAAACCTCTGCCGGATATGGTACTATAGCGGTAAAGAGTAAAAGAGGACGGTGCGGTATGACAGACGGAAAAAATACCATGGGAAACCGGGATGTGCCGGTGGCGGCTCTGACGGGTGTGGGAGAGAAGCGCGCGGAGGCTTTTGCCAAAGCGGGCATTTTCACCATGTCCGATCTGCTGCACTATTACCCCAGAGCATACCAGAACCGTGGAGATGTACGGCCGCTGGAGTGTATCCGGGAGATCACGAAAACCGGTGAGCCTGTCACCTGCAGTGCGGTGCTGACGGTGGGCACGGAACCCCAGGTGCGCCGGATCCGGAACAACATGACCCTTGTGAAGTTTTCCGCCTTTGACGAAACCGGTTCCTGCGAGATTACCTATTTCCATATGGAATACGTGAAGCGTACCTTCCATGTGGGGGCCGTGTTCCGGTTTTTCGGCCGGTTTACCTACGATTACGGCCGGGTGCAGGTGACCAATCCCATATACGAAGCCTTTGTGGAAAACAAGGTTCTGCCCTCGCTTGTGCCGGTGTATCCGCTGGTGGCCGGACTGAGTCAGAAAATGCTGTACCAGTACACCGGTGAAGCCATGATGAAGCTGGGCGGCAGTCTGACGGAATACCTGCCTGCGTGGGTACTGAGAGAAGCATCCCTGCCGTCCCATGGGTGGATGGTGAACGTGCTGCACCGGCCCCAGAGCACCGAACAGCTGGAGGCGGCAAGACGGCGGCTGGTGTTTGAGGAACTGTTTCTGCAGTTTGTCTGTATGGCCCAGAACGGGGGCGGCGCCAAGATTGCCAACCGGTATCCCCTGACATGGAACGATATTTCCAGGTTTGAATCCCTGCTGCCCTATACCCTGACCGATGCCCAGAAGCGGTGTCTCGGGCAGATTGCAGGGGACATGGACGGTGACTATGCCATGAACCGGATCCTGATCGGAGATGTGGGCAGCGGGAAAACGGTGGTGGCCGCCATTTCCGCCTACCTTGCCATCCGCAGCGGATACAGAGCCGCCCTGATGGTGCCTACGGAAATTCTGGCGGCACAGCACTACAGGGAACTGTCTGCACTGTTTGAAAAGCTGGGAATCGGCACGGTTCTGCTGACCGGCAGCACACCGAAGAAAAAGAGAGAGGCCATTCTTGCTTCTCTCCGGGACGACAGCCTGTCCATGGACGAAAACGCCGCATCTCTAATCATCGGTACCCACGCTCTGCTGACCGGGGATGTACAGATTGACCGGCTGGGACTGGTGATCATTGACGAGCAGCACCGGTTCGGCGTTATGCAGCGTTCCGCCATTCTGGAAAAAGGGGAAGACTGCCACTGCCTGTTCATGAGTGCTACGCCCATCCCCCGGACTCTGTCCCTGGTGGCCTACGGGTCGCTGGCGGTTTCCTCCATTGACGCCCTGCCGAAGGGCCGTCAGCCCATTGATACCTTTATTGTCAACTCCTCCTACCATGCCCGGATGCTGAATTTTATAAAGAAGCAGGCGGAAGAAGGGCACCAGACCTATATTGTCTGCCCGGCGGTGGAGGAAAAAATAAAAGAAAAAGAAAGCACCGATCCGGAGGAACTGGCCAACCTGAGCCTGTTTGACCTGACACCGGACGGAATGCCGTCTGCGGGTCTTCAGACCCGGATGGACTTTGCCCTGACCCCAGATGCACCGCCTCTGAAAGCTGCCGTCACATACGCCGAAACCCTGGCGGAAGAGCTGCCGGAGCTGAAGGTGGGACTGGTTCACGGCAAGATGAAGCCGGCGGAAAAGGACGCAGTCATGGCCGCCTACTGCCGGGGCGAGATCCATGTGCTGGTGGCGACCACTGTGATCGAAGTCGGCGTCAACGTACCCTCGGCTACCCTGATGATTGTAGAGAACGCTGAGCGGTTCGGTCTGTCCCAGCTGCACCAGCTCAGAGGACGGGTGGGCAGAGGGGACGCCAAATCCTTCTTCATACTGGTCAGTGACAGTCATGAGGAGGGGGCCATGGCCCGGCTGAAAACCCTGAAGGATACCATGAGCGGCTACGAAATCGCCCAGGCGGATCTGGAAATGCGGGGGGCAGGGGACTTTATTACCGGTACAGGTGTGCGTCAGTCCGGCCAGAGTATGTTCCGGCTGGCGGCATCCTGCAGAGATACGGATTTCATGGAGCACACGGCCAAACTGGCCAAGGAGCTGATCGGCGAAGATCCGGAACTTGCCGGATGGCCCGCCCTCAGAGAAAAAGTGGACAGAATCCGCTATGAGGGAAGCAGGATGGAAAATTAAGAATTAAGAAATAAGAATTAAGAAGTATATAGTTTCTGCAAAGCAAACTTCAATTCTGCACCAAACGAAATCTCGCAATTGGAAACCGGCTGCGGCGACCCACTCAAGAAGCTTGAGTGAGGGTTGCCGGCCCCCAGGAGCTCGCTTCACTATTCCTTGGGTCTTGGATATACAATATCCAATGGCACATGGAATTGCAGGGGCTCCATTCTGCAAAAATCCTTTTTAAAGTTTTTGCTCACCCACCAAGGGTGGGTGGGGCTTTATTTCAAAAAGCCGCGTTTCCCTTTTGCGAACAGATTAGTTAATCATCATTGACTTAAGAATGACGGAATGCGACCGTTTTCCCTTTTACAAACACAACCGGAGGAGGAATTACACATGAATG
The DNA here is from genome assembly GCA_015064285.1 of Oscillospiraceae bacterium. Taxonomy (GTDB): domain Bacteria; phylum Bacillota; class Clostridia; order Oscillospirales; family CAG-272; genus UMGS1696. The sequence goes on along the minus strand of SVSN01000114.1, from coordinate 11 downwards.
CCAGAACAACC
>SVSN01000019.1 GCA_015064285.1 Oscillospiraceae bacterium | reverse complement strand
AGAAAAATGGCGGCAGAGCATTGAGGGCGCTTTCATCGTTCTCAAACATACCGCGGGCCAAAGAGAACAGGGGCAGCATGATCACAATGTATACACCCATTTCAATCAGGCCGCACACAATAAACTGCACGACCCGATTCAATACATCGCCGAAGCCGGGCTTATCGGGGATTATACGGGAAGATTCCATATGACAGCTCCTTTATCATGTGTATCAAATGATTTACCGCTTCCGTCTGTGTCCCGTCCGTGCAGGTGCGGGATTTTCTTCTTCCTTTTCCCGCTTCCACTGGGGCTTTTTGCGGATTTCCTCACCGATGGTGATGAAGCTCTCATGCCGGACAGGGGCGATTTTTCCTTCTGCCAGCTTGGTCAGAATGGCGCAGCCTTCCTCTTTGGTGTGGGTGCATTTGGTGTACCGGCATTCGCCCAGACATTCTGCAAATTCCGGGAATGCACCGGGCAGGTCTTCCAGCGGCAGCAGATTGAACCGGGTAAAGTCCAGCATGGAAAACCCCGGCGTGTCTGCCAGATAATAGGTGTGCTCCCCGGCTTTCACCGGATACAGCTCCACATGGCGGGTGGTGTGGCGGCCCCGTTCGATTTTCCGGCTGACGGTGTTGGTCTTCAGCGCCAGATCCGGATACATCCGGGTCATCAGGGTGGATTTTCCCGCCCCGGAAACCCCGGCAAAGGCCGCACGCATCGGTCTGCCGTTCTGTTCCCAAACCGCTGCTTCTTCTGTCAGATATCCTTCCAGTCGGTCCACGCCCATACCGGACGCTGCACTCAGCAGGAATACCGGGAAGCCGGCTTTGGTATAGATGTCCGTCAGGGCATCCCCCATTTCGGCGTTCACATCCGCTTTGTTGACGATCATCACCGGCCGGATCCCCGCATTGACCGCAATGGCCGTCAGCTTGTCCGCCATCAGAAGGTCAGGGTAAGGCTCGGCGCAGGGCAGTACCACAAACAGGTGGGTCAGATTGGCCATGGGCGGCCGGATCAGGGTGTTCTGCCGCTCTGCAATCTCCCGGATCACAAAGTTTACATCCACCTCATCCTTTTTAGAGGCAGATTTGCCGTCAGAGGATTCCGGGGTGTCAATAAGATCCGGTATATCGTCCGCTTCCCCGGTGGGGATCACGATTACTTCATCCCCGGGAAGCGGTGTGATCCCATCCAGACGGAATTTCCCTCTGGCACGGCAGAGCATGGGTTCCGCTCCGCTTTCTGCCCTGACAGGCATGACGGTGTAAAGTCCGCCTACCCCTTTTGTGATGATGCCTTTTGTCACGCTGTTCACCTGTCTGCTTCCTTGATGCAATACATTTTTTCAGCTGACGGGAGATCAGCCGAAGAAATCTTCTTCTGTATAGATATTCCCGTCATCGTCGTCTGTGTCCGGTAAAACGGGATCAGGATCTGTGGGAGCCGGTTCGGTTTCCGGCTCCGGTTTGGGTGTCGGTACATACAGATCTGCCTTGGTGGGGATGGACGTACCGTCACCGGAGTAATTGGCACCGCCGCTGACGACAAAATCGATTTTTGAATACTTGGCAATTTCCACCCATGCGTCTGCAGACTGCTTGATAACGGTCCCGGCAGGGTTGGAAGAACGTTCATACGTTACATCGCCCACTTCCAGCTGGTTTTCGATTACATGGATCAGCGCATCTGCTTCCGTCATGCCTACAAAGTTAGGAACGGAAGTTTTGATGGTGTCGGCGCCGTAGTTGACGTACAGGGTTACGGTATCTCCGATGTCCATAACGGTACCCGCTGCCGGGTCTGTACGTACCACGTATCCGATGTCCAGATAGTTGCTGGCAGCTTCTTCTATTACGACTGTCAGGCCAAGTTTGCGCAGCGCTGCTTCCGCTTCTCTGTAGTCACGTACAGTATAATCTTCCAATACCGTGGTTTCTGTACCGTTGCTGACTACAAGATCGATCTGAATTTTCTGTTTCTCTGCAAGGAACTTCTTGGTTACACCTGCAGCGGGAACCTGGGAGATGATTTTCCCTTCTTCAACGGTGTTGCTGTACCGGTATTCCACATTCAGAAGATAGTATACGGCAGAGGAGTCAAAGAAATCCTCCAGTTCTTCCGTATAGGACATTCCTACAAAATCGCGTACAGGGATTTCCTGATACTCGTTGGCTACACTGTTGATGAAAATCTTGTCAATGATATAGTAGCCGGACACTGCCGCCACACAGAGAAATGCCATGGTTACCCCCAGAATGATGGGGAACATGGAGCGGCTGCCGTGCTTTTTCTTCTTTTTGGCGTCGGATTTCCGGACAGCTTTGGCATTTTCCCGGAAAATTACATGGGGATTTTCCTTCAGCTTCTGGAAATGTGCCAGCATTTCTTCCGCACTCTGATACCGGGCGTCTGATTCTTTCTGCATGGCACGAAGAATGATCTGTTCCAGACCTGCAGGGATCTGGGGGTTGATCTGCCGGGGCGGGATGGCGGTATCGTTTACCTGCATCAGGGCTACGGACACAGGGGTTTCTGCAGTGAAAGGCAGCTGTCCCGTTGCCATTTCGTACAGCATTACGCCCAGCGCGTACAGGTCACTGCGGGAATCGATCTGTCCGCCGCTTACCTGTTCGGGACTGATGTAATACACGGTGCCGATGGCCTTGTCCGTCATGGTTACGGTTTCTGCATTGGGCAGCTTGGCGATGCCGAAGTCCATGACTTTGATGGCGCCGTTTTTCAGCAGCATGATGTTCTGTGGCTTGATATCCCGGTGGATGATGCCTTTTTTGTGGGCATGATCCAGGGCACGCAGAATCTGGGTGGTGTAACTGATAATTTCCCGCAGGTTCAGCACCTGTCTGTGGCGCATATAGTTTTTCAGCGTGATCCCGTCCACGTATTCCATGACGATATACTTGATATTGTCACGGACGGAAACATCGTAAACATTGACGATGTTGGGGTGAGAGAGCATGGAGACGGCTCTGGATTCGTTTTTAAACCGTTTTACCGACGGCTCGTCCCCTGCAATTTCGTCTTTCAGAATCTTTACCGCTACCAGCCGCCGCATCAGCAGGTCTGTGGCTTTGTAAACAATCGCCATGCCGCCGATGCCGATGAGCTTTTCGATCCGGTACCGGTTATCGAAGATCTGACCGACATACTTTTCGTACATATCCATGGGCTTCTCCCATCAAACCGAAGCGATGACAGCGGTGATGTTGTCGCTGCCGCCCCGTTCGTTTGCTTTTTCCACCAGTTCTTCGCAGGCCAGACGCAGGGTATCCCCCTCATCCGGGCGGCATCGGTTAAGGATTTCACCGATTTCTTCCGGCTCCACATAATTGGTGAGCCCGTCGGAACAGAGAACGATATATTCCCCTCTGAAATCGGCGTGGGGCGTGGAGAAAATGTCAGCGTTGACCGTTCTTTCCGTACCCACAGCCCGTGTGATGATGTTCCGGTTCCGGGAGTTTTTGGCTTCTTCCGGCGTCAGCTTGCCGATATCCACCAGATACTGTACATAGGAATGGTCATGGGTTACCTGGCGGATGGTTCCGTCACCGGTCAGATACATCCGGCTGTCGCCCACATTGATGGTATAAATGATATCGGGCAGTACCAGACAGCCAACCAGTGTGGTTCCCATACCGGAAAGAGACTGGTCTGCATTTCCCTTCCGATAAACGGTACGGTTGGCCTCGATGGAGGCTTCCACCAGCATATTGCAGATTTCGTCATCTGTCATATCGGCGAACAGGGGAAAATCCTTCTGGCAGCGGTCCAGTACATCCATAAACGCCTTGGCAGCCAGAGAACTGGCCACACTGCCCCCATTGGCGCCGCCCATGCCGTCACAGACAATGGCAGTCAGCACGTCAGCAGAGTAGGCGCGGATGATGAAATTATCCTGGTTCACGGCACGTTTCATGCCTACATCCGTTTTTCCGTAGAATACCATGTGTATCTCCTTCTTTCTTTGTGGAGTAGAGAAAGACCGGCTTCCGATCTCTCGCAGGACACGCCGAAGGTATTTACTTTAGTATACTATACCTGTGGCGTGGTTTCTATCAAGAAATGATGAATAATTTGTATGTTTTATTACAGAATATCCGTCTTTTCGGAGGATTCTGCGGCAGAGGACGCCTGGGGATCGGACAGTTTCCGGAGCCGCAGCTGACCGCAGGATGCGTCGATGTCTCCGCCCAGCTTCCGGCGGATGGTGGCGTTGATGCCGGCCTCTTCCAGGGTTTTCCGGAACCGTTCCGCCTGCTCTCGGGCAGGACGCACAAGTCCCGTTTCCTCCACCACATTGAGCAGGATCAGGTTTACGTGCGTAGGACAACGCATTCCCGAACGGAGCAGGACAGCCAGCTTTTTTGCCTGGGGAACCGAGTCGTTCTGCCCGGCGATCAGCGTATATTCAAAGGATACCCGTCTTCCGGTTTTCTGAAAATAGTGGCGGCAGGCGGCCAGCAGTTTTGCGATGGGATAGGTTCTGTTCACCGGCATCAGTGCAGAACGGGTGTCATCGTCCGCTGCATGGAGGGAAACCGACAGAGTCACCGGCAGGCTTTCGTCTGCCAGATCATAAATTTTTGGTACGATGCCGCAGGTGGACAGGGAAATGTGGCGCAGACCGATTCCCATTCCCTTGGGATCGCTGACCAGATGGAGAAACCGGATCACATTGTTGTAATTGTCCAGCGGTTCGCCGATGCCCATCATGACCACGCCGTCCACCCGTTTGCCGGTGTCGCGGGAAGCCACAATCACCTGTCCCAGAATCTCGGAGGGCGTCAGATTCCGAACCCTGCCGTTCAGGGTGGAGGCGCAGAATTTGCAGCCCATCCGGCATCCGGCCTGTGAGGAAACGCAGAGAGTATTGCCGTGGTGGTATTCCATGAACACGCATTCCACGCATTCTCCATCGGTCAGGGACAGCAGATACTTTACTGTACCGTCTTCCGCCGAAACGTATTTTTCCGCAATCTGCGGCAGGCGCCAGTCGATGGCATCGGTCAGGGTCTGCCGGAAATCCTTGGGCAGATTCTGCATTTCTGCGGGAGCGGCACCTTTGGACAGCCAGGCAAAAATCTGCTCAGCCCGGTAGCCGGGTGCTCCCAGGGAAACCACAAACTCCTTCAGTTCCGGCAGGGTCATGGACAGAATATCGGGTTTTGTCACATCAGTCATGATCGGTTGTCTTTCTATATAAAATCAGTTGGTTTTCTTTGTCATTTTTGCCACAAAGAACCCGTCGGTTCCTGTGATATGGGGCAGCAGGGTCAGCATACCGTCTGAGTCCATGCTGCCTGCTGTAAAGGGTGTCAGCACGAAGTCCGGGTTGGCGGCCAGAAAAGCATGCACCACAGCTTCGTTTTCCGCTTTTCTGAGGGTACAGGTGGAGTAGACCAGCGTGCCGCCCGGTTTTACGTAAGCGGATGCGCCCTGCAGAATTTCCTTTTGGATGGCGGGCAGATTTTCGATGGAGGAAAGCTCCTTGTACCGGATATCCGGCTTTTTCGCCACTACACCAAGACCTGAACAGGGGGCGTCGCAGAGCACTTTATCCGCCTTGCCGAGCAGGGTTTCGTCCGGCTGCCGGGCATCCCGTCTGGCTGTTTGGATCAGTTTTTCCAGCCCCAGCCGTTCCGCAGTGCGGCGGATCAGGGACAGCTTGTTCTCGTGCAGGTCAAAGGCGTACAGTGTGCCTTCCCCGGCCATATCCAGTCCCATGGAAAAGCTTTTTCCGCCGGGACAGGCACAGGTGTCGATCACCGTTTCTCCCGGTTTTGCGTCCAGTACCAGGGTACAAAGACGGGATGCGGGATCCTGGATGAACCAGTCGCCGGCTTCCAGCCCCTGACGGATTTTCTCGCTGAGCAGACGGGCGGAAAGCATACCGGGGACGGCAGAATTTTCCGCTTCTCCGGCAAGCAGTCCGGCCGCTTCTTCTGCCGTATGCCGCAGAGTGTTCACCCGGATGCCGACAGGCGGTTCTTCGTTGAAGGCAGCGAGGATATTTTCGGTGGTTTCTCTGCCGTAATCGGCCAGATAGAGGGCGCAGATTTCGGCAGGGAAGGAGTATTTCACGGACAGAAAGTATTCCGTGTCCCCCTCGTCCGGCCAGGTGACCTTGCAGCCGTCCCGCAGGAACGAACGCAGGATGGCGTTGACAAATCCGGCAGAGCGGCGGGGCACCAGATCCACGGTTTCCGATACGGCGGCGTGAGAGGGGATCCGGTCCATGAACAGAAGCTGGTACACACCCATCCGCAGAGCCATCCGTACGGCAGGCTCCATGTCGGCTGTAGGCGTTTTTGCGTACCGGTCGATCACATAGTCCAGCGTAATCCGCCGTTCGATCACGCCGTACACCAGACGGGTGTAAAGTCCCTTGTCGGCGGGAGAAAGGCTTACGTTCCGCAGACCGCTGTCGATTTCCAGATTGGTGTATCGCCCGCATTTTTCGCAGGCCAGAAGGGAGGACAGGGCAAGAGAACGGGGGGATGTGTTGTTGGGCATAGGTGGACTCCCTTCTTTGAGAATTAAGAAGTAAGAATTGTAAAGTTATCTGCAGAACCGCACAGGAGGTTACAGAATCCAGCAGAATTATCTCCGGTCATCATTCCGTCTTACCAGTACAAGCAGACGGAGCAGGTTTCCCACCGCAGTCAGCAGAGCCGCTACATAGGTCAGTGCTGCGGCAGACAGCACCTTTTTGGCGCTCTTTACCCCTTCGGCGGACATACCGGCACCTTCCAGTGCGGCCAGTGCCCGGCGGGAGGCGTCAAATTCCACAGGCAGGGTTACCAGCTGAAAAATGGCTGTAGCAGAAAACAGAATCACGCCCACATAGGCCAGAGTTTCAAAAGACAGCAGAATCCCCAGCAGCACCAGCGGCATGGACAGACGGGAGCCGATGTTTGTTACGGGCACCAGAGCGGAACGCAGCTTCATGGGGCCGTAGCCCACGGCATACTGGACAGCGTGTCCCGCTTCATGGGCCGCAACCCCCACAGCCGCCGCAGAGCGCACATCACATACAGTGTCGGACAGGCGGATTACGTTTTCTCTTGGATCAAAATGGTCGGTCAGCTCTCCCGAAATCCGGCTTACGGGCACATTGTACAGCCCGTTGGTATCCAGTATCAGTCTGGCGGCGTCCCGGCCGGTCATACCCCTGTCGGAAGCGACTTTCGAATATTGTGCAAAGGTAGATTTGACCTTGTACTGTGCCCACAACGCCAGAAGCAGCGGCGGGAGACAGAAGATCAGGTAGGTGTAATCAAATCCGTAAAAATATGGCATAATTAGCTCCTTTCATGGTTTCCGGCGGAGCGTGTTTCCATTGTCAGTATGCCAGCAGGTCTCCAACATTCAGCTTGCGGCCCCGGATGTAGTCGGCGGCGTCCATGCGCTTTTTGCCTTCCGGTACCACGGAGGTCAGGCGCAGCGTTGTCCCTTCTCCGCAGGCAACCAGAATCCCATCGTCCAGAGACAGAACGGTACCGGGCGCGGCATCGTGTGTCTGATCAGCGACAGCGGCAGCAGCGGCTTTCAGCAGCTTGCCGTCCGGCGTTTTTGTCATGGCCAGCGGTGCGGGAGACAGACCCCGGATCAGGCAGCACAGGCAGCAGGCAGGTTTGGTGAAATCCAGAATGGTGTCTTCTTTCAGGATCTTGGGTGCATGGGTAGCAGCATTGTCATCCTGCTTGCAGCGGCAGGCTTCCAGTGTACCGTCCAGTGCCTTGTCAATGACCTGGCAGAGCAGATCCCCTGCGATGGCGGCCAGCTTGTCGTGCAGGGTGCCGAAATCGTCTTCCGGCAGAATGTCACATTCGCCCTTCAGCAGCATATCGCCGGTATCAATGCCGTCAGCCATATACATGGCGGTGATCCCGGTGCGGGTGTGTCCGTCCATGATGGCTCTCTGGATGGGGGAAGCGCCTCTGTACAGGGGCAGCAGGGAGCCGTGGGCATTGATGCAGCCGTATTTCGGATACTCCAGCACGTAGGCAGGCAGAATCTTCCCGTAAGCGGCCACAAAGATCAGCTCGGGATCCAGACGGGCCAGTTCTTCCGAAAACGCACCGTTTTTCAGGGTTTCCGGCTGGTATACGGGAATGTTGTGCTCCATGGCAAATACCTTGACGGGAGAGGGGATAAACTTCATGCCCCGTCCCTTCTGGGTATCTGGCTGGGTCAGAACACCCACAACCTCGGCGGCGGGATGGTTATATACAGCTTCCAGACACACAGCGGCAAAATCCGGTGTGCCCATAAATACAATACGCATAAATCCTCCTTGGGGTCATCGGGCAGCGGTCAGTCCTGTTCCCGTTCCTTCAGCATTTCTTCGGTTTCTTCGGGTGTCAGGATGTGCACGGCGTTGTCGATGTACAGAACGCCGTCCAGATGGTCCAGTTCGTGACAGAAGCATCTGGCGGTGAGCCCTTCGCCGGTGACTTCAATGGTTTCGCCGGCCAGGTTCATGGCGCGTACCGTTACCCTGGCAGGCCGATGGGTGATGCCCCATACGTCCGGTACGGACAGGCAGCCTTCCATTTCTTCCTGTTCCCCTTCGGCGGCAATGATTTCGGGATTGATCAGGGTCAGAATTTCCTCCCCATTGTCCACCAGCACCATCCGCCGCAGAATCCCCACCTGGGGTGCGGCAAGACCGGCACCGTTGGCGTCAATCAGGGTTTCTGCCATGTCTTCCGCCAGCTGACGGATCCGGGGGGTGATTTCGGTTACAGGGCGGCATTTCTTCCGCAGAATCGGGTCGCCTTCTTTTACTATATTCAGGATTGCCATACGATTGGTCCTCCGTTGTTTTCTTTTGGATTTGCCGATACATACCGAATACTGCATGACTCCGCAGCATCCGTCCTGTCAGATGGTCGATGGATTCAGATCCACGGTAACGCTGATCCGTCGGTCGCCGCGGCTGTTGAGACGGACTTCCGTACTGCCGACAGGTTTTTTCGGCTTCTTTTCCACGGCAGGCAGGATGCCGCCGCTGTATTCACATAAGAGCCGGTCGATGAACGCGCGGGCACGCTTGTTCAGCCGGCATTTCAGGACAAAGCGCATCCGGTAAACGTTCTGTACACGATATACCGGCGCTTCAAAGGGGCCGAACAGAACCAGCGGGATATCATCGAACTCCGATGCGGCATATTCCCGGATCCGCTGGTGCAGGCTGGTCACAACATTGCCGAGCACTGCTTCGTCACTGCCGGATACTGTAATCACAGCAATGTCACAGAACGGCGGAAAGCACAGTGCTTTGCGGAGACGGATTTCCCCTTCGTAAAAACGGGGATAGTCCTGGGTTGCTGCCAGATGGAGAATCTCATTGTCCGGGTTCCAGGTCTGTATGATGGCCTTCCCAGGTACGTCTCCCCTCCCCGCACGGCCGATTACCTGCGTCAGCATGGAGAAAGTCCGCTCGCTGGCGCGATAGTCGTCCACAAACAGGGAACCGTCCGCATTGAGTACACCCACCGTGGCCACTTTCGGGAAATCGTGTCCCTTGGTGACCATCTGTGTACCCAGCAGGACATCTGCTTCCCCTTCGCGGAAACGGGTCAGATAGGTTTCATGTGAGAATTTCCCGTGGGTGGTATCCGTGTCCATCCGGATGACCCGCAGATCGGGAAACTGGGTTTCAATATCGTCTTCCGCCTTCTGAGTGCCGCATCCCATAAAAAGAAAATGGGGCTTCCCGCAGACGGGACAAACATCCGGGACAGGCGTACGGTAACCACAGGTGTGGCAGGCCAGAATCCCGTTGTCTCTGCGCAGCTTCTGGTAAGCTTCCGGATCTTCGGCAGTGTCCTGCAGCTTTCCCCGGCGCAGGGTGTGATAGGTCATGGAAACGGAGCAGTGGGGACACTGAATGCTTTTCCCGCAGCTCCGGCAGGATACGAAATGGTTGTATCCCCGTCGGTTTAAGAACAGGATAGACTGATTGCCTGCCGCTTTGTCCTCCCGGAGTCTGGCGGCCAGCACATCGCCTACGGGACTGGTAGGGGAAGTACCCCGCATATCGCAGATCTCCACCTGGGGCAGAGCTGCGTTGTTGTACCGGTTTTTCAGTTCCACCAGTGTGTACACGCCGGTTTTTGCCTTGTAATAGGAAGTTACGGACGGGGTAGCGGAAGCCAGCAGCATGACTGCCTTGTGTTCCCCGCAGCGCCACCGGGCAATATCCTGGGCGTGGTATTTGGGGTTGGTATCGGATTTGTAGGTGTATTCGTGTTCTTCGTCAATCAGAATCATGCCGAGCTTTGGCAGCGGTGCAAAGATGGCGGAACGGGTACCGATGACCACATCCGCCAGACCGTCCCGGATTCTGCGCCATGCGTCCAGCTTTTCTCCGGCAGAAAGGGACGAATGGATCACAGCGATCCGTTCCCCGAACCGGCGGCGGTAAATACTCACCGTCTGTGGCGTCAGCGCAATCTCCGGTACCAGCAGAATTACGCCGCGGCCGTCTTCCAGCACTTGCTCAATGGCGGCCAGCATCACATTGGTCTTCCCGGAACCGGTCACTCCGTGGAGCAGCACAGCTTTGGGCTGTCCGGAACGGTACAGGGAACCGATGGTGTTCAGCGCCGCCTGTTGTTCTTCTGTCAGCACGACCGGTGGCAGCGGTGCTTCCTGTTCATCCTCCGAAAGGCGGAAAGGATCTCTGTAATCCGTTTCCTCCATAACCAGAACCAATCCCTGATCGATCAGGCGTTTCAGGCAGTTCCGGCCGGTGGCAGCGGATATACCGCAGGTTTCCAGCAGACTTTTTTCTTCCGCAAAGCGGCTGCCGGGGGTATCCGGCTTTGCCAGTCTGGCCAGTTCCCGGAACAGGGTACGCTGCTGTTCACTGCGCATGGGTTTCAGAATGTCCGGCATTTCCTCCGTCTGCAGCCGCTGTACTGCCGATTCGGTCAGACTGTACAGCAGCCGTACCCGTCCTTCGTCAGGCTGTCTGGTGACGGACTGCTTTTCCAGATACCCTGCATTCCGCAGAGAAGCCAGATATGGTGTGCAGTCGAAGGGAAATTCACTCTGTATCTGTTGTTTTGTCAGTCTTTTCTTCCCTTCGAGCAGATGATAAATCAGCTGTGCCCGCTCCTGCATTTCGGAAGAGAGTTTCTCCGGATCGGCAGGCAGAGCACGGTAGTATTCGGTGATCTTTGTAAGTGCCGCACCGGGAACAATGGCATGCACCGCTTCCCCGAAGGTACAAAGGGTGAATTCCTTCATGAACCGGCACAGCGCCAGCATTTCACGGTTCAGAAGGGGTTCTGTACCTGCCGTGAAGATGGGTTTGTAGGTGGATTTGGTCTGTCCCTCCGGCAGATCGGCAACCACTGCGGTCATACGCCGGTTTCCCTTGCCGAAAGGCACTTCCACCAGACACCCGGGCAGACAGTGATCTGCCATATCCGGAGGAATATAGTAGGTGTACGGCTTATCCGCATGATAGGGTACATCCAGAATATAAACGGATGCCAGTTCTCCCACAGTCATTCCTCCTCTCAGGCGTGATTTTTCGGTAAATTATTCTTCGTCTTCGTCTTCGCCCAGACCCAGCAGCAGTTCCAGTGCATCGGCAGCAGCGGCGGCGTCTTCGTCGGTCACTTCGTCGTCTTCATCGAATGCGTCAGCCAGAGCTTCTTCGGCTTCCAGCGCAGCGGCTTCTTCTTCGGCTTTGGCGGCCGCTTCAGCCTTTCTGCGTTCTTCTTCTTCCGCCTGCTTCCGGTGAAGTTCGGCAGCTTCTTCATCGGACAGAATGCGGAATTCGCCGCTGTGGAGACCGTTGATGGCGTTCTTTACAGCCTTTTCATCCCGGTATTCCTTGCGGATCAGATTGGCAACGTTCTTGCTCTTTTCGCTGTCCTTGTTCATAGCTACCTTTTCGGCGTATTCTCTCTGCTTTACGTATTCATCGGTGATGATTCTGGCGCACTTGGCGGTAGCAACCACGAGCGTGTAACGGTTAATCTTCCCATCCTGGGTCAGTTCGGCGATAGAAGGATAAATCATGATTTTTTCTCCTGTTTTTCTGTATATTGTCAGTGTATTGTTGACTTGTTGAAAGGGTATCGGATCAATCAAAATAGTGATCCGTGATCGTGCGCATTCTGGGGTAAGTATTGTGGGCTGCTTTCAGTATTGCCAGAAGGTTTTCGGCGCATTCCTCCTGGTGACCGGTTTCGTTCAGTACCAGATACTCGTAATCTCCGGCCACGGCGATTTCCGAGCGGGCTTTCTGCAGCCGCTTCTGAATGGTTTCTTCCTTTTCGGTACCTCTGTCACGGAGTCTGCGTTCCTGTTCGGCAGCGTCCGGTGCCAGCAGCATCACCAGCACGCAGTCATCGCCCAGCAGACGCTTGACCTGTCCGCCGCCGTCCACTTCGATTTCCAGAATCAGGTCACGGCCTTCGCCGATTACCTTCCGGGCTTCGGATTTCAGGGTGCCGTACAGATTGCCGCTGTATTCGGTATGCTCCAGAATTTCGCCGGCGGCCAGCAGAGCTTCAAATTCTTCTCTGGTTTTATAGTAGTAGGTCACGCCTTCCGCTTCCCCCGGTCTGGGAGCACGGGTGGTGGCGGAAACCGCAACGCCGATGTTGGGGGCGATTTTCTTCAGTTCCTCCACTACGGTGCCTTTTCCGCTGCCGGAAGGGCCGGAGACGACAAATACAAGTCCTTTTTTCATATGTACTTCCTTATTGTCAGTTATTTTCGGAGGGAGCGGCCAGAACCACTTCCATATTTTCAGTCAGTCTGTCAAGCCGGTGGGTATCGCAGAATCCGGCTTTGGGGTATTCGTCCGTGCCGTACAGTTCCAGCACTTCAATCCGGTTTTCTTCCTTCAGCAGATCCCCCGGTACATACAGGGTGTCCTGGGGACCGATGGCCCAGTATCTGCCCAGAGCGAATCCGTTGATCCAGACATGCCCTCTGGTCATGCCGGCATCATAAAAGTTCAGAAAGGTATCCACTCCCGGAGCCGCTGTAAAAGTACCGCTGTACAGACGGGGTTCGACGGTTTCTGCCGGTGCGGGGCTGTCCTCTGCCAAGAGGGCTTTTTCCACCTGCGGATACCGGAAAGGCAGGGCGCGGTTTTCCCAGCCGGTGACAAAAGAAGCCACGGAATAGGGTTTTCCGTCTCCCAGCGCTCTGTCCAGCAGCACGCAGTCCAGAATGCCCTTACGCTCATCCAGCATTTTGTAGCCGTAGCAGATCCGGCCCATGTTTTCCACCAGAATATCCAGTCGGACACTGCCTTCAGGTACCCGGAAGGACACAGGCACATTGTTTCTGTCCCGGTAGTAGGTACCCAGGTATACACCATCGGTATAAATATCCGCCCGGTCGTGGAGCCCTTCAATCCGTACATAATAGGTGTAGTCCGGGTGAGAGGCGCGGATGTGGGTGGTGTACAGCACAAAACCGTAGTCCTGCCCCATGGATTCCATGGTACGCACATTTCCGGAGGTGACTCTTGTTTCGGTCAGCTGATCCAGTACAGTGGGGGAAAATACCCGGCGGGATGCTTCCCAGCGGATTGTCCCGGCGGTCTGGACTGGTCTGTTTTCCGGTACTGGCGGCAGGTCGGCTTCGTCCATACCACGGTGCTCTGCCAGTACCCTGCGCAGGGCGAAATATTTTTCCGTGGGCCGTCCGTCTTCGGAAACGGGGGCATCCACATCATAGCTTGTTGGAAAGGGAATGTATCGCTGTCTGGCACCCGGTACATCCGCACGGTAAACGCCGTGGTTGGCGCCGCTGAAGAAGCCAAAACTGGTGCCGCCGCAGAACATATAGAAGTTCACATGCGCGCCTTTTTCAAGGGCTGTCCGGTACCGTTCGGCGATGGTGTCCGCTGTCTGTCTGGCGAATCTGCCGCCCCACTGCAGTGCCCGACCACCCCACATTTCACCTACATACACCGGATAACCGGTCTGATAGGCACTGTGTGCGGCAAGGGAAGCATCCGTAACAGCGGCAAGGTTGATGCCCGACCAGAGCGCTTCCGGTCCCCCGTGGGTCAGCATGAACAGATTGTCCCCGTCCGTGTTGTACAGGGGCACATCAATGCCGCAGGCACGGTAAAGATCAGCGGTCCAGCAGATGTATTCCCGGTCCATACCGTAGCTGCCGTACTCGTTTTCCACGGATACAGCGATGATGGGCCCGCCTCTGGTGGACAGCATCGGCTCTATCTCCTCCATCAGCCGGCGGAAATAGGTTTCGTAGTGTCCGATGAAAGCGGTGTCCATGGTTCTGGGACAGCAGTTCTCACCCATAAGCCAGTAGGGCAGACCGCCCCAGTCGCATTCGGAACAGATATAAGGCGAGGGACGGAGCATAACATACAGTCCTTCTGCCTGACAGGCTTCCAGAAATGCCTGCAGGTTCAGGTGCCCGTCAAAACAGTAGTGTCCCTTCTCCGGCTCGTGCAGATTCCAGGGAACATAGGTCTGCAGGGTGTTCAGCCCGAAGGCTTTCATCAGCTTCAGACGGTGGCCCCATCCGCCGGGCAGGGTGCGGAAATAGTGAAAATCTCCGGATGCCAGATCAAAGGGTTCCCCGTTCAGATAGAATCCACCGGCATCCATAGTCAGCAGCGTGCGTCCCATGGGAACCTCCTCTCAGGCGTTCTCCTCTTCGTCCTCGTCGGCGTCTTCTTCGTTTTCATTGGCCAGTCTGGCGGCAAGGGTTTCTGGCTGGATGGCGGAAAGCACCACATGGTCGCTGTCCATCACCAGAATGGAACGGGTCTTCCGGCCGCTGGTGCAGTCGATGGCACGCCCCATATCCTTGGCATCCTGCATCAGCCGCTTGGAAGGTGCAGAATCGGAACCGATTACCGCCACAATCCGGTCGGCGTTCAGAATGTTGTTGAATCCTACATTTACAAATCTCATACCTTAAAAACTTCCTAAAATTCAATACCTAAGACAATCTGTGGTCAGGCAATATATAGTCAACCACTCACAAGCTGCACAAACAGCCGGAGGCTGTGCCGCCGCGTGTGATTGCTTCCCCATTCAGCTGCAGAAGTGCCGGAGATTGCCCGCGGGGGCGGCCCCGCTTATTCGATGTTTTGGATTTGTTCGCGGATTTTTTCCAGTTCGCACTTGATGTCCACAACCATGTGGGCGATTTCGGCGTTGCCGGCTTTGGAACCGATGGTGTTGGTTTCCCGGTTCATTTCCTGCAGCAGGAAGTCCAGCTTCCGGCCGGCGGCTTCATCGGAGGCCAGAATGTCGGCCATGGCGGTGAAGTGGGAGTCCAGACGTACCAGCTCTTCATCAATGGCAGCACGGTCGGCGTAAATGGCCGCTTCCGTCAGAATCCGCTGTTCGGCAGCTTCTGTGTCAAAATCGGCAAGGAACTGCCGGATCCGCTGTTCCAGCTTGGCGGAGTATCCGGTGATTTCACCTTCGGACAGCACTTTGATCTTTGCGGCCAGAGCCTTGATGTTTTCGCACTTCTTTACAATGTCTTCTTCCAGATTTTTGCCTTCTCTGGCCCGTCTGTCAAGGAAGGCATCCACAGCAGCGGCCAGCACCGGCTTTACATCGTTCCAGTCCCGTTCCATATCGTCTTCCGGTTTCTTGACGGTGAACAGATCTCTGTTGGCGGCTACCTGCATCACGGAAATATCGTCCCGGAGACCAAAGCTGTCTCTGAGGGTTTCCAGTGCTGTGATGTAGGAACGGGCGGCGGCGGTGTCCAGTACGTATTCCACGCCTTCTTCAGACACCACGTTCACGTTAATGTTTACTTCGATCTTGCCGCGGGAAATGCCTCTCTCGGCCAGATATACCTTGATTTTTTCTTCCAGAAAGCTCATCATCCGGGGCAGACGTACGGAAACGTCCAGATACCGGCTGTTTACGCTGCGCAGTTCGGCGGTGATATCCCGGTCGCCGGAGGGCGTCATGGCACGGGCGCGGCCGAATGCGGTCATGCTTTTCAACATAGGACAAGTCTCTTTTCTGTCATAAATTTTCTATGGGAAGAGCGGCTCCGTCAGAGGGTAGACATAGCTTCCCATTTAACCTATATTATACAACAAAAATGACCCCATTGTCAACGAAATGGAGCCATTTTCAGCAGTTCTGTACGGGAAGTTATTATTTTATAAGAAGTAAATTGTGCAGGGTGCAGCAGGAAATGACTGGCGGAAAATCCCAATCCAAATCATGCTTTACAAGAATCGTATTTCAGTCAGTCTGCATGAGAAAATCACGCATTATTTGGGCATCTTTACCACAGGCATTTCGGTCATCCGCAGCTTGGCGGCCCCATAGGGAACCAGTGCCAGCTCTGCTGCTTCTCCCACAGCTTTGTCGGAAACAGGGGCGGGGGCAGCAATGTTGCGGAAACCGTCGGCATATTCCCATTCCACGGGAGCCAGCCTGGTCAGAAGCTTTATGGCAGGAGCAGCAGCGGAGAAGGGGACATCGGCGACCGGTGCGTTCTCTACAGTAAATTCTGCGGAAGCAAAGCCGTAACGCCAGTCGGACAGAGGACTGAGCTCATAGTCACAGTAGGGGAATTTCCGTTCCACACCACCGGCTTCGTATTCCCGCATTTTCCATTCGGCTTCAATGGGGAGAGAGAACAGCAGAGGGCCGTATTCCACAGCCTTCAGCTTCCGGGGACGGCTGATCATGCGGGGAGCATCCGTAAATTCCACACGGATGTCTGTGGTGCCGGACCATTCCCGGGAGAGCACAATCATCTTGCCGCCGAACTTTTCGCCGTTGACGGTGCATCCCTTTGCCCAGCCGGGTATCCGGATTTTCAGTGTGAACTTTACCGCTTCCGGTGCAGTAACGGTGTAAACGCCGCTGTGACGGAAGGGATATTCGGTGTCTACAGACAGGGTCACAGATTTACCGTGAATCTTTGTGTCCAGTCTTGCGGGTACCATTACGGGGCATTCGATGCCGGTGCGGGTCTTACGGAAGACGGACAGCACAAATTTCGGCCATGCCTGCCCCATATTGGCGGTACAGCAGCCGTAGTTGGGTTCCAGACCGAACAGATGGGCTTCAGCGCCGTTGGTGCGGAAGATGGAACGGCCGGGCAGTCTTTCGCAGGAGATCTGGTTTACCTGCTGGTCGTACTGGTGGGTCCACATATCATCGGAAATGGTGGCGGGCAACGCATTGAAGGCCAGTTTTTCCAGCCTGTCAGCCCAGATGCTCTTGCCGGTGATGCTGTACAGCAGTTCGCAGGAATACATCAGCTCGTTTACGGAACAGAGCTCGGTGCCCTGGTTGTTGTATGTGCCGGAGAGACATTCATCCCCGGTGAAGCATCCTGCGGCGGTACCGTGCCGTGCTTCCAGGAACTGCCAGAGATCTTCGGCGATGTCGGTGTATTCTTCCCCGGTCAGGGCGCACCATGCGGCTTCGTATTTGAACATCATACCGATGTTGACAATGTGGGTGTGGAATGTCCATTCGTTGATGGGACGTTCCCAGGTGTCACGGAAACTGTTCCAGTCTGCACCCTGTTCTCTGAGCAGCTTTGCCAGTGCGGGGATCCAGTCCTTCTTATACCGGCTGTGCAGATACTGCAGGGGGATCAGTCCTTCAAACCAGCGGAATCTACCCCAGTTGAACAGCTTGATGGTGCCGTCCGCCATCAGGGTATACAGGCATTCCATGGCCTTATACAAACCTTTGTCCGCCCGCTTCCACAGGTTTTTCTTTTCAGGAATATCTTTTGTGAATTCGCAGTACATGGCCAGTACCTTGCCGATGAGCAGAAAACTCCAGGCATCATAACCGGGTCTTTCTTCTACGGAACAGGGGCAGATCCAGCCGTCTTTGCACTGTCTGTCCAGAATGGAGACAATGTATTTTTCTGCCCGGGCAATCATGTCTTCATCCCGGAGCAGATAGGCAAGCGGCAGAAAACCGTCCAGCCAGTAGGGAACCCGTTCCCATCCTTCACGGTTTCCGCCGATCCAGGCACTGTCTTTTACATCAGGCCACATTTTGTCCAGGTTTCCGGCAAGACCGTCTGCCTGCAACCGCAGCTGCTTCTTCAGCCAGCCTTCCGGGATGATCTGCATGGGAGAGAAAAACTGATACATAATGTTTCTCCTTTTCAGGGATGTAGTGATACTATAACTATACCAGAAACCGTCCTGTTTTGCAAGAGGAAAAGAAGTCCGGAAAACAAAAACTCCGTCCGACTGCAGGGCAGAGGGAACGGAGCCATATGTCAGAACAGTTTTTTCAGTCCCAGCCGTTTCCGGAGCCGGGTGATGTAGGCGGTCACACAGGTAGTCAGTGCCAGGTCATAAAGGATAAAGAATATTGTCCCCACCAGCAGAACAAGACCGGTGAAATCAAAGAAAGGCTCTTCCGCAGTGAAGACCAGTTTCGAGAGGGCGATGGAAGCCAGCAGCATGGTATCCAGAACGGAAATTTTGAACAGCCAGCTGAGCCAGTAGGGCGTTTTTTCCAGCCATGCCTTGAGAATGGGATAAATCCCGCCGAAGAACAGATACAGCAGAGCCGGCAGCTTGACAGGCAGCAGGAGCAGGGACAGCACCCCGGTGACCAATACAGCCAGCCAGGCGAATTTTTCTCCCGCTTCCACCACCACCAGCATGGTCAGCAGGGCGCAGATTACCACGGAGGACATATCCAGAACACTGATGCTCCCGATGTACAGAAGCACCACGGAAAGAGCGGCAATGATGGCGGAAAAGGCGATCTTTTTGGACAGCGCCATTTGAGAATGTACTTTCATACAGAAAAACCTCACAAAGCTCAGCAGCAGGAGATCAGGTCACCGCCGCAGCATTCACAGCAGGCATCCGCACAGATCAGATTGGTGCAGAGTCCGCAGCAGTCCATGTCGGTACCGCCATTTGTACGGTAGGGGGAACCGTAAGCCGTGGAACGGACGTGCATCCGGTTCTTGGCTTCCCGGTATTCGGCATTGGTGGGATCCAGATAACAGGCAACTTCAATGTATTTGAGTGCATCATAATAGT
This sequence comes from Oscillospiraceae bacterium, assembly GCA_015064285.1. Taxonomy (GTDB): domain Bacteria; phylum Bacillota; class Clostridia; order Oscillospirales; family CAG-272; genus UMGS1696. The sequence goes on along the minus strand of SVSN01000019.1, from coordinate 23,323 downwards.
ACCCACGCTGCACCAGCAGACAACCCTTGAGATAATTCCATTCCGCACCACGGTCACCGGCAGGGGTCGCATCAATTTTCAGTTCTGCTTCGGCATAGTGTCCGTTCCGGATCAGTTCCCGTATCTGGGGAAAGGATGTGGTACCGGAGGTGGAGTAGGAGGAATAGGAAGAAGAGGAGGAACCTGTACCGCCGCCTTTGCGTTCCTGCTGAACGGCTTCGTAGGCTTCGTTGATCTCCTTCATTTTTTCTTCTGCTACATCTGCCAGATTGGTGTTTGCGTAGTTGTCCGGGTGATATTTTCGGGCAAGATCCCGGTAGGCTTTTTTGATTTCGTCGTCAGTAGCGGTGCGGGAAATCCCCAGCACGCTGTATGGATCTTTCATTGTTGACTCCCGTGTATGGTTTCGGGGGCAGAGACCGGAGAATGAACCAGCTTCCGGCGGCTGCCCGGGGAATGTCCTTCTGCGATACGTTTTGCCATGTCCGGCATTCCCAGATATACAATATTTTTGACAATCTCTGTAAGCGGATGTTCCGGCAGAAGCTCCGCAGCCAGCCCCAGCCTTTCCAGTTCCAGAGGAATTCCGGTGGTAAATGAGTCTTTGACCAGCTCTGTGGGCTTTCCGTCGGCATTCAGTGCCATGTCGCTCCATAACCGAGCCAATGGATTGTATCGGCCTTTTCTCACGTCATCTGCCAGATCGTCCATGGCATCGCAGAGATAAATGAACCGTCCTGTTCCTGCACCGATGGAATGGGCGACAGCGGCAGCAGAACCTGTCAGTCTGAAAGCAAACAGATCGCCCAGCAGACTGCCGAAAACCTGTGCCGCTTCGTCCGGTGAGGCACATCCGGCTTTTTCCAGCGCTGCCAGATGGGTAAGATGCTCTTTTATGCAGGGAAGAAGGACAGCTGTATCCGGTTCCGTACGCTCTGTGTGCCGCACCATGGAACCGGTCAGGGGGGTCAGAAGCATCGGTTTCAGGCGTGCAGTTCCTGTTTCATCTGCCATGTCGTCCGATCGTTTGGCTTCTGCCAGACAGGCTGCCGCAGCGGCCGTATACCGCAGAGCAGGATGTTCTTCTGCCATAAGCCGCGTACGCAGGGGATGAACCGCACAGCGATGGGCAGCGAATTCTGCTTCTTCATCGGAGAGAATCAGCCGGACCAGCGCCAGAAACGCAAAGTCATAACTCAGTGTCAGCCGGGAAAACTGTCCGCTGACTGTACCCATTGACCGGCACAGCCCGCAGTATACCGCCCGGTACCATTCATATTCCCGGACCCGCAGAGCCGGAACCAGCGGCCGTACATACCCGAACATATTTCCCCCGATAAAAACAGATAGATGTATATAGTGTATTCTTTTTCTTTTGCAAATACAAGGAAGAATTTGTGAATTAAGGGTGAAGAATTACCCTCAGCGGTGCAGGCGGATGCGTATGGAAAGTTTTTTTGAAAAATTGAAAAAAACTCTTGACAAAGAAACAGAAATGTGGTATCATATACAGGCGTTAGATGTGCGGGTGTAGTTCAATGGCAGAATCCCAGCCTTCCAAGCTGGTCGTGTGGGTTCGATTCCCATCACCCGCTTGTTTTCCCCAGCATCTACGGTTCTGCAGGAAGCCACAACGAATGCGGAACGGGGATATGTACCTTTAGCTCAGCCGGATAGAGCAACTGCCTTCTAAGCAGTAGGTCGAGGGTTCGAATCCCCCAAGGTACGGATATGGTGGGCGTAGCTCAGTTGGTTAGAGCGCCAGGTTGTGGCCCTGGAGGTCGTGGGTTCGACTCCCATCGCTCACCCTCATCGGAAAGAACAGTGTATCGATAGATATGCTGTTTTTTCTTTTTCAAAAATACAACAGACAAAAAACAGCAGAGCCGGAACCCTGCTGTTTTTTCTGTTTTTTGGGAATTATTTCAGTGCTACTACGAGACGTTCGTAAACTTCACCGTCGGAACCGGTTGCCTGTACGTAGATGGAGCCGCCGATCAGCTGACCGGTAGAGGTGTTCATGTATTCATCCATGTTAAAGGCAATGGAGATGGTGAAAGGTACACCTGCGGTAACACCGACGGTTGTTTCGGAACCGGGCATGGAGCTGATGCTCATGGTTACCGTACCGTTGATGTCGGATACAGCGGAGAAGACAGTCTGGTCGCCGATGGAATCGATGTCCTGCTGACGGAAGCCGTAACCGATCTTGGTAGATCCATCGTCCGGTCTGTCTTCAGAATCATAGGAACGGGTCAGGTCAATCGTTTCCTTCTCAAAACCTTCCATTTCGATAACCAGGAACAGGTATCTGCCGCTGTGGGTGATTTCTACGGTTCTGCCCTCGATCGCGGGAATGATTCCGCCGGGATAAACAGCATTCATATTTGTGGGCGTACCGAGGAATGAGTACTCGATGGTACCGGAGGCATTGGGGAACAGCGTTACCTTGGTGTCGGTAACAGACAGTATGGTTACACCGGAGGTGGTGGAGCCGGAACTGGTATCGGTTCTGATGGAGATGTAAACAGGATAGTATTCACGTTCACTGTCGTCAACAAACATCATAACCATACCGGGATACGTTCTCGTGTCGATGTGGTCAAAGGGGATGTAGTCCAGATCAGTATCTACCAGGAAAGAACCGCTGTAGTAACTTCCTGCATTGGCATACATATCCCAGAACTCACCGGAGTTTACATTGTAAGCATCGTCCGCACGGTCGAAGTAGTAATACAGTCTGCCGTTGGCAGAGGGCTTGAAGTATACTCTTTCGTTTTCCAGATCACAGTAGGGTGCCACATCAAAACCGGTGGTGGTGGTATCCTTGACATTCAGCATAACGGGCTGGTAGGAATTGCCTTCACTGTCAACCAGCATAACGTAAATGTAGGGATACTGGGAAATATAGTCGGCATTGAATTCAAAAATACTGTAGGTAGAGGAAGAATATACTCTGGCAGTACCCTTTCTCTGGGTATTGGTGGCAGCATATTCGCTCATGAAGCTGTCCATGGTGGGAGCAGTACTGTAGCGGGACATGAACCAGTATACAGTACCGGAATGTTCTGCACGGAAGGTAACTTCATCGTTGCCGGTGATATAGGGATTTACCAGGAAACCGGTATCGTAATCAATCTTCAGAACGAAGGGAGTCAGATAATCGCCCTTGTTTTCCTTGATGCAGAATACCATATAAGGATACTGTTCTGCGGTATCTATATTGTAGGAGAGGGTAGTGGTCTTGTTCTTGGTTACAGACATGGAAGTCTTGCCGCGTTCCAGAGGCCAGTTGTTGGCGAATTCCTGGGGGGTGGGCATTTCATCAGTCTTGGCGTAGTAGTAGTACAGAGTACCGGTCACATTGGTCTTGAACTCGATGGTACCCAGAGTGGTTACCTTGGGTTCTTCTTCAAAACCGTTGGCACCGGCGGAAACAACCACAGGCTTGTAGTACTGACCGTTGTTGTTTTCCAGAACCACGATTACGAAGGGATAGTTTGCCAGATACCGTTCACTCAGTTCGATAGCACCGGTACGGCCTGCGGAAACCTTGTCGGAACCACGCATAGCGCTGTCAGCCTTTTTATAACCGGTCTGGAACTGGGCAGCAGTCAGTTCATCGCCGTTTGTGCTGTAGTAGTAGTGTACAATACCGGCAGCATCGGTCTTGTAAACGATGTCTTCGCCATCGAAATAGGGATCTATGGCAAAGCCGGTGCCGGAGGTGGGGATGTTGTCAATCCGTACAGGCGCATAAGTCCGGCTGTCGGATACCAGCTGCAGCACCACGTAGTCATAGCGGCTGACGGTGCCGGAAGCAAAGGTGGCTTCGGTATAGATCTTACCTGCGTTTACATAGAAGCTGTCCTTGTAGTTGGCAGCGCTGTAAGCATCATTGAATTCATCGGTATCGGGAGTGATGCTTACATCGGTGAAGTAGTAGTGTACGCGGCCTGCATCTTCAGGCATTACGTTCAGATAGTACTTGCCGTTTTCTTCCGTCACGTAGGGAATCGTAGTGAAGGAAGCCTGGTCAGCGGAAGAACCGGTGTATACGGTACCGGAGAAGTTTGCGCTCAGACCGGATGTGATAGTGAATTCACCGGGCATCATGGTAGAGGTGAAGCCGGATGCGTATACAGAAAGGTTATCAATGGAACCGTCGCCGGTTACCTTTACGTTCTTGGCACCGGTATCAACGGTCATATCGGTGATACGGCAGCCGGAGGAAACGGCCAGAGCAATCTTGCTTTCCAGATGGAGGGAGGCAATTTTGCTGCCGCCGGTCAGGGATACGGTGATTTCGGGTGCGATGGAATCTACGGTCATTTCGTTTACAGTGCAGTTGTTCAGGGTAATGTTGGATGCACCGCGGATTTCCAGTGTACCGGGAACGGTACAGCCGGTCAGAGTCACAGCGCTGCCGGAAACGCCTTCGGTCACGATCACACGGCCGTTCAGGGTCAGACCAGAAACAGTTACGCCGCCTCTGGTGATAACGGCATTGGTATCAGCAGAACCGGAGTCCTTTGCGTATACGCTGGTGTTGTAGATGGCACCGGCTGCACGGTACAGGATGGTCAGGGCTTCTGCACGGGTCAGGGTGTTCTTGGGACGGAAGGTGTATGTACCGCCGGATTCCTTGTAACCGTTGATCAGACCGGCCTGTACGGCGATCATAACGGGATCCCGGAAGTTGGAGCTGATGGAGCTGTAGTCAGTGAACTGGGAAGAGGAAGCCTTGGGAGCATCCAGCAGACCCAGATACCGAACCAGCAGGGTGGTGGCTTCTTCTCTGGTCAGCTGACCGTTGGGAGAGATGCTGGTACCGTAGTTCAGCAGATATCCCTGGGCAGCAGCCTTGGAGAAGTAGGGATGGAACCAGTCACTGGTTTTTACATCGCTGTAATTGATGGGAGCGGTGGAAGTGAGGCCGAAGGTTTCGTCCAGCATCTTCACGAATTCCGCTCTGGTTACGGTGCCGTCCGGCTTGAAGGTGTAGGTGCCGTTGGACTGCTTGTAACCGTTGAGTACGTCTTTGCTTACCAGATATTCAATCTGGGATTTTGCCCAGTGGTTGGATGTGTCGGTAAAAGCAACGTTGGCTGCACCGACTGCCACAACCGTGGACAGGATCATGACTCCGGCCAGCACGGCGGAGACGATCTTCTTCCATGTTTTCATGTGTACCTCCAAAAATGATATACAGTGGTTGACATTATTATAACATATCCGGTGTGATTATCAAGGGAAGGAACAGGGTTTTTTATGAGGAAATTGTTACCATTCCGAAAATCTTCTCACGGAATACATTCTATTGGACGCGGGAAAAGGAAAAAAGTTCCCGGCTTTGCAAAAAAATATGCAGATTTTCTCATTCGGTAAGGCCTGCGGCGATCTGAGCGGGGGTGATCCCCATCAGGCGGCCTTCCAGCGGAGCCAGTGCTGCGGCGATGGCTTCTGTTTCCAGCGGCACGTTCTGCAGCAATGCGCAGATTTCATCCGGTTCCGCACTGCCGAAAAAGTCACCGTGTACCCGGGCTTCCAGAATCACGTTCTGTCGGGTTTCCAGAGAGAATTCCATATGACCGCCCGGCAGGTGGAGAACTTTTTCCAAGGAGAACCGGGGTTGGGCTTCCCATACATTCCGGGTGAAATGCTCTGCCAGAATCCGGTCAACGGCATCATAGTCCGCTTCCGTCAGCATAAGGCGGGAACAGTCTCCGGCCAGGGAGGCAGCCAGACGGTCACGGAACTGATCCCTTGTCATGTCACATCCGGCGGGAAGGTGCTCTCTGATGTTGGTGACCCGTTCTCTGACGGACTGAATACTTTTGGATGTGATTTTATAGGGTTTGGGTGTGGTGGCGCGGAGCACTTCGCCGATGTCCACATCAAACATCAGGGTGCCGTGGTGTACAGTCATGCCGCCGGTTTTGTACTGGGCATTGCCGGATACTTTTTTGCCGTCCACCATGATGTCGTTCCGGCCGCTGGCTTCTGCGGAAATCCCCATTTCTCCCAGCGCCGCGATCACCGGATTAATGAAGGATCGGAAATCGATCTCCTGCTTGGCTTCCGGGACGATATAGGTGAACATCAGACCGCCCTCATCGTTATAGATGGTACCGCCGCCGGACATACGCCGGGCAATGCAGATGCCTTTCTCTTCGGTGTACTGCCGGTCAAGCTCCTCCAGAGCGTTCTGGAATCTTCCGATGACTACCGTAGGGGATGTGCGCCACAGGAAAACAATGGTGTCGTTTATCTTTTTTTCCGTGGCGAGATAGTATTCCAGCGCCAGATTCCAGCGGGCACTCAGGGAATCGGATTCAAGATAGATCATAGGCTCAGTCCTGACTTCTTTCTGCCAGCAGATTGTGGTACTTCTGGTAGAAGCTTTCGAAATAACCGCCGTCCATGGCGTCACGGATCTTCTGCATCAGATCGTTGTAGAAATACAGGTTGTGCAGTACGGCCAGACGCATACCCAGCATTTCCTTGGCCTTGATCAGATGCCGGATGTAAGCGCGGGAATGCATCCGGCAGGCGGGACAGCCGCAGTTTTCGTCGATGGGACGGGGGTCGTCAAAATATTTTTCGTTCAGCAGATTCATTTTGCCGTGCCAGGTGAACAGGTTGCCGTGCCGTGCGTTCCGGGATGGCATCACGCAGTCGAAGAAGTCCACGCCTCTGTGAACCCCTTCCAGAATGTTCTGAGGCGTACCCACACCCATCAGATACCGGGGCTTGTCTTCCGGCATATAGGGTTCCACCGCTTCGATGATCCGGTACATTTCCTCGGCTTCTTCACCCACTGCCAGACCGCCGATGGCATATCCGGGCAGATCCAGTTCTCGGATCTGTTCCATGTGACGGATCCGCAGGTCTTCGTAGGTGGAGCCCTGGTTGATGCCGAACAGCATCTGCTGGGGATTAACAGCGTTTCCGCTTTCGTTCAGGCGGCGCATTTCTTCCTTGCAGCGCAGGAGCCAGCGGACGGTGCGGTCACAGGAAGCCTTGGTGTAGTGGTATTCTGCCGGGTTTTCGATGCATTCGTCAAAGGCCATGGCAATGGTGGAGCCCAGATGGGACTGGATCCGCATGGATTCTTCCGGCCCCATGAAAATCCGCTTGCCGTCGATGTGGGAGTTGAAGTATACCCCTTCTTCCTTGATCTTGCGCAGCCCTGCCAGAGAGAATACCTGGAATCCGCCGCTGTCGGTCAGAATGGGACCGGTCCAGCCGGTGAACTTCTGCAGACCGCCCATTTTGTCTACCAATGCATCCCCGGGACGGATATGCAGGTGATAGGTGTTGGACAGCATCACCTGACAGTTTACGTCTCTCAGGTCTTCCGCTGCGATACCGCCCTTGATGGCGCCGCAGGTGGCTACGTTCATGAATACGGGCGTTTCGATGATGCCGTGAGGCGTTATAAACCGGCCGCGGCGTGCCTTGGATTCTTCTTCTTTCTTGATGAGTATGAACATGATTTTTTCCTTCTGTATATATAAGTGAATTCTCGGACTGTATTCAGCTTTCCGTTAAACCTCAGACAAGCCGGGCAAACTGCCGTTCAATGGAGGTTTTCTTGATTTCAAAAGCCACGGGACGGCCGTGGGGACAGGTGCGGATTACGGAGGCGCCTTCTTTTTCCGGTTTGACAAGAAGCCGGTCACAGATCCAGCGCAGATGTACCATGTCGTAGATTCTGCCGCCTTTGATGGCCGCTTTACAGGACGCCTGCCAGAGTTTTGTCTCAAAATAGGCGGCAGAGGCGGATTCCACGGTGGCGGTAGCATCGGCCAGATGGGTGATCAGATCCGCAAAGAGGGCTGCGCCTTCTGTCTGGGACAGCATATCCGGCATCTGGGTCAGCTGCAGGGAAACGGTGGACAGGGATGCAGGCTCGGCTTCCCAGGCATATCCCAGGGCGCGGAGACTGTCGCCGTATTCCTCCAGCATGGCCGCTTCCGACTGGAGCAGAGTGATGGGGTAAGGCGCCATGAGCATCTGGCCGGCGTGGTTCCGTTCCCGCATCCGGCGGCACAGCTCATCAAAGATGATCCGCTCATGGGCTGCGTGCTTGTCGATCATCAGCAGCCGGTCTTCCAGCTGAACAATGATGTATGTATTGAACGCTTCGCCCAGAATCAGGTATTCGGGTGCATCATACGGTTCGGGAATGTATCTATCTTCCGCTTCTGCAGGATCCGGGTCAGCTGCAGACGGCATTTCCGGCGGGATACCTTCCGTTTCCGGTGCTGCCGGCATTTCTGTGGGTGCTTCTTCCGGGATGGGAATTCCCCCCGCAGGTACACCGTTCTCCGTCATGGGAATGTCTTCCGGTGCAAAGGGCGGAATGTATGTGAGCATCTCATCCGGAGGGACTTCCTCCGGCGGCGGATCCAGGGGCGGCAGCGCCGTCAGCATTTCCGGCGGCGGCTGAGGGACGGCTTCCGGTTCTGTCTGTACCGGTTCATCCGGCAGGTAATCAGAATTCTCTGCCTGTTTTTCAGTCGGTTTGTCATCCGGTGTCCCTTCGCTCATGGACGGGGGAATGGAATGCAGTGCTTCCCGCCACGAATGCCAGTCCGCACCTTTGGTTCCGACGGATTCCGGTTTTGCGGCAGGCTTCGGTTCGGCTTTTTCGGGAACTGATTCTCCCAGGCGGATCTGCTCAGCACGTTTTTTCGGCCCGTCCTGCGGAACAAAGGCATTGATCAGTCGGCGTGCTTCCTCACCGGTGGCCCAGAAATTTTTGCTCTCTGTGGTTTTCTGCGTGAGCGGGTTGGCGGTTTTTTGTTTTTCTGCCGGTACAACAGTCAGTTCGGGACGGCTGGCGGCAGATTCCAGTGCGGTGAGCACGGCGTAATAGACCGCATCAAACACCAGCTTTTCGTTGGTGAATTTTACTTCCAGCTTGGTAGGATGCACGTTCACATCCACGGCTCCCGGCGCGATCTCGATATGAAGTACGCAGACCGGGAATTTGTCGTGGGGGATTTTTGAGGAATAGGCCTGTTCTACGGCGGCGTTGGCGGTACGGCTTTTCACATACCGGCCGTTGATGAAGAAGTTTTCCAGATTCCGGTTGGGACGGAACAGGTCGGGCTCAGACACATACCCCCATACCCGGATGCCGTTTTCAGAACGATCTGTCCACAGGGAACGTTTGGCGATTTCACGGCCGAACAGAGCGTACATGGCAGCAGACAGATCTCCGTTCCCGGCGGTGCGGAATTTCACTTCCCCGTCGCTGATATATTTCAGCGCAATCTCCGGGTGGGACAGGGCAATTTTTTCCACCACAGTGGCGCAGGCAATGGCTTCCGTGGCATCTTTTTTCAGGAATTTCCGGCGTGCGGGGACATTATAGAAAAGATCTTCCACCACGATGGTGGTGCCGGTAGGACACCCCGCTTCCGTCTGGGTGACAATCTCGCCGCCGTGGCATTCCAGTAGTCCGCCCATTCCGGCTTCCCGTTCTCTGGACAGGATCCGCACTCTGGCAACGGAGGAAATGGCGGCCAGCGCCTCACCACGGAACCCCAGAGTAGCGATCCCGTCCAGGTCAGCGGCGGTGCGGATTTTGCTGGTGGCGTGTCTCTGGATGGCGGTAGGCAGATCTTCCGGTGCCATGCCGCAGCCGTTGTCGGTGACTCTGATGAACTTTACCCCGCCGTTCTGGATTTCCACAGTGATCTGGTCAGCCCCGGCGTCGATGGCATTTTCCAGAAGTTCCTTAATGACGGAGGAAGGACGATCCACCACTTCTCCGGCGGCGATCAGATTGGCTACCGCAAAAGGCAGCACTTGAATGGACGGCATAGAGGCAGACCCCCTTTGTGAATTAAGAATTAAGAAATAAGAAGTAAGAAGTATTATGTGCTTCCGGAGATTTGGAGCGGTTTACAGCAGTTTTTTCCATTCGTACAGCAGGTTCAGGGCTTCGATGGGAGTGAGAGTATTTACATCGGTTTTCTGCAGCTGTTCCTTGATAGTGTCTGCGGCAACATCTGTGAAAGAGAGGGTACCCATGGAGACCTGTTCCGGCTGGGCGGTATTTTTGGATGTCTTTGCCGGTTTTTCCGTGACGCGGCCGTCTTTTTCCAGATCCCGCAGGATTTCTCTGGCACGCTTGGTCACCTCTCCGGGCACACCGGCCAGTCTGGCTACTTCGATGCCGTAGCTGTCGTCCGTGGGGCCTTTTACGATTTTGCGCAGGAAAGTAATGTCCTCGCCCCGCTTCTTGGCGGCAACGTGGCAGTTTACAACCCCGGGCAGAGTATCTTCCAGAGAGGTCAGTTCGTGATAATGGGTGGCGAACATGGTTTTTGCACCGATTTTCTTCCCGGCGGTGTATTCCGCTACCGCCCGGGCGATGCTCATGCCGTCATAGGTGCTGGTACCTCTGCCGATTTCGTCATAGATGATAAAGGAACGGCGGGTGGCGCTGCCCAGAATGTAGGCCACTTCCTTCATTTCCAGCATGAAGGTGGACTGACCCGAGGCCAGGTCGTCAGAGGCGCCTACGCGGGTGAACAGTTTGTCCACGATGCCGATGTGTGCTTCCGCTGCCGGAACGAAGGATCCTACCTGAGCCATCAGCACAATCAGTGCCGTCTGCCGCATATAAGTGGATTTCCCCGCCATATTGGGACCGGTAATCAGCATGAGCCGGTTGTCTCCGGTGTCCAGCATAGCATCATTGGGCACAAAGTAGGAGTCGGACACAAACTGTTCCACTACGGGATGACGTCCTTCCACAATACGGATTTCATCGCTGTAGTCCACAGTGGGACACACATACTGGTTCTGCACAGCCGTTTCCGCCAGACCCACATATACGTCCAGACGGGCCAGCGCATCTGCGGAAAGCCGGATCCGGGCTGCCTGTTCGCCTACTACATCCCGCAGTGCTGCAAACAGTTCGTATTCCAGATTCTTCAGCTTGTCTTCCGCCCCGAGAATGGTGGCTTCCATGTCTTTCAGCTCATCGGTGATGTACCGTTCCTTGTCGGACAGGGTCTGCTTGCGTACATAGCCTTCCGGGGCCTGTCCGGCAGCAGAACGGGGCAGTTCTATGTAATACCCGAAGACCCGGTTGTAACCGATCTTCAGGTTCTTGATGCCTGTTTTTTCCTTTTCGGACTGTTCGGTTTCCTTGATCCAGTCCTTGCCGTTGGTCATGATGTACCGGAGCCTGTCCACATCTTCATTGTAACCATCCCGGATCATGCCCCCTTCTCTGACCACAAAAGGCGGGTTTTCCACCAGCGCTTCATCAATCCGGGCGCAGATATCTTCCAGCGGATCCATATCCCGGTAAATGGCAGCCAGTTCCCCAACGGTTATATCTGCCAGCAGAGTGCGCATCCGGGGCAGGACAGACAGTGTCTGGGCAATGGCGCGCAGATCCCGTCCGCCGGCGGTTCCGTAGGTGACTTTGGTGATCAGTCGTTCCAGATCCAGTACGGAGCGGAGCAGGTCTCTGATTTCTTCCCGGAGCATGAAGTTGTCCGCCAGAATCTCCACAGCCTGCTGTCGTTCCAGAATCTGTGCCGCATTGGTCAGGGGATGCTCGAGCCGGTTTTTCAGCATTCTGGCGCCCATGGAAGTTTCGGTTTTGTCCAGTACCCACAGCAGGGAACCTTTTTTCTCCTTGGTGAGCATGGTTTCGCACAGTTCCAGATTCCGCCGGGTGGAAAGATCCATCTCCAGAAACTGACTGGCATCATAAAAATGCAGTTCCCTGATATAGGAAATATCCTGCATCTGGGTTTCTTCGATATAACGAAGCGCAGCCCCCACAGCGATCTTGGCACACAGAGGCTTGCCGTCGGTCAGGCTATCGTCAAACTGTCTGTCGGTCCGGCCCAGTGCTTCTTCCTCTGTGAAGTACCGGGGAACCCCCTCAGAAACCAGCGCACCTGTCCGTTCCTTGCAGAAAGCGGCCACTTTGGGCATGCTGCGCAGAGGAACATTCACCAGAATTTCTCTGGGACCATAGGTGGACAGTTCATTGACGATGGCATCCTCCGCATCGGTCAGCCGGAAAGCCGTAGCACAGAGATAGGCGGTGGAAATATCGGCAAAGCAAAGGCCCACCGCGTCCCCGTCGGCGTACAGGGTAGCCAGATAGTTGTTGGATTTGTCGTTGAGCAGATCGGTTTCGATCAGCGTGCCGGGGGTGATGATCCGCACAACGTCCCGCTTTACCAGATTTTTGGCGGTCTTGGGGTCTTCCACCTGTTCGCAGATGGCGACCTTGTAACCCTTTTCGATCAGCCGGCCGATGTATGGCTCGCAGGAGTGGTAGGGAATGCCGCACATGGGTGCCCGCTGCTCTTCGCCGCAGTCCCGGCCGGTGAGGGTCAGCTCCAGTTCTGCCGAAACCAGCTGGGCATCGTCAAAAAACATCTCGTAAAAGTCGCCCAGTCGGTAGAAAAGTATGTAGTCCCTGTATTGATCCTTGATCTCGAAATACTGCTGCATCATGGGAGTCATGGTGCCAAACCTCGCTTTATAAAATGATGGAATGATCCATCCGCATTCCCTGAAGGACAAAAAATTGTCCGCCGGGGAATACGGATGCGGGAAAAACAGAAGGGGAGCCCATCCCGGTGCCGGAAACAGGTTCCCCGCCTGTTATAAGGTCATAAATCAGCCGCAGCTGCTGCATCCGCCGCCGCAGGAGGAACAGTCGTGATTGCAGGGACGCTGGCCGGTGATCACAAACTGCAGTTCGCCGTACACTTCGTTGGTCAGAGCATCGAAGGCTTCCTTGGCTGCCACGTATGCGGTGTATACAGGATGGCCGGTGATCTGGTCGTACAGGGTGTCGATCCGATCCTGGATAGCGTCGCGCATTTCCACAGCGGATTCATCGGAATCGGAGCCGTGGGTCTTGCCGTACAGGTCGGACAGCACGTTCTGCTGGGTGTTGTATTCGGCAATCAGTCCGTTCAGTTCTTCACTGCGTTCGTATTCGGCAATGGCTTCCTGAATGGCAGCATTCCGGGGATCTGCCTTGATCAGCTCACCCAGAGCTGCAATGGCTTCTTTCATAGCGGGGGTCAGTGTTTCCATGATTTTTCTCCTGTTTTATAATGATATAATTTGTTTTTTGATTCCTTCGGAAATGCGGGCTGCTTTTTGAAATAAGAGTCAAGCACCGCGGTTCTGAATTCATAATTCTCAATTCTTAATTGGACATCGCGCCTTCCAGCGTAAACGGAGTGATCTTCTCGATTTTCACGTTCACGAACTGTCCGATGAGAGAGCTCTCGCCGGGGAAGTGCACCGGACGTACCGGGTCGCCTCTGCCGGTCAGCATATTGTCATCGGTTTTGCTTACTCCCTCTACCAACACACGGAGGGTCTGGCCGAGGAATCGTTCGTTACGGCGGAGAGAGATTTCGTTCTGAAGAGCCAGCAGTCTTTCGAATCTGGCGGTGGAGACTTCGTGGGGCACCTGATCCGGCATTTCCGCAGCGGGTGTGCCGGGTCTGGGGGAATAGATGAAGGAGAAGATCATATCGTATTCCACATACCGGAGCATATCCAGCGTGGCTTCAAAATCTTCTTCCGTTTCGCCGGGGAAACCCACGATGATGTCAGAGGTGATACTGATATCCGGTACTGCCGCTTTCAGCCGGTCGATCAGGGATTTATAGTGTGCGGAGGTATATTTCCGGTTCATGCGCTTCAGGATTTCATCGGAACCGGACTGTACGGGCAGGTGGAAATGTCTGGCTACTTTGGGACAGTCCGCGATGGCGGCAATCAGCCGGTCGGAAGCATCCTTCGGGTGGGATGTCATGAACCGCAGGCGGAAATCCCCGTCCAGAGCGCATACAGCCCGCACCACATCGGAAAAGTCCGGATCATCGGCAGAGTCTGCCAGATCCTTCCCGTAGGAGTTGACGTTCTGTCCGAGCAGGGTAATATCCTTTGCCCCGTCGGCGATCAGCATCTTTGCTTCCGTGAGAATATCTTCCATCCGGCGGCTTCTTTCCCGGCCTCTGACATAGGGAACGATACAGTAGGAGCAGAAATTGTTGCAGCCGTACATGACGGACAGCCATGCCATATGCTTTGAGGTGCGGTCCAGGGGCAGTCCTTCGGCGATTTCATAGGCTTCGCTGTGGATAAACTGTCTCTTGCCGCCGGCCAGGGCGTTTTCCACCAGAGAGGGCAGCAGATGCACAGCGCCCGTATCAAAGGTGAACGTTACGTAAGGATAGCTGTTTTTGAGCTTGTCCGCACGGTGCTTCTGGGTCACCATACATCCGCCGATGCCTACCAGCAGATCCGGATTCTTCTCACGGAGGTGCTTGCAGGAGCCGATGATGGACAGCGCTTTTTTCTCCGCGTGTTCCCGGATGGCGCAGGTGTTGACCAGAATCAGGTCGGCGTCCGCCATATCGTCCACCCGGCGGTAGCCCATGGCGGCGCAGAGTCCGCCCAGCCGTTCGCTGTCTGCTTCGTTCTGCTGGCAGCCGAAGGTCAGAACGTAATATCCCGGGGCATTGTCATCCGTTCTGCCCTGTGCGGCGTACCCAAGCCGGATTCTGTCTGCAGCGGCGAGCTGTTCTCTGATGGCTTCCGGCGGCAGAAAAGCGCCGGTTTTCTTCATATTTGTTTCCATATGTTATTGTGTTCCTGTGGATTTGGATTTATTCTTCGGCAGGGATACTGTTTTCATCAAGAATATAATCTTCGGTGGTCATTTCAAACATACCGCTTTCCACCAGACCGGGGGTGAGATGGATCCGGCTGTCTTCGGTGATGAAAACGGCTTCAAACTGCATCTTTCCGCTTTCGTAGAATGCCATGCTTTCTTCCAGACCCATGACAAAAAGAGCAGTGGACAGAGCATCGGCTGAGGCACCGTTCTGGGTGTACACCGCTACACTGGAAAGACCGGAGTCTGCCGGCCATCCGGTTTCGGGATCCAGAATGTGGTGATACAGCTTGCCGTCTTCCCGGAAAAAGCGTTCATAATTCCCGGAAACAGACACAAATCCGCTGGGAATGTACAGATATCCCACAATGGTGCTGGTGTCATGGGGATCCTTGACACCGATCTGATAGGGAGTACTGTCCGGTTTCTGGCCGAAGACACCGATGTTGCCGCCCATGGATACAAGCCCGTAGGGAACATCCGTGGCGGAAAGACAGGCCAGAATCTGCTGCAGGGCATACCCTTTGCCGATACCGCCCAGATCAAGCTTCAGGGAGGTGTCATTTTTGGTAATGGTGGTTCCTTCCAGAATCAGCTTATCGATACCCTTGTGGGTCAGGGCTTCGACGATTTCTCTTTCCTTGGGGACAGGCCCGCCGCCGCCCACATTCCAAAGCTCGGTCAGCGCGCCGATGGTAGGATCATATGTGCCGCCGGTCAGTTCACTGATGGTAAATGCCGTATCCAGCACTGCCAGCAGGGTTTCATCTGTTTCGATCTGCAGATGAATGTCACGGTTCAGGGCTGCCAATTCGCTGGTATCGTCATGGCAGGACAGAATCCCTTCCAGCTTTGCCGTAAGCTCCTTCACGCTGGCGGCAGCGCTTCCCAGTGCGGCATTATCCACATCGTTTGCAGCCAGCCGCAGGGTGATGACAGTGTCCATGGCGGTAAACACGGAGTCTGCGTATTCGGTTTTGTTATTGCCGCAGGAGACAAGAGCAAATGTCAGAAGCACTGCCAGGATCAGCGCCAGTTTTTTACAAATGGTTTTCATGAAAGATACACCTTTCTCATGTTGGATTCAGGCTATGGAGAAGCCGCGTTTCCCGCCAAGCCGCCGGAAGAGCACATTGGCCATCCAGCCGGTGAGAACACCGCATACCGTGCCTGCCAGAAACAGGCCGCCGCCGTATGCCGACAGGATTTCCCGGCCCCAGCCGTACAGAAGTCCTGCACAGAGCAGCTGTCCCAGATGGTGTGCGCAGGCGGTCAGCACGGATATGCCGATAAAACTGAAGCACCGGTGCGCTCCGGCAAGGCGCAGCAGACAGAGCATGCAGACCACCGCCGTCGTGCCGGTCAGAGAAAAAAGCAGAGATGTGCCGCTGCCGAAAAGGAGTCCCATCAGCAGGCACCGTGAAAAAGCCACCGCCGCACCATCAGCCGGACCTGCGCCGTAGCTGCAGCAGAGTACCGCCAGATTGGCCAGTCCCAGCTTCAGTCCGGGTACCGGCAGAGGCGGCAGCAGCGACTCCAGAAAAGCCAGCATCAGCGCTGCGCACAGATACATGGCATCCGTTGTCAGTCGTCTTACCGTCATATTACCCCGCAATAAAATCTTCTTCGGTTTCTCCGGGAATCCGGATGATCACATTCGCCGGAATACAGACAATAATCTCTCCTCTGTGTCGGATTACGCCGGTTTTTTGGCAGATACCGTCCGGACAGTCAGCCTCCGTGACTGATACGCCGTCTTCCGATACTGTGACCGTCAGTGTGATCCCACGGCTTTCCAGTGTCAGGGTTTCCGGCTCGGCAAAGGAGAGGACTTTCTCACCGCCGTCCCATGTGAGAACGCAGAATGTCCCTTCCTCCGGTGCCGGACGAAAAAGGAGAAAAAGCGCCAGAATCACCACAAGCGCCGCCGCCGCTCCGTCCCAGCGTGTGAAGCGGAAATGCGGCAGAGCTTTTTTGTTTCCGTTTTGATTTTCAAGCATACTCATACAGAATATATTATACCGTGTGTGTGTGCAAAAGTCAAGAGATTCACTGGCCTTTTCTGAAATTCCCACCGGAAAGATGGGAATGCATACTTTTTGTTTGTGAGATGTAAAGCAAACATTGACAGGATACCGCCGTTATGCTATAATGCAGATACAGATACAGCTATATGAAAGGATTTTACGCATGAAAAGCTTTATTTCAAAAACGTTTCTGTTCCTCGTGTATATCTTCGGCGGCTCCTATCTGGGACTGCTGGCTGTGGTGGTTCTGCAGTATCCGGTAAAAATGATCTTTGAAGATGCCAATATGTCTCTGTTTTTTGCGCTCTCCATGGACACGGTGCTGATCGCTTCTACTGCTCTGTATTCCTATCGGGTGGGATACAAAGACAATACCAGATATGAAGCCATATCCGTTCCTAAGACAGCGGCCATGATCGGCTGTGCCTGTGCCGCATTTGTTCTGCTGGCGCTCCTCTTTTCCTTCGGACATCCCCATACGCTGAATACTGTATATCTTGCCTATGCGATCCTCGGACCGGAAAAAAGCTGGAATCTGGATATTGTAACGGTAGCGGAACAGTACGGCGGTCTTCTCCTTGCGCTGACAACCCTGCAGACTTTCCTTTGCGGCGGCGGGATGTTTGCCGGATATCTGCTGGGTGGTAAAAAGCGGCTGGCAGACCGCAGAGAAATGACAGGCCGGGAGTAACTGTGCTCCGGAACCGGCCTCAGCCATTGACAAATTTCTCCATTTCGTGGTATACTGTCCAAAAGACAAAAACGGAGGATATCCGATATGATAAAACTGCTCTCTCCCGAAGCGGATGCCGTGCTGCCTCTTTCCACCGAAGCACAGAACGAATTCCGTCTCCACAGTCATGAGCTGACCTCCACCGGAAAGATTGACTGGATGCATCTGGAAGTAAAGTCCGGCACACCCGATGGAAGCCTGCCCCGTCCGGTGGTCTTTACCTGGGAAGGGGACGACTGTGCCGTGCTGGAAATTGCCGATAACCCGGCATTTGCGGATGCCGGACGGTATCCCGGCGAAAACGGATCCGTGACGGTGTATAATTTCAGGATTGCCCGGAAGTACTGGTGGCGTGTGGGCGACAGTGAAGTGCGCTCCTTTGTGACGGAAGATCTGGCTCCCAGATGGATCCGGGTGGACGGTACCACCAACGTACGGGACACCGGCGGCTGGAAAACCGAAGACGGCAGACGGGTGAAGCAGGGGCTTCTCTACCGTGGCGGCGAAATGAATACCCATGTGTTCATCACCGAGGCCGGGATAAACACTATGGTAAACGAACTTGGCATCCGCACCGACCTTGACCTGCGGGGAGAAGCGGTGGGGGTACATACAGAAAGCCCCCTTGGTGTGGAATACTGCCTCCTGCCCTTTGCGGCTTACGATGATTTTGCGGCAAACCCCATCAACCTGAAGGAAGTATTTGAGATTCTGGCGGACGAGAGCAAGTACCCGCTGTATTACCACTGCTGGGGCGGTGCTGACCGGACGGGAACCCTTGCCTTTATGGTGGGCGCAATCCTTGGCATACCGGAGGACGATCTGTATCTGGACTATGAATTTACGTCCATTTCCATCTGGCGGGGGATCCGCTGCCGTTCCGGCGAAGGAATGCAGGGGCTGGTACAGGGCATCAAACCTTACGGAACGAATGTGAAGGAACAGGCGGAAAACTTCCTGCGCGCCCATGGCGTTACGGACGAAATGATGGAAAGAATCCGCACGATTCTGCTGGAAGAAAAGGAAGACTGATATGATAAAACTGCTTTCACCTGCCGAGGATGCCGTGGTATCCCAGCAGACGGAACGACAGAAATACTTCCGTGCCCACAGCAAAGAGCTGGTGGTTGCCATGGTGATCGACTGGCGGCATCTTGTGGACACCGGAGAAACCGACAATACCTTCCCGGAACCGGTGGTGTTCACCTGGAAGGGCGAGGGGACAGCCGTGACACTGGCGGATAACCCGGACTTTCAGAATGCCCGTACCATCCCCGGTGAAAAGGGAAAGGCACAGGTACGGAACCTGCGGCTGGGAACGAAATACTGGTGGAAGGTGGGCGACAGTGAAGTGCGCTTTTTTACCACGGAAGACCTTCCGCCCCGCTGGATTTATGCGGACGGTATCACCAATGTGCGGGATGCCGGCGGCTGGACGACTGAAGACGGCAGAAAAATAAAGCAGGGCCTTCTGTTCCGCGGTTCCGAAATGGATACTCACAAGACCATCACCGAAGCCGGAATCCGCACTCTCCGTGATGAAATCGGTATACGCACGGATCTGGATATACGGGGAGAAGCGGTGGGAAAGATCACCGAAAGCCCGCTCGGGCCGGATGTACAGTTTATTCTGCTGCCGGTCAACGCCGGAAACAGCTTCGAAACCGATCCGGTTCATATCCGGGAGTTTTTTGAAGTTCTTGCTGATCCAGCCAACTATCCTGTTTACTACCACTGCTGGGGCGGCGCCGACCGGACGGGGCTGTACGGCTATATGCTGGGAGCCATCCTTGGCATGAAGGAAGAAGACCTGATTCTGGATTATGAGATTACGTCTCTTTCCGTGTGGGGCTGCCGGAGCCGTGACAGTGAGGGCTGTCCCATGAAGCTGAAATGCTTTGCTCCCGACGGACGGCCCGTGGGCGAAAGAGTCCGCACATTCCTGATTTCTCACGGTGTAACGGAAGAAACCATGGATGCCATCCGGCATATCCTGCTGGAAGATTAACGATATAAAAATTACAGAAAACCCTTGACAAACGATGCGATTTATGCTATAATACCATCCGTGACAGAGATGTCGCCATGCGGAAGTGGCGGAACTGGCAGACGCGCACGTTTGAGGGGCGTGTGGATTTCTCCGTACGGGTTCAAGTCCCGTCTCCCGCATTGAACAGACGGTGGTTTTTCCGAAAGGAAGGATCGCCGTTTTCTCTTTCCCAATACAAAAAGCACCGCCGGGTACTGCCTGACGGTGTTTCTGTTTTTTGTATGCGTTTCCGGTTTACACCTGCATCTGCTGCAGGAACAGACTGCTGCCTGTGTATGCGGACATTTCCGCCCGGAGAAAATACCCCTGCGCATGGAGACATACCGGACAGACCCCCGGCGCTTCTTTCCCGGTGTGCAGATGTCCGCAGTTCTGGCACATCCATACACAGCCTGCGTTGCTGTCGGCAAACAGGACATCCCCGGCAAGCCAGGCTTCAAACTGGCGGAACCGTTCGGCGTGCAGGGCTTCAATTTTGGCAATTTCCCGGAATACGGCGGCCGCGCGGGTGTTGCCGTCCCTGTCCGCCTGTGCTGCGAAAGCCGGATATACATCATTTGCTTCCGCCAGTTCGTTGTGCTGAGCCGCCTGCAGAATCTTTGTCAGCGCCGGATCGATGTCCACGGGAAAACCGCCGTCGATCTGCAGAGTCTGACCGGCTGCTTCCTGCAGCAGATCATAGAATACAGCGGCATGGGCCCGTTCCTGATCGGCAGTGTACAGGAAGACATCCTCCAGTACATACAGGTTTTTCTCTTTCGCACATCCGGCGGCAATGGTGTAGCGGTTTCTCGCCTGGCTTTCGCCGGCAAAGGCACGCATCAGGTTCAGCTGGGTTTCGTTTGGGGTAAAGGGCATATGAAAACCTCCCGTTTCTCTTGGATTTCGGAAACAGTATGCCCGTCAGGACGAAAAAATATGTAGTCCGGAAAGGATTTTTTTCCATTCCACTGGCGAATTCCCCTGAAGTATGCTATACTGAAAAAAACACCCATCGGGAGGAAAAACCATGGCTTACTATATTGACGACGACAACTACCGGATGCTGACGGAATTCTGCAACCGGCGGGACAACAGGGAAGACGGACTGCGCCGTGCGGCCATTCTGGGCATCGGAAAAGGTTCTATGGTAGCGCCCGGAGCGCTGGTGCGGATTCCCGTTGATCAGATCGGCAGCAATGTGTATTTCGGTCTGTACAGCTACTGCAACGGCAACGTGACCGTGGGTGACAATGTGCTCATCGGCCCGCATTGTTCCGTTGCGGCAGGCAACCATAAATTCGATCCGGCTACCGGCTGGTTTTCCGGCAGAACCGAACCGGACGGAGACGACTCCATCGTCATTGGAGATGGCTGCTGGCTGGCTTCCCATGTGATGATCTCCGCCGGTGTGAAGCTGGGAAAGGCCAACCTGATCTGTGCCGGTGCCGTGGTCACCAAATCCACAAAGGACTATGCCATCATGGCTGGTATTCCCGCAAAACAGGTGGGACATATCGACCCTGTTACCGGAGAGTATCACTGGTATTCCAGAGAGAATAAGGAAGAAAAAACGGCAGAAAAGGAGTGAGACGGTTATGGCAGTATTTCTGAAAAAGCATACCCGTTCCGGGCAGCTTTTCCCTGTACCCCAACCTGATGAAACCGTTCGTGAGAATCCCCCGGTCTTTTCCTGGCTGGCTGCCGGGAAGCACAGCTATACCGTGACTGTGTGGAACAGTGCCGGGGAGACCGTATGGCAGACGGATACCGTTCAGGCTGCCGCCGTACCGGACAGACTGCTTGCACCGGGAAAGTATACCTGGGATGTAACGGCAGAGGGCGAGAACCGGGGTGTGCAGAGCTTCACGGTACCGGAGGATGCAATCGGGTTTCTTCGTCCCACGGCTGATGAAATTCTTGCCGCCGTGCCTGCAGGACACCCCAGACATCTGTTTACCCGGGAAGAAATCCCGGAGATTCTGGCCACCCACGAAAAGGAACTGGAAGTCCTGCGCCGGAACATAGATCAGGCATACAAAGACGGTCTGCCGGAAGCGCCCCGCTACCACAGAGACCCGGATGCCCTGCCGTACAGGGAATATTTCGGCCGGTACCGGGACTATTGTGACCGGAATCTGGTGGCGCTGGCACTGGGATACACTCTGCTTGGGGATGAAGAAGCCGGCTCCTTTGCCAGAGAACTGTTTTTAACCATCTGCGACTGGAATCCGGAAGGACCCTGCAGTCTGTGCGGCCCTTTTCGGGGAGATGAAATCGGTCTGTCCAACGCCCGGTGCCTGCCTGCCGTGTACGATATGCTCTGGCCGCTGCTGTCGGAGGGAGAGCGTAAATTCGCCGCCGGTGTGGTGATGGCTTACGGATATCAGTGCGAGCGGCTTCTGTCGGGGCTTGATTTCATTGCCAATCCCGGCAGTTCCCATGCGGGACGGCTGCCTGCCTATCTGGGGGAAGCGGCTCTGGTGCTTTCGGACAGCGGTGTTCTGCCGGCGGATGTCTGCAGACGATGGCTGCGCTATGCCGCAGAGGTATACGGCGGGATTTTCCCATACTACGGTACACCGGACGGCGGCTGGGCGGAAGGCGTATTCTACAGTACCAGCTATACCAAGTGGTATCTGCCTTTCTTCTCCGCTGTGGAACGATATACCGGCAAGAGCTACCTGTCCCGTCCTTTTTACCGGAATCTGGCGAAGTTTTTTGTGCATTTTGCGGACCCGGTCAGAGAAAACCACCCCTTCTGCGACGGATACTGGTGTCATCCGGAAGATGCGGAATGGCCCGGCTTCTTTGCACAGGATCCGCTGGGGGTATACGCCAGACGGTTCGGTTCGGAACTGGCAAAGAAAAGACAGCATGATACCCCCGCACCGGAACTGTACCTGCTGCACCTACTGGACACTTTTCTGCCGGTGCCGAAGGAGTCTGTCACTGCAGAACCGGAAGACAATATGGCGCTGTTCCCGGAAGCCGGGTTTGCCGCTATGCACACGGATCTGGCGGACGGAGAAGATGATTTCGCCTGCCTGATTCATGCTACAAAATTCGGCTCCGGCAGCCACCGACACGCCGACCAGGGCAGTTTTGCACTGTTCTGCGGCAAAACGGCGCTGATTTCTCCCTCCGGGTACTTTGGCAGGGAATACGGCACGGCCCATCATCTGCAGTGGACCAACGCCACCAAAGCCCACAACTGCGTCCTGATCGATGGCGCAGGGCAGGGGATCCGGGACTTTACCGCCACGGGGAAGATCACCGGCTGGGGCAAAAAATGGAATCTGCAGTGGGTGGTGACGGATCTTTCCGACGCGTACCCCATGCTGAAGAGCTATACAAGAAAATACCGCCTGTTCTCCCGGACGCTGATTGTGGAAGACCGGATCGAAGCGGAAACGCCGGTGACGGTGGATTATCTGCTCCATGCCCTGTCAAGGCCAGCCGCAGACGGCAGCAGCGCATGGGTGGAGCGGGACGGTAAAAAACTGCGGATCACGCCGATTTTGGGAGATCTTGGTTCCTGCGCTGTTTCGGACGAATACGATACACCGCTGAACGAAGGGGTGCCGGAAGGATTCCACGCTACCATGCCGCCCCAGTACCATATGAAATGGCAGACAAAAGCCCAAAAGCATCACTGCATCGTGATGCGGTACGATCTGCTGTAAGGCACAAAAAGAACACCCCGTCAGGATTGAACCGGACCAGTAAAAACGGACAATGACAAAAGAACCCTCCTATGGTATAATGAAAAAGCCATAGGAGGGAGTTTTTATGCCAAGAGGATACAGACACATTCAGGAATATGAAAAGGAGATACT
>SVSN01000018.1 GCA_015064285.1 Oscillospiraceae bacterium | reverse complement strand
TGTGGCTGTAGCTTGATTGGGTAAAAAATACGCTTTGTTGGCACACAAAAAGGATGGATTTGCTCCACCCTTAGATTTGTGTGCTTTTTTACTTGGACTGTTTTCATAGGATATTTGCGACAGTCCCCTACTGTAATTGAAGGTACGGCTGACCACTCCATTGGTATTTCGGATATCGAAGGAAACTGTCGGATTTCTCCACAAAATGAGAAATACCAAATCCTCTCACGGGAGGAGCAAGCCCCTCCCCTACCGTAATTGAAGGTACGGCTGACCGCTCCATTGGTATTTCGGATATCGAAGGAAACTGTCGGATTTCTCCACAAAACGAGAAATACCAAATCCTCTCACGGGAGGAGCAAGCCCCTCCCCTACCGTAATTGAAGGTACGGCTGACCACTCCATCGGTATTTCGGATATCGTATGTATTCCCACAATTCCCTCCGTCTTTTTCCCCCGCTACTTGACATCACCCTGTAAATATGATACATTTATACCAACGAAATCCTCTCCCGGAAAGGAATTTTAATATGAAAAACAAATCCCGTTACTATCTGGTCGGAAACGCGCACCTGGACCCCGTATGGCAGTGGCGCTGGCAGGAAGGGAGCGCGGAAGCCAAGGCTACCATCCGTTCCGCTCTTGACCGCATGAAGGAATTCCCGGATTTCCGTTTTGTGTGCTCCTCCGCCTCCGTGTATCAGTGGGTGGAAGAATTTGCCCCGGAGATGTTTGAAGAACTCAAAGAACGGGTGAAGGAAGGCCGTTTCATCGTGGTGGGCGGCTGGCACGTGCAGCCCGACTGCAACCTGCCCGCCGGGGAAGCCTTTGCCCGTCAGTCCCTGTATTCCCAGCGGTATTTCAGGGAAACCCTGGGTGTCACCGCCAAAGTGGGCTACAATGTGGACAGCTTCGGCCACAACGGCATGATGCCCCAGATTCTGAAAAAATCCGGCATGGACAGCTACATCTTCATGCGTCCCGGCCCCCACGAAAAGGAACTGGACAGCGATATTTTCCAGTGGGTCGCACCGGACGGCTCTTCCGTGACCACCTACCGGATTCTGGATCCGTACTGCTTCCGGTTTGAAGACATGGATGCGCTGGACAACCGCATGGCGTTCCTTGACGAGCACACCCGCACCGATCTGCCCGTGCTGCCCTTCTTCTATGGTGTGGGCAACCACGGCGGCGGCCCCACCATCCGGAATCTGGAACTGCTGGAAGCCTACAAAGCGGCCCATCCGGAAAAGGAACTGATCTACTCCGATCTCCACGATTTCTTTGAAGAAGTGAGAAACTCCGGGTACCCGATTCCCGAGCTTCACGACGATCTGCAGCACCATGCACCCGGCTGTCCTGCGGCTGTGCACAAGGTCAAGGACGGTATCCGCCGTGCCGAAACGAACCTGAGTGCCGCCGAATCCTACAGCATTCTGGCCTCCGTGCTCTGCGGCAAGAAGCCGAAGAACAAGGCTTTCGAGGAAGCATGGAAAAACGTATGCTTCTGCCACTTCCACGATTCCATGGACGGCTGTTCCATTATGGAAGTATACGACGACGCCGACTATATGCTGGGTCAGGCGAAGAACACCGCTGCCGTACAGGAAAACAACGCCCTGCAGACCATCTCCTGGGTCATCGACACGGCGAACATGGAAAAAGGACTGCCGGTGGTGGTTTTCAATCCCCATGGCTTTGATGTGGATGAGCTGGTGCAGGTCAACAAGCAGTACAGCTGTGTGAAGGACTGCGACGGCAACCCTGTTCCCACCCAGCTGGTACACTCCACCACCCTGGAATGCTACTGGCGGAAGGATACCCTGTTCAAGGCGCACGTACCGGCCCTTGGCTATGCGGTATACTACCTGACAAACGAAGAAAATCCCGTGGATGCACCCGTTTCCGCAACCCCGTGGACGGGCAATCTGACCGCCAACGAACACGGCGGCACCATTCTGGAAAACGACATCTACCGGATCCGGTTTGAAGAATACAGCGGCTACATCACCTCTTTCGTGGACAAGAGAACGGAAAAGGAAATCATCACCGGCCGCGCGGCTGTGCCCACCGTGATCGACGAATACTACCACGACACCTGGAGTCACGGCAAGTCCTTCTTTGTGGACGAAATGGCCCGGTTCTCCGATGCAAAGGTGACGGTAGTGGAAAACGGCCCTGTCCGTGCCACCGTAAAGGTAGTCAGCCGGTACAACGATTCCACCCTGACCCAGTATTTCTCTCTGGAACCCGGCTCCGACAAGCTGACCGTCCGTGCCCACGCCGACTGGCATGAAAAGTACAAGATGCTCAAGCTGGCATGGCCCATGGCGGTGGAAAATCCCGAAGCGTACTACGAAATTCCCTTCGGCGTCATGCCCAGACCTGCCGACGGCGAAGAAGAGCCCGGTCTGCGCTGGACTGCCGTGAAGGGCGATAACGGTGGATACGCCATCGTCAACGACAACACCTACAGTTCCAGCGTCAAAGGCGGCACCATCTATCAGACGGTGCTCCGCAGCCCCATCTACGGCGACCACGGCGGCCCCCGGACGGATGAAAGCGAATTCACCGATCAGGGTCGGATTGACTTTAAGTACATCCTGATGCCTGTTGGTAAGTGCTGGTGTCCCGTAACCAAAGCTGCCGCCCAGTTGAACAAGCCTGTAACCAACATCATTGAAACATGGCATCCCGGCAAGCTGTCCGACAGGCCTTACAGCGGTCTGCACATCGACTGTCCCAATGTGATGCTCTCCGCCATCAAGAGAAGCGAAGACGGTACCGGGCTGGTTGTGCGTCTGTACGAGCTCACCGGCCGTGAAGCCACCGTGACCGTGACCGGCGATCTGCTGCCTGCAGTGCTTCGTGACACGATCACGCCCTGGGCTGTGGAGACATACTATCTGGCCGACGGTACGTCGGAATGGAAGAAGGTTCTTCTGACGGAGTATGATGCGTGAGCGGTATGCAGTCAACAGGAACGTACGGATCTGAATTGATGAACCGGGGTTTATAAAAACGAAATCCTGTAGGGCGGGATGCCCACATCCCGCCCTACCGTTTTTTCAGCTGACAGGGGCTTGGGGATTATCGTTTGTTTGAGTTCTGCTAACGGATTATGAGGTGTGAAATCCCTGACATATGGAAAGGTGGTTTTCAGCAATGAACAGAATCAAAAATATACTCACGGATGCACTTTTATACTGGTTGCAAATTGTCATCTGTGTTTGGCCTGCGTTCTTTGTTGGTCACAATTTTGTCGGTCTGATCGTCAGAATGCTTGCGAATGATCAGGGGCGATTTTGGTCCAGAATTTCTTCAGTCTTCGCCTGTGTTTTCATACTTTGTGCATTCCTGTTTGTTTTTGCATATAGAAGGGGATACAAAAAAGTAGAATTTCATGGTATAAGTTTATTGATTTCCCTTATACTTGCGGTTGCATTGCAGCTGGTATATGCGAGAATATTTCATTTTGCAGAGTATACAACTGCAGGAGCATACTATCTGGCGCACTTGTTATATGCAGGCGGTCAACAGGAATTGACTTTTTCCTACAATGATGTACCCGCAAATATGTATATCATTGCAATGTTTGTAACAGATGTTTTTTATATTATAACAGGCATTTTGGGAGAATATCTTGGAAAAAGGAAACGTCTGCAGGAACGTGCGGATCTGAATCTGAATTGATGGTTTTACAAAACCATGGTATTGTAGGGCGGGATGCCCACATCCCGCCGCTGAATGATTTGGTATCCGACTACGCAACACGGCATAATATACGACTTATAATTACAAAATTGTATGCTTACTGAAATGTAAATTTTGCAAGACATCAGACGACGGGATGTGGACATCCCGCCCTACAATGTTTTCGTTTTTGCAAACCATAAGCTTAATGGCTGGGTGGTCAGGGTAATCATAGCCTTGTGGAACTGGAGCCATTTACAATACTTCTGCATCATAAAACAGGGGCTTGCTGCATCGGGGGGAATTGCTTTTCCGGTGCGGCAAGCTTCTTTTTGTGTATCCGTGCGTATTTTCGGCAAATTTTTGTCCACCCCCTATGCAGCCGGGCAAAAATGTGGTATACTGTAAGGTAATCCATATAAAATAACAGAAAAGAGAGAAAGCTCCCATGAAGGAAGTCATCCTGTGCAAATACGGTGAAATCGTACTCAAAGGCAACAACCGGAACCAGTTTGAAGCCCTGCTGCTGAAAGAACTGAAAAGACGCGCCTCCGATCTTGGCCGGTTTGATATCCGGTATATGCAGAGCACCGTGTATATCGAACCCGCCGACGACGAAGCCGAAATGAATTTTGATGAAATGTATGCCCGCTGCGGCAAAATCTTCGGGCTGGTGGGCATCTGCCGGGCCGTAGCCTGCGAAAAGACCCTGGACGCCATTCTGGAAACCGCAAAGGCCTATCTGCCCGAAAAGCTGGACGGCGTGAAGACCTTCCGCTGCGAAGCCAAGCGCAGCGACAAGCGGTTCCCTCTGGGTTCCCCCGAGCTGGCAGCCGAAGTGGGTGGTGCTGTCCTGTCCGTTATGCCCTATCTGAAGGTAGATCTGAAAAATCCCGAAGTGACCGTCCGCATTGAAGTCAGAGACCAGGCGGCCTACATCCATGCCGGTCAGGATGCCGGTGCCGGAGGGATGCCTGTAGGTTCTGCGGGCAGAGGGCTGCTGCTGCTCTCCGGCGGGATCGACTCTCCCGTAGCCGGCTGGATGATGATGAAGCGGGGCATGACCATCGACGCCCTCCACTTTGAATCCTTCCCCTACACCAGTGAAGCCGCCCGTGACAAGGTATTCCAGCTGGCAGAGGAAATTGCGGAATACGGCGGCCGGATCCGGATCCATGTCATCAGCCTGACCCACATTCAGGAAGTGCTCCGGGACAACTGCGAAGAAGACTACTTCACCCTGCTGCTGCGCCGGTTCATGATGCGGCTGGCGAATATGTGCGCCAAGGAAAACCACTGCGAAGTACTGGTCACCGGGGAAAGCCTGGGTCAGGTGGCAAGCCAGACCCTGAAAGCCATGTGCGTCACCGAAGCGGCCTCCGAGCTGCCCATCTTCCGCCCCTGCATCGGTATGGACAAGGAAGAAATCATAAAAATCTCCCGGAAGATCGGCACCTTTGAAACCTCCATCCTCCCCTACGAGGACTGCTGTACCGTCTTCACCCCCCGTCACCCCCGCACACAGCCGGAACTGGACAAGGTAGAAGCCCAGGAAGCGCTGGTGGACGTGGATGCCCTTGTAGCGGAAGCATGGGAAACACGGTACAGACACAACATTGGTTAATTGAGAATTAAGAATTGAGAATTAGCGGAGTGCAGCCGGTAGATGAAGAGATCAGGCAGCGGTAAACCGGTATTCTCCAAAGGTGTTTGACCGCGCTGCTATATAACCCAAACAAAGCGAAGCGCAGCCGCTTATACCACTACTCTCCTGGCAGGCACATCCTACTAAACCCG
Organism: Oscillospiraceae bacterium; assembly: GCA_015064285.1. Lineage (GTDB taxonomy): Bacteria > Bacillota > Clostridia > Oscillospirales > CAG-272 > UMGS1696. Next base: position 36,881 of record SVSN01000018.1, on the reverse strand, counting down.
AACATCCCGAAACCCCGGTATTCACCTTCGGTGAAACCGTCGGGTTGATGAAATCAACTCGCTTTCCTGCTGTCAGAGCGGAGTGGCTCTGCCTGCAGTACCTGAATTGGTGAAGTCCTTAAAAAGTTTTTTGCGGAGCTTTTTTCAAAAAAGCGACCGTCCCCCCCATCTCCCCCAAAAGCCAAACACAACGCAAAGAGGAACAAAGCATGAAAAACAACGAATACAGTCTGTCGCTGCTGTGCGACTTTTATGAGCTGACCATGGGCAGAGGGTATTTCAATACGCCTCTGAAGGATGATATTGCGTATTTTGACGTTTTTTACCGCAGAGTACCGGACGGCGGCGGATATGCTGTAGCGGCCGGGCTTGAGCAGATTGTGCGGTATATTGAGGATCTGCATTTTTCCCCTGCCGACATCGCTTTCCTGCGGAGCAAGAATATTTTCGATGAAGCGTTTCTGGACTATCTGGCGGCGTTCCACTTTACCGGAGATGTGTGGGCTGTACCGGAAGGCACCGTGATCTTCCCCGGCGAACCCATTCTCACCGTCCGTGCTCCCTCCATCGAAGCCCAGCTGATCGAAACCTATGTCCTGCTCTCCCTGAACCACCAGTCCCTCATCGCCACCAAGGCTTCCCGGATGGTACGGGTGGCTGGCGGCAGACCCATCTCCGAGTTCGGTTCCCGCAGAGCCCACGGGGAAGACGCGGCTGTATTCGGAGCCAGAGCGGCCTACATCGGCGGATGTGCCGGGACAGCCTGCACCCTTTCCGAAAAGCTCTTCGGCGTACCTGCAGGCGGTACCATGGCCCACGCATGGGTGCAGATGTTCGACACCGAATACGAAGCCTTTGAAACCTACTGCCGTCTCTATCCCGACAACCCCACCCTGCTGGTGGATACATACAGCGTCTTCGGCTCCGGGATTCCCAATGCCATCAAGGCCGTCAAAAACGTGCTGTGGCCCATGGGCAAAAAGGCCTGCGCCATCCGGATCGACTCCGGGGACATTGCCTATCTGACCCGGAAAGCCCGGAAGGTACTGGACGAAGCGGGACTGACCGACTGCAAAATCACCGTTTCCAACTCTCTGGATGAATACATCATCACCGAAGTGCTCCGGCAGGGTGCCTGCATTGATGCCTTCGGCGTGGGTGAAAGACTGATCACCGCCAAGTCCGACGCCGTTTTCGGCTGCGTGTACAAGCTGGTGGCCAAGGAAGACCGGGAAGGCAATATCGTACCCAAGATCAAGGTCAGCGAAAATACCGCCAAGATCACCAACCCCCATTTCAAGAAAATCTACCGCCTGTACGATGCGGAAACCGGCAAGGCGGAGGCGGACTATATCTGTCTCCATGACGAAACCGTCAATGCCGCAGAACCGCTGGAAATCTTTGACCCTGTGCACACATGGAAGCGCCGGGTGATGGAAAACTTCACCGCCAGAGCCCTGATGGTGGAAGTGTTCCGGAACGGCAAGCTGGTTTACGACCTGCCCCCGCTGTCCGTGATCCGCAACTACTGCAAAACCGAAATCGACTCCATGTGGGACGAAGTGCTCCGGTTTGAAAACCCCCACAACTATTACGTGGATCTGTCCCAGAAGCTGTGGGATCTGAAGCACGATATGCTCTCCACCTACAGCAAGGGTACCAAGGACAGCAAGGAAAGCAAATGAGAAGCCGAACAGACGCGTCCTCTGCCCTGTCCCTGACTGCCTGCCGCCTCTGTCCCAGAAACTGCGGCATCAACCGGCTCACCGGACAGACCGGGATCTGCGGCGCCGGCAGGGATGTGCAGGTATCCAAAGTCATGCTTCACCGGTGGGAGGAACCCTGCATCAGCGGATACATCGGCGAGAACGATCCCCGGGGCAGCGGTGCGGTGTTTTTTGCCCACTGCTCCCTGGGCTGTCTGTACTGCCAGAACCGGGACATCAGCCGCCGTGACTCTGCCGCCGGACGTACCATCTCCACTGACAAACTGGCGGAGGTATTTCTGGAACTGCAGGACAAAGGAGCGTACAATCTCAATCTGGTAAGCCCCACCCACTACGCCGCACAGATCCGGGATGCACTGGTGACGGCAAAACAAAACGGCCTGACCCTGCCGGTGGTGTGGAACACGGGAGGATACGAATCCGCCGCCGTACTGGAAGCACTGGACGGACTGGTGGATATTTACCTGACCGACTTCAAATACGCCGATCCGGCACTGGCCAAGACCCTCTCCCATGCAGAAGATTACCCCGACCGGGCAGCGGAAGCGCTGGCAGTCATGGTACGGCAGACCGGGACGGTACAGCTTGATGAAAACGGCCTGCTGCGCCGGGGCGTGATCCTGCGCCACCTGTGCCTGCCGGGCCAGAGAAAGGATTCCATGGCCGTCCTGCAGCGTGCAGCATCGGTGATCAATCCGGCGGACGTGCGCCTGTCCCTGATGCGGCAGTACACACCGGACTTTCTCTCGGAATATCTGGCCGCCTGCCCCACGGAAGGGATCCCGAAATCCCTGCTGCGGCGGGTGACGGAATTTGAGTATCAGTCCGTACTGGACGAAGCACTGCGGCTTGGCTTTGACGGGTATACCCAGGAGAAAGAGTCAGCCCTGCGGCAGTATACGCCGGATTTTCTGGAAAACATGAAGGACAGTGAGAAGTAAGAGGTAAGTAAATGATGATTCCCGTGCTGTCAACCAAATGCAAAATTTTTGGTAGGGGAGGGCCTTGGTCCTCCCGTGAAGGAATTAGGTATTCGCCACTGAAAACAGTATAAAAACGTACTATTTCCTGCAGAATATAGGAAATACAAAGCCTTAGGCAGGATGGGCCCACCCACTCAAGTTCCTTGAGTATATCCTACAGATGCAAAGTTTAGTATTCCGCCATTCCATACAGTATCACGGAAAATTTTGCGAACATATACGAACAAAATCGTATGTTTTACGTACAGAAATACACCATTTGCATGACTTTCGACGGCGGGATGTAGGCATCCCGCCCTACCGTTTGTATTGCCAACAGCGGTGAAGAGTGAATCATCGGTTACTTAACGATACAGGATTTATATCTGTACTCCCTTTTCATAAAACAGCGCCTTTTCGCCGGTTCCGCCGATAAGCATACAAACTTAAAATATAAATTTGGGAATCGACATTTTGGGGCAGAAGGGTACTATGTAAGCACAGTAGGATTCAATGAAAGCACGATCTGGAAATATATCGAAGATCAAGAAAAGCACGACATAGCACTTAATAAATTGAGTGTAAAAGAGTCCGAAGCCCCTTTTAAGGGCAGCAAGTAATACAAACGTTCCTTGAGGGGCAGCAAAAGTGGCAAAGGCAATAGGCTTGAGTATGCAAAAGCCAGCGACTTGAGTCGCTGGCCGGTAGTGTTGGGTTTTTAGCCCTTGTGCAAACCACCTGTTTAACGGGTGGTTATGATTGTTTGGAAGCTCAGCTGAGAACTACATGAATGTTATATCCATTGCCGTCAGTATTCAGAGCTGGTTTGTAAGCTTCAGAGTAATTGGAATCCATGTCAATAATTTCGTAAGAGCCGGTTGCAATTGATTTAATAGTGACAGCCCAGACCTTCACATACCGATATTCGGAAGAACCATCATCATTGGTAACTTTGAGTTTTTTGAAATTTGCCTGATAGGTAATGATCGCATGGGGGTCGTTATCAAAAATGATGTTTACATCAGCAACGTTTACATCGGTTCTGATTTCGATCTTGAACTGCTTGCCGTTGGCAGAGGCGGATGTCTTCTTACAGAGAATCAGATTGTCCATAGATACTTCAGCATCTGTAGTTAAAGAGTTCTGGGCTTTCAAAAGTGCATCGTAATAACTGTCAATAACTGTCTGTGTTTTTTGATCTTCTTTAAGAGTATCGTAGCTGTTTACATATGCTATAGCTTTTTCATAGGCGGATTCTTCTGTACCTCTGTACGCATTCCATGAAGTATCGGAAATTATTGCAGAGCCATCTATGGAAACAACGGGAGCAGTTTTGTATGCACCACGGATAAGAGTTCTCAGAGAGGTAAGTTTGGGAGCATTGGTATACCAGATGGTTGCCTCAGCCTGACCGTTAGTAAGCTTACCGCTGAGATGACCGGAACCGTCTTTGGATGCAAGAGGTGTGAAAGTCATACCCTTGTTTTCAACATAATCAAATACATAACCGGTCATTGCAGGAATATATACCTTAAAATTGGAAGTATCATCTGTCTGGAAGGATAGCGTTTTAATGGTATTGTCTTTATGATCCAATGCTTTCAGATGAACCGTTATATTGGTGGAGATAGGAGTTACATCCGGTACAACAGGTTCATCAGGATCGGGCGTTACAGGTGCTTCTGTCAGATTACTTCTTGCCTGAATCAGATCAGCAGCAGCAGTATTTACCTGTTCCTGTGTCGCATTTGCGTTTTCCTTGACCTGAGCCGCCTTCTGATATGCCGTCTTGAAAGCATTGTAGCTGTCGTCAGTATAGAAACTGTCAGTATTATTGCCACTGTAAAGATCGGCATTAGCATCAAGGGCACTTTTGAGGTCGGTGAGATCCACAAGGCTGCTTTTTGCATTGTTCAGGTCAACCACAGCGGCGTCCACTTCAGCCTGAGATACATTCTCAGTTGCAGCAACCTGTTCTGCGGCGGTGATGGCATTCTGCAGTGCATTGTAACTGCCTGCAGTGTACTTATCAGATTTGATAGTCTTGCAATCCGCAATCGCTGCGTTCAATGCGGAGAGATCTGCGGCATTGGGATTGTCTGCTTTCACGGGAGCAGTTGCAACGGGCAGATTGGCATTTGCAGAGCAGGAAGTATAGCCGGGGAACAAGCTGAAGGTATCGCGTACACCAGCAAATTTACTGTAGGTTACAGAATTGTTGACATCACTGTTCCACATCTTGATGATATTGGAATACATGATATCGAACAGGTAGTAATAACGGTCTTTGTCATAACAGTCGAGAGCACCGTTCCATACTTCACTTTCCGTATTCAGCGCAGCATAGTCGTTCCAGATCAGGAAATAGGCACCGCCAAGCTGGTCTGCAGGAACATCGGCAGCATTTTCGGTGTAGACACCTTTTTCACTGATATCGGCAGGATACCATTTGTTGTAGATATCCTCTTCATTGGTGCCGTAGAATGTCCAGTTTCTGTTATTCGGGTCACGGGCGTCTCTGTGGGTACCGGAAGTACCTTCACGGAGAACATAATAGGTGTTGGTCTGGATACAGTTGTACATGGTACGGCCACCGTCACCCCAGTTATCGGTGGTGCCAGTGTTGTTTTCCCAGAAGAACTTTACATGCCAAATAGGCTCAGACCATTCCCCCGTGGTGGGATGGAAGTCGGATGTCCAGTAGCAGATTTCGATATTGGAATCGAAACTGTATACAGCTTTGGAATTCTTCTGGTTATAGGTGGTGGAACCGATAAAGTCATTGTACATGCGTACAGTATAACCCTTATCATTCAGCATACGGTTCAGCGAGTTTACATAACCGGGGAACTGGCTGTAGCTCCACTTGGGACCATAACTGGAGGAAAGGTTTACTTCGTCGGCACCAATATTGAATTTTGTGGAACCGGCATATTCCCTGAAGAAATCAGCCATATCTTCGTAAAGAGCGAAGACGAAAGCCTTTGCCATGGTGCCATCGGTGATATCAATGGTGGTGTAATAAGGCCAAGTGGGGGAGGAAGCACCGGTTCTGCCGGTATAGTTGATACAACCACTTGTAGAACTTGCCTGATAGGTTGTACCACCGTAAGTGAAGCTGTAGGAGCGGTTGCTTCTGTAGTTCTGTTCGAACTTCCAGGTGATGTAGTCCATGTGAGCAGGGCTGTCAAAGGAAGGAATAATCTCGATATGATATTCCTTGGCAACTTCACAGATCTGCACGAGTTCTTTTGTAGTTAGATAATCGTCTGCGTTAGGATCAGTGCGGTAGGGATCCTCAACCCAGGACTGGACATGGCTGCCGCAGAGCCAGGAAAAGTCATTATCGGGCTGATAGTTGGCAGTGTAGTAATCCGGATCCCAGAAATCTGCCCGGAAACCGCCGTCCTCGGAGAGATGCAGTTCCAGTGCGTTATAACCCATCCAGCTCATCTGACGGATGAAGTTCTTGACCCAATCAACGGTGTAGTACTTACGTGCGAGATCCAGATGGACAGTACGTTCCTTTGTATCGGGCGTGTCGGCTGCGGTGAATCCGGAGAGGGATGTGACGCCATCATTGGCGTCAAAGAATTTCATCAGCATATTGGCGCCGTAGATCAAACCATCGTTGTCACCGCCGCTGATAACAGCTTTATCGGTAACATTCAGTATGTATCCATCGGTACCGGCGGTACTGTCAATCTTGAGTACAATGTCACCGGCTTTGGCGTAGTTTTCAGGCCCCCAGATAAGTTTCTGAGCTTCAGTCAGCCCAAGATCGGCTGCAAACTGTCTTTGGATCAGCTGAGCTGTCTGCAGTAGGTTTCCTTCAGGTTCAGCATCACCTACTACAAAGATACGGCTTTCCTTGGAAAAGGTAAAAGTGCCGCTTTGTGTTTCATAGCTGTCCAGTAATTTTCCTAATGTCGATACTTCATCACTGTCAGCTGCTACTCCCAAAGCGAGGCTGGATAAAAGTACCGAAACCGTCAGGAACAAGGACGCTATCTTCTTAACGTATTTGTTCATATTGATTTCCTTCCTCTTCTCTTTTTCCTGTATTCTTCCTTTTGTTTTTCCTGAAACTGCGAAATTGGTAAAAATGTATGGGAGTTTAAGTATTTTTTACAAATTCGTGGTTCCACCTTAATTATATCATAATCATGATCGGTTTACAAGGGATTTTAGCAAAAAGTTGCGGAAAAAGAACAGGAAAACAGCACTGTGAAAAAAATGAATTTTTTGAAATGCACGAAATTCAATTATTTGAAAATAAAATAGTAAACGAAATAGGGATTCTGGAGGAAGGAAATTTGTATAATACGACTAAAAATTCTATATTGTCTTTATTCCAGCAGCCATTCCGGCAGGGGTTCATCGTCAAAACAAAGTTCTTCCGGATGCGCTTTGTGGATGCGTGCCATAACATCGCACATGATCACGCAGTCACAGAACTGGGTGGGTGCATTGCCGAGAAAACCGTCGGTGATGGCGCCGGCACGCCGGAAAGCCGGTTCGTACTTGGGATAATGGGCAGAAACATCACTGCAGCCGGCGGCATAATGGCTGTGGATGGGGTGAGAGATCAACTGACCGTCGGGAAGACGGATGGTGGTGTTCTTCAGACCCGGGGTAAGCCGGTTGGGTACGCCGATCCGCTCTTCGCAGGAATGGAGATAGGTGTCCCGGTTGTGTCCCACGCCGCAGAGCAGCACCTTGCCGCCCACATCGTACAGCCGGCCGTAGCAGCCTTTCCAGTGGGTGGAGGAGTCGATATCCACTTCACCGGCAATGTATTCCGCTGCCTTTTTGCCGAAGGCCGCTACAGAGTGGGTAGGATGCTGGGAACGGTGCGCCTTCGGATGAACCGCAGCCAGAGAGGGCAGAAGACCGATGCAGGTATAGGAAGAGGACATATCCATCGTAGGTTTGGACATATCGTTCAGATTGGCATAGGTGTGGGTGGGGATCATAAACAGCCCTTCTTCAGCGAAGTAGTCGATCAGGATGTCCAGAAACCCTTCCGCCCGGCCCTCCACTTCGCCGACAGCCTTCATGGAGGTGTGCATCAGGACGGTATCGGAAGGCTTGACGCCCATGGCGCGGAGCTGGTTATGGATGTCGGATTTTGTAAACATAGGAGATACCTCACAGGATGATGGATGATGGGTATAGTATAGCACGAAAACGGAGCTGTGTCAAACTGACGGCAAAGAAAAAGGGAATGCTTTTGCACATTCCCTGATTCGGTTAACGATAGAGAGGATATTCATCCGGCATCAGAACGTGGTAGAGCAGATACACGGCGTCTCTGAAGTTCACGATGCCGTCGTTGTTGAAGTCAAACCATGCGCCGCGGAGGGGATAGCGTTCGGGGAGCAGGGTGTGGCGCAGGAGATAGAGGGCATCGGTATCGGTGATTTCAGTATCACAGTTGGTGTCCCCATACGGATAGGCGGGATAGCCGTTCCATTCGGGAGAAGACCAGCCGGTGGTATTGGGATTGTAGTAGATGGTGAAATCTTCGTGGGTGTATGCGAAAACGTCACTTCCCATTTCCGGGGCATTGCCGTTGAAATAGGCTTTCGTTAACTTGGAGCAGTCGTAGAAAGCTTTATTTCCAATAGAGGAGAGAGAATCAGGGAAAACGATGTCTGTCAGCCCGGAGCAGTAGTAGAAAGCATAATCCCCGATAGAGGAGAGAGAATCTGGGAGAACAATCTGCGTCAGCCCGGAGCAGTCATAGAAAGCATCATTCCCGATAGAGGAGAGAGAATCTGGGAGAACAATCTGCGTCAGCCCGTAGCAGTCAGAGAAAGCAGAATCCCCGATAGAGGAGAGAGAATCTGGGAGAACAATCTGCGTCAGCCCGTAGCAGCCATTGAAAGCAGAATCCCCGATAGAGGAGAGAGAATCTGGGAGAACAATCTGCGCCAGCCCGTTGCAGTTGTAGAAAGCAGAATCCCCGATAGAGGAGAGAGAATCTGGGAGAATAATCTGCGTCAGCCCGTTGCAGTTGTAGAAAGCAGAATCCCCGATAGAGGAGAGAGAATCTGGGAGAACAATCTGCGTCAGTCCGTAGCAGTCAGCGAAAGCAGCATCTCCGATAGAAGAGAGAGAATCTGGGAGAACAATCTGCGTCAGCCCGTAGCAGGAGGAGAAAGCATAATCCCCGATAGAGGAGAGAGAATCTGGGAGAACAATCTGCGTCAGCCCGGAGCAGTCATAGAAAGCAAGATCCCCGATAGAGGTTACCGTGCCAGCGAAAACAACCTCAGAAATTTCATACCGGTAGTCATTCCAAGGGACAGTAGAACCGCCATTGCTGTTGGAACTATAATCCTTCATCGCCCCTTCGCCGGAGATGGTCAGCGTGCCTGTATCATCCAGCACCCATGTGAGGTTGTCTCCGTCCGCACCGCAGGTGCCCCTGGCAATGATGGTAAACGGATAGGCGGGATAGCCGTTCCATTCGGGAGTAGTCCAGTCGGTGGTGCTTGCATCATAGTAGATGGTGAAGTCCTCAGAGGTTGCCTTAAAAACATCGGTACCCATGGTGGGTGCATCGCCGAAGAAGCGGGCAGAAGTCAGGGAAGTACAGAGAAGGAAAGCGCTGTTTCCGATAGAAGTAAGGGAAGCGGGGAAAACAAGATTTGTAAACTCGGTGTTGTAGAAAGCACTGGCACCGATGGAAGTGAGAGAATCGGGAAAGGTGATCTCAGTCAGATTGGTGGTATTGAAAGCATTGGCACCGATGGTTTCCAGAGAATCAGGGAAATTGATGTCTGTCAGCGCACGGCAGAAACAGAAAGTCCCGTTTCCGATGGAGGTGAGAGAATCGGGAAGCACAATGCTTGTCAGTGCCTCGCAGTTATCGAACGCATAATCACCAATGGTGAGAAGATCCGTGGGAAGAGAAACTTCCTTCAGATTGGTAAAGGTGTCAAAAGCATGGTCACCGATATGGGTGATGCCCAGACGCCCGAGATTGTCATAGAAAACGACCTTTTCAATGGAGCTGCCGTACCAGCCCCAGGGAGCGGAAGTACCGGAGATGTTACCGGAGAAGTAATCCTCCATACTACCGGAGCCGGAGAAGGTCAGCGTGGTGCCGTCAATGCTCCATGTGATGCTGCCGTTTGTACCGCAGTCACCGGTAACGGGATAAGCAGGATAGCCGTTCCATTCGGGAGTAGTCCAGTCGGTGGTGCTTGCATCATAGTAAATGGTGAAGTCCTCAGAGGTTGCCTTAAAAACATCGGTACCCATGGTGGGTGCATCGCCGTAGAAACGGGCAGAAGTCAGGGAAGTACAGAGAAGGAAAGCACTGTTTCCGATAGAAGTAATGGAAGCGGGGAAAACAAGATTTGTAAACTCGGTGTTGTAGAAAGCACTGGCACCGATGGAAGTGAGAGAATCGGGAAAGGTGATCTCAGTCAGATCGGTGGTATTGAAAGCATTGGCACCGATGGTTTCCAGAGAATCAGGGAAATTGATGTCTGTCAGCGCACGGCAGAAACAGAAAGCCCCGTTTCCGATGGTTTTCAGAGAATCGGGAAGCACAATGCTTGTCAGTGCCTCGCAGTTATCGAACGCATAATCACCAATGGTGAGAAGATCCGTGGGAAGAGAAACTTCCTTCAGATTGGTAAAGGTGTCAAAAGCATGGTCACCGATACGGGTGATGCCCAGACGCCCGAGATTGTCATAGAAAACGACCTTTTCAATGGAGCTGCCGTACCAGCCCCAGGGAGCGGAAGTACCGGAGATGTCACCGGAGAAGTAATCCACCATATTACCGGAGCCGGAGAAGGTCAGCGTGGTGCCGTCAATGCTCCATGTGATGCTGCCGTTTGCACCGCAGTCACCGGTAACGGGATAAGCAGGATAGCCGTTCCATTCGGGAGTAGTCCAGTCGGTGGTGCTTGCATCATAGTAGATGGTGAAGTCCTCAGAGGTTGCCTTAAAAACATTGGTACCCCCCATGGTGGGTGCATCGCCTAAGAAGTAGGCAGAAGTCAGGGAAAAACAAATCTGGAAAGCACTGTCTCCGATATAAGTAAGGGAAGCGGGGAAAACAAGACTTGTAATTTTGGTGTGGCCGAAAGCATTTCCGCCGATCTTGGTAAGGGTGTCGGGAAACTCCACACTTGCCAGATCGGTGCAGTCGAGGAAAGCACCGTTTCCGATGGAAGTAAGGGAAGCGGGAAGCGTAAGACTCTTCAGGGCTGAACACTGATGGAAGGCATAGTCACCAATGGTGAGAAGATCCGTGGGAAGAGAAACTACCTTCAGATTGGCAAAGGTGGCAAAAGCATTGTCACCGATATGGGTGATGCCCTCCCCGATGCCAACTTTGGTGACGGAGTTCCGGTACGCTGCCCAGGGAGCGGTAGTACCGCTGAGACCGTCGATATAATAATCCTCCATACTGCCGGAGCCGGAGAAGAGCAGTGAATACACTTTGTTGTTTTCGATCACAGCCCAGGTGATAGAGTTTTTTCCTGTCCCGCAGGTACCGCTGTCAATGACCTGCTGTGCCGATGCACCTGCTGCCAGTATGTATACCAGAACCAGCAATATTCCGGTGCATAACCATTTTCTGAAATGCCGCATTACATTTACCTCTCAAATATCGTATTTTTTCGTATTCAGTGAAATATTCTGTTTTCATTATATACCGACTCTGCAGTATTGTCAATAATATAAACTAAATATATGGAACAAAAAACCAGACAGTATGCCTGTCTGGCCTTTGGAAACCGTTGTCCGGGATCTTGTGTTATTCTCTGGTGATCGGATATTTTTCCGGCATCAGTACGTGGCGGAGCAGATACACTGCGTCTTTGGCGTTCACGGTGCCGTCGTTGTTGAAGTCAAACCATGTGCCGGCGAGGGGATACCGGTCGGGGAGCAGGGTGTGGCGCAGGAGATAGATAGCGTCGGCGGAGGTGAGCTTGGTGTCGCCGTTGGTGTCCCCGTCACTGTAGTCAGCAATTTCCACAGTGCCTGGTGTAACGGCAATCTCCGTGCGCTTTTCGTCCACTTCCAGTGCCATGGAGCAGACGATGGTGCATTCCGCGGCTTCGTCCACCTCAGCAGCCTGCAGGGTGAGCCGCAGGACGGCACCGTTCCGGTCTGCCGCTTCATCATAGGCAATGACAGCCGTGCCCGTATCCGTATCGATGTCGGTGATCACACCCTCCGGGAGGAGCCATTCCATGGACAGGACTTCCGCAAGATCGGGGGAGTATACATCAGCAAAGCTTCGCTCACACCGCTGTTCATGGCTATAGGAAGTGTCATTATGATTCTGATCTTTCACAGTCAGGATGCTCCCGATACCATGAACTATCCGGAAAATAATGATGTAATCCTGACTTATGAAGAAAAACGCACGATGCTCCTGTCTTCCGCCAAAACGTTATCTGCATCTGTTCCGCTGGAAATTCTGCTGGTTTTCACATGGCATCCGATCCCGAAGACACTGCTTTCCATCCTTGTATTTTTCCTCGGCTGGGGCATCGGGCTATACCTTGGCAGACGAAAGATTCGTGACAGCGTCCATGCACGGATGCATATGCAGGATAAAGATGAATAGACAGAAAAAAGTCAGACACATTCCTGCGCCTGACTTTTTCTATGTTGAATTCTATTACTTGCTTGCTTCTTCTACAGCAACAGCTACAGCAACGGTCATACCAACCATGGGGTTGTTGCCTGCGCCGATCAGACCCATCATTTCTACGTGAGCCGGAACGGAGGAGGAACCTGCGAACTGTGCGTCGGAGTGCATACGGCCCATGGTGTCGGTCATACCGTAGGAAGCGGGACCTGCTGCCATGTTGTCGGGATGCAGGGTACGGCCGGTACCGCCGCCGGATGCAACGGAGAAGTACTGTCTGCCGTTTTCATTGCACCACTTCTTGTAGGTACCTGCAACGGGGTGCTGGAATCTGGTGGGGTTGGTGGAGTTACCGGTGATGGATACGCCAACATTTTCCAGAATCATGATGGCAACGCCTTCCGGAACGTTATCGGAACCGTAGCACTTAACGTCAGCTCTGGGGCCGTTGGAGTATGCCTTTTCGTATACAACCTTAACTTCTTCTGTGTAGGGATCGAATTCGGTTTCTACGTAGGTGAAGCCGTTGATGCGGGAGATGATCATGGCGGCGTCCTTGCCCAGACCGTTCAGGATAACGCGCAGGGGCTTGTTGCGAACCTTGTTTGCGTTCAGAGCGATCTTGATAGCGCCTTCGGCAGCGGCAAAGGATTCGTGGCCGGCCAGGAAGCAGAAGCAGTCGGTTTCATCGGACAGCAGCATAGCGCCCAGGTTACCGTGGCCCAGACCTACCTTGCGGTTTTCGGCAACGGAACCGGGAATGCAGAATGCCTGCAGACCGATACCGATAGCGGCAGCGGCGTCGGAAGCCTTGGTGCAGCCCTTCTTGATTGCGATGGCAGCGCCTACGGTGTAGGCCCACTTTGCGTTTTCAAAGCAGATGGGCTGGGTTTCTTCTACGATCTTGTAGGGGTCGATACCCTTGGCGTCGCAGATTTCCTTGCATTCGTCAATAGAGGAAATGCCGTATTCTTTCAGACAAGCGAGAATTTTCGCCTCGCGTCTTTCGTAACCTTCAAACTTAGCCATTCTTACCTACCTCCTCTATTATTCCTTACGCGGGTCGATGTACTTCACAGCGTCTGCAAAACGGCCGTAAGTACCCTTGGACTTTTCGTATGCTTCGTTGGGTTCCATGCCCTTCTTGATGAAGTCGGTCATCTTGCCCAGGGAAACAAATTCGTAACCGATAACCTGGTTGTCTTCGTCCAGAGCCATTCTGGTGCAGTAACCTTCGGTCATTTCCAGGTAACGTACGCCCTTTGCCTTGGTACCGTACATAGTACCAACCATGGAACGTTCGCCCTTACCCAGGTCTTCCATGCCGGCGCCAACTACCAGACCGCCTTCGGAGAAAGCAGACTGAGAACGGCCGTATACGATCTGTAGGAACAGTTCACGCATAGCGGTGTTGATGGCGTCGCATACCAGGTCGGTGTTCAGTGCTTCCAGCAGAGTCTTGCCGGGCAGGATTTCAGCGGCCATAGCGGCGGAGTGGGTCATACCGGAGCAGCCGATGGTTTCCACCAGTGCTTCTTCGATGATACCGTCCTTCACGTTCAGGGACAGCTTGCAGGCGCCCTGCTGAGGGGCACACCAGCCCACACCGTGGGTATAGGCGGAAATGTCGGTGATTTCCTTTGCCTGAATCCATTTGCCTTCTTCCGGAATCGGAGCGGGACCGTGCTTGGGACCCTTGGCAACACAACACATCTGTTCCACTTCATGGGAATACTGAATATTGGCCATAGTGATATTCTCCTTTATGATGATTGCTCATACTGTGGTATTTTGCTCACAGCTTATATTATATAACATTTCCCTTCCGGGGTCAACGGGAGGAATGTAAAATTTTGCATGAATTTCAGGTTTTTTATTGGGAAAAGAGGGGAAATACAAAAAAGAAGTAAGAGGTAAGAAGTCAGATGTAAGAGGTATGTGCATCTGTCTGACCTTACGGAAAAAAAGAAGCATACAGCCGCCTGTATACTTCTTATTTCTTATATCTTACTTCTTACCTTTTCAAAACACCAGCTGTACCAGCAGCATATAACATACCGTGCCGCCCAGGATGCTGATCAGGGTATTCCGTTTCCAGATGTGCAGAAGCACCACCAGAATACAGGCGACGGCTTCCGGAATGCCGTGGGGAGCGGCGGTCAGCGATACCCCTTTCAGGCAGAAAACCACCAGCATGCCCATAATGGCGTAGGGGAGCACCTTACCCAGATATACCACAAAGGCAGGTGTATTCCGTCTGCCGGAGAATATGGCAAAAGGGAGAAACCGGAGCAGAATCGTTACCACCGAGGCCACTGCCACCAGCAGCACAGTGTGAAGCTCAGTCATGATCCGCACCTCCCCCGTCCGGCATTTCTGCAGATTTGTCCGGCGCCGGTTCGTTTGTAATGCCGGACTGTTTTTGCAGCATGGTCAGCGCCAGGGTGATCAGCAGCATGGCAGGGATCAGGAAATTCTCCGGCCCGATGAGCACCAGGCAGAGCACCGATGCGGCGATTCCCACAAGGGCGGCTGTATGGTTCTTGGTGTTCAGCCACTGCTCCACGAATACCGTCAGAAACAGAGCCGTCAGGGCAAAGTCGATTCCTTCGGTGGAAAAAGGCAGTACAGAACCCAGAAGGCTCCCGATGACACTGCCGGTGATCCAGTACAGATAATTAAGCAGAGATACGCAGAAAAAATACCGATTCCGGTTATGAATCCCCTCCAGGCCTGTATCGGAACAGACCAGGGAATAGGTTTCATCGGTCAGCGTAAAGATCAGAAAAGGTTTCGGCTTCATTTCCCGGTACCGGTCCACCATGGAAATGCCGTAGAACAGATGGCGCGCGTTGACGGCAAGGGTGGTCAGCGCCATAGCGAAAAGTGAGGCGCCGCCGGTCAGCAGATCAATGGCAACGTACTGCATGGAACCGGCATAGATAAACACGCTCATGGCCAGCGCCCAGAGTACACCATACCCCCGGGACTGGAGAATCACGCCGAATCCCATGCCAAGCACCACATATCCCGTCAGCACCGGCAGTGTGGCCGCAGCCGCCCGGCGCAGATCGGATTTCGTTTCGTTCGTCATACTATATCCTTTTGCCTGAAAAATACAGAGTATTCCCTGTTATTATATACCGGGACAGGTACGCTGTCAAGAAAAAAGCTGACAGAACGGCAGAATCCGCAGTCATCGGATCCGTGACGTCCGGTCAGCTTTTTTTCAGGATCTCGCATGTCTGTTTTCCGCATGAACCGCCGGAATTTTTTACGATCCCGTGGATTTATAGTGGCGCAGACCCACTTTCCAGAGGATTGCACAGGGGATCAGAAACAGCCATGCTGCCAGCGGGGTCAGGGCGTACCAGCGGTGCTCTGCCTGATCCACCAGATACAGAAACGGGTAGTACTGCACCAGCGCCAGCGGTACAACAAAGGTGAAGAATTTCAGTACCCGTTCGCCGTATACTGCAATGGGGTAGGACCCGAATTCCCGGCCGCCGTCGGTGAAGATGTTCATAAACTCCAGCCCTTCCGTTGTGAAAAAGCAGATGGCCGCGTAGATTACGAACAGTCCGGAAAACAGCGCCACGCCCGAGACAACCATGAATATAAGGGTCAGGATTTTGTCCCATGTCCAATGGACACCGCTGCTTGGGATGGCATAGGCAAAGACCAGCGCCGCCTGGGCAAACCTGCCGATCCGGGACAGCTCCGCCTTGGAGCAAAGGGTCAGCAGAACCTCGCTCCGGGGTCTGACCAGAATCCGGTCGAACTGGCCGCCGGAGATGGTGCCCGCAAAGGAGTCAAAACCACGGAAGAAACATTCTGCAATGGAAAACGCCATCAGCACCACGCCGAAGCACAGCAGTACCTGGGCCGTGGTGAAGCCTCTTATGGTATGGAACCGGTTCATCAGAAACAGAATGGACAGAAGGAAGGTGAAAGATCCCACAAACTGTCCCAGAACCGTCAGAAGAAACGAGGTTTTGTACTGCATCTGGGCCCGTAGGTGGATGGAGAGATAGTGAAGATATAGTTTCATCCCGCTCAGCCTCCCTGTATCACTGCCCGTTTCAGGGCTTTTTTCATCATCAGACAGCCGAGGAATACCAGAACCGCCAGCCAGAACAGCTGCAGTCCCGCACACCGGAGGATGTCCCACCCGGCGATATGCCCGCTGTAGATCCGGAACGGCACATTGGCCATGGACGCAAAAGGCGTGTATTCCAGAAAAGCAGCCAGTGCCGGCGGGAAAAAGGGCAGAGGCACCAGATCCCCGGAACAGAATTCCGTTACGGCATTGAACACCATCCGTACCCCCATGGGCTGCATGGTGAAAAAGGTAAATATGTAGATGAACATAACCATCGCGCAGGTCACCAGTGCCCCCAGAATCATGGTCAGCACAAACCCAAGCGCCGCGGGAACATCGGCAGGCAGTCCCATCCCGTAGGGAGCGGGAACCAGCGATGCCACGATCAGGACGGGCAGAAACCGCAGGGTCACATTGGCTGCCCGCATGGAAATGTTTTTGGTATACCACAGGGCATACAGATTCATGGGCCGGATCAGCTCATAAGCAATGTTCCCGCCGGTGATGTCGGAGAGAATGGTATTGTCCACCGTCCAGCTGTTGAACATGGCCAGAAAGGCCTGTCTGAGCCACAGATAGGAGGTCACCTGGGCAATTCCCATGGGGAAGGACGCCGGATCTGCCTCCCAGAACGCCTTGTACAGCAGTACGGTCAGAAAGCCCCAGGCAAACTGGGTCGCCACCCCTGCCGCAGCCGCCGCACGGTACTGCAGACCGGAGGTAAACCGGATCCGGAAATAGGTGGCATATTTGCGGATGCCGGATACCGGAGAAGCATTCACAGCATTCATATGGCAAACTCCTCATACAGGGAAACCACCAGTTCCTCCGCCGTGGCACCCGCCACAGACAGATCCGTGATTTCCAGAAGACCCGACAGCATACCGATGGCTTCCGACACGCCCACTGCCGCCGTATCTACTGCAAAGGAGGCCTGCCCCGGCTGGTTTTCCGTGCAGACAATCCCGGCGGGCAGCTTCTCCGGCACATCGCTGCCGCTGTGGGATACCGTGATCTTCCGTACACCGGAATGGCGGCTTTTCAGTTCACTGAGAGATCCGTCCAGCAGAATCCGTCCCTTGCCGATCAGGAGGATCCGTTCCGTCAGGGCTTCGATATCCTGCATATCGTGGGTGGTCAGAATCACGGTAGTGCCATGCTCCCGGTTCCGGCGGCGGATAAAGTCCCGCACGGCAATCTTGGACACCGCATCCAGACCGATGGTCGGTTCGTCCAGAAACAGAATCTTCGGGTCGTGGAGCAGGGATGCACCGATTTCACAGCGCATTCTCTGCCCCAGGGACAGCTGTCTGACCGGTGTACGCAGGATCTCACCGATCTGCAGACATTCGGTCAGCTCCTCCAGATTCCGCCGGTACACCGGTTTGTCGATCTGGTAGATGTCCCGGATCAGCTCGTAGGAGTCCAGCACCGGCACATCCCACCACAGCTGTGACCGCTGGCCGAAGACAACGCCGATGTGCCGCACGTGTTCTTTCCGGTTCTTCCAGGGCACCAGTCCGTCGATTACACAGGTGCCCTTGTCCATGTCCGGGTGCAGAATTCCCGACATGATTTTGATGGTGGAACTTTTTCCGGCGCCGTTGGGGCCGATGTAGCCTACCATTTCGCCGTCACCGATGGTAAAGGATACGTCGTCCAGCGCACGGATTTCCGTATATTCCCGGCGAAAAAACGCCTTTACAGCTTCCCGCATCCCGGCGTTCCGTCTGGCCACACGGAAGGTTTTGGAGATATGATGCAGTTCGATCATAAATAAAAAATACCCCCTCTTTGTTTCACGCAAATACGAAAAAACGATCACCGCAGAAGAGCACATACCGCCGGTGATCTCTGCAACTCCGAGATGCCGGAGGGATAAATGCCTGCCGCGGGGGGATCGGACGGTCCGACATGCGGGGTGCGCTCGGTCTTTCGCCTGTGAGAGGAGCGAATGGGATTTTATTGTAGCATACGGATTTCCGCCGCGTGTGAACAGAATGTGAATTTTACGGTATTTCATCCGTTTCTCTGTCGGATTGTCCGATTTTCAAACCGGATTTGGATTTCCGTTATGAAAATGTACCGGAAACCATTGCAAAAATACGGGAAGCTGTGTTATACTGAAAGAAAAACGAAAAAGGAACGATCACCATGTCCGATATCCGAATCCGCCCCGCACAGCCGGAAGATATTCCCCTGATTCTCTCCTTCATCCGCGCACTGGCCGAATACGAACACATGGAAGATCAGGTCGTCGCCACACAAGAACTGCTGACCGACTGGATCTTCACAAAGGAAAAGGCAAAGGTCAACCTGGCTTTTTGTGATGGAGAGCCTGCCGGATTTACCCTGTACTGCTTCAATTTCTCCACCTTTCTGGGCCGCGCCGGTATCTGGCTGGAGGATCTATTTGTTCTGCCCCAGTACCGGGGCCGCGGCATCGGTCTGACCCTGATGAAGACCCTGGCAGCGGAAGCCGCAGATGGCGGATACGGCCGGCTGGAATGGAGCTGTCTGGACTGGAACACCCCCAGTATCGAATTCTATAAACGGCTGGGTGCGGTTGCCATGGATGAATGGACCACCTACCGCCTCACGGGAAACGAGCTGGCTGCTCTGGCGGAGAATTAAGAGATAAGAAATAAGTAACCGATGATTAACTAAATCATGCAATCAAAAACAATCTGCGGCGAGCAGGCTTGGTCTCACTCAAGAAACTTGAGTGGGCGAGCATCACTTCACTATTTCTTGTGTCTTGGATATACAATAGTTAGTGGCACATGGAATTGCAGTAACTATATCCTGCAAATACCCATGTTTAAAGTTTTTTGCCAGGCTTTTTTTCAAAAAAGCCGCGTAACTCCTCCCGGACGATATAAGCAACTCAACCACTGTAAACAATACGAGGTACACCAAATGAAGACAAAACTGCAGAAAGCCCTTGCGGGGCAGCATGACAATCATATCCTGCCGTTTTTCTGGCAGCACGGAGAGGACGACCGGACTCTGCTGACGGAGCTGCACAAGATATACGAAAGCGGCATCCGGGCAGTTTGCGTGGAAGCCAGACCCGCCCCGGACTTCGGAAAGGATCCCTGGTATGAGGACATGGAGCTGATCCTTTCCGAATGCGAAAAGCTGGGCATGGAATTCTGGCTGCTGGACGACGACCATTTCCCCACCGGGAAGGCAAACGGCCTTCTGTGGAACAAATACTCCCATCTGGGCAGACGGCAGATTACAGAACGGCACATGGATGTGGCCGGGCCTGTGACCGACTGCGGCGCCATGGTAAAGCACTGGCTGGGCGCGGAAGACCGTCTGATCGGTATCGTGGCCTGCAAACGGTACCCTGACCGGCTGGATCAGCGGCTGACCGGCGAGGCTGTGGATCTGACCGACCGGTACGATGAAGAATCCGGTATGGTCTTTTTTGACCTGCCCGAGGGTTACTGGCGGATCTTTGTTCTCATCGACACCCCCATGAAGAACCAGTATATCGACATGATGCGGGAGGAATCGGTTCACGTGCTCATCGAAGCCGTGTACGAACCCCATTATGAACGCCTGCAGAAATACTACGGCAAAACCTTCCGGGGCTACTTCAGCGACGAGCCTTTCCTGATGCACAGTGTGCGGATGCTGACCGGCGGTGAAAACCGTTCCAAAGGCTGCTATCCCTGGAATGATCTGGTGGAAGCCGACCTTGCCGCCCTCCACGGGGAAAGCTGGCTTGTGGATCTGCCCGCCCTGTGGTTCCCCTCCGACGCTGCACCCGGAATGCGGGTAAACTATATGGAAGTGGTCACCAAACGGTACGAAAAATGCTTCTGCTGGCAGATCGGCGACTGGTGCCGGGCCCATGGGGTGGAATACATCGGCCACATCATTGAAGACGACAACCTCCATACCGGTTTCTCCGGCGGCGGTCACTTCTTCCGCTCCCTGAACGGCCAGGACATGGCCGGCATTGACGTGGTGCTGTGCCAGATCGTTCCCGGCATGACCCACAACACCATCGCCGTGCCCTGCAGCTACGATAAATCCGATGCGGACTTCTTCCATTTCGGTCTTGCCAAGCTGGGCTCCTCCCATGCCCATATCCAGCCCCTGAAAAAAGGACGTGCCATGTGCGAAATCTATGGCGCCTACGGCTGGGCGGAAGGCACCAAAATGATGAAATGGCTCACCGACCATATGCTGGTCCGGGGGATCAACGAATATGTACCCCATGCCTTCTCCCCCAAATATCCCGATCCTGACTGTCCGCCCCATTTCTATGCAGGCGGCCATAACCCTGAGTTCCGGCCTTTCGGCAAGCTGATGGGATACATGAACCGGGTTTCCGACCTGCTCTCCGGCGGGCTTCACCATGCTTCCGCTGCCCTGTATTACCATGCACAGGCCGAATGGTCCGGAGAAGAATTCATGCGCTTCCAGAAACCGGCCAAAGTCATGATGGAAAACCAGATCGACTTTGACGTAATCCCCGAGGATTATCTGGATGCCGCTTACGTGGAAGACAACAAGCTCTGGCTGAACGGGGAAACCTACCGTCTGTTCGTGCTGCCGTATGCCGCTGTGCTGCCTGCCGCCGTGGTGGAAAAGTTTGCGGAATTTGCAAGAGAGGGGCTGCCCGTATGGTGCGTGGGCGGTACACCCGACAGAACCGTGGAAGGCGGCATGATCGACTGGGAAATCCGCAGCCTGTTCCGGGATGTGACGCTGGAAGATCTGGCGGACGATATCCGTCTGGCTCATCTGGATGACATGGCATTCACCGGCAGCTTCGGTGAAGAACTGCGTGCCTACCATTACAGCAGAAACGGCGGTCATGCGGTGCTTCTGACCAATGAAGGTATCCATGGCACCGTGGAAGGCACCTTCCGGATCCGGGGCTTCCGGGGCGGCGATCTGGTGCGCTATGATCCCATGGAAAACCGTGCATGGAAAGCCGTTTCCGGCAGAGATATTCCGATCCGGCTGGAACCCTACGGCTCCGTAATGCTGTTCTTCGGCGATCTGGGAGACATCGGCAGTTTGCCTGATTATGCGGAAGACGAAACTGTCGGTACAGAAGCCGTCACCGGCACATGGAAGCTCTCCTTTGCCCCTGCCGATGCCTACGACCCCGCTGCACCGGACTTTACCGTGTTCGGCAAGGAAGAAGAAACGGACACCCTTTACAACATCGTCCGGAAGCATAAGAGATACGCCGGGTTTGTGAAATACGAAACCGACCTGACCCTGCCGGAAGCGGGCAAGTACCTGCTGGATCTGGGACAGGTGGGCGAGGTCTGCTGGGTCTGGGCGGACGGAAAGCCTGTGGGAGACGCTATCATCCCGCCGTACCGCTTCCCTGTCTCCGGTGAAGGCAAAATACACCTGACCGTCATCACCACCTCCCATCTGGGTTATGCCGTACAGGACGTGTTCTCCGCATACCTGACCTTCGAACCGGTGGGTCTGCTGGGGCCGGTACAGCTGAAACAGTAAAAAACAGAAAAAACGGTTGATTTGTTCATAAACAAAATGTAAAATATTAAAAACTGCGTAATATAGTTGCCTGCAGTAAATTATTTACGCGCCAAACTACATCACATAAACAAGGAGAAAACACCATGGAAGAAATCAAGGAACTGATTGAAAAGGCGATTGACAAGCTGAAGGGCGACGACAACCTGCTGGAAAACTTCAAGAAGGATCCCATCAAAGTAGTGGAAAAGCTGCTGAACGTGGATCTGCCCGACGAAAAGCTGGAAGCCATCGTGGACGGCATCAAAGCCAAGCTGGCCATCGATGATATCGGCGATGCAGCGGAAAAGCTGGGCCTCGACAATGTGCTGGGCAAGCTGGGCGGTCTGTTCGGCAAGAAGGACTGACAAACGCAAAGAAAAAGCCAGTGGACGGAAAATCCATTGGCTTTTTTGTATGTACAGTGTGTGCTTACATTCCGGCGTCCACGGCTGCCTGATATCCGGCAATCAGTTCCTGATAAGCAGACTGGGTGGAGGGGTCTTTCTTGGCATAATTGGAAGCAAAGTCCAGGCTCTTGGAGCCTGCGCAGTCCAGGAAAGTGTAGATTACGTTGTAGTGCAGTGCGGGAGAATAGAATACGTAGAAGGGGTTGTCGATGGTGTCCCGGATCAGGTCGATCATCTGGGCTTCTTCGGTACCGGAGGAATACTTGACCTTCAGGGCTTCTTCATACCATACGGGGATTACGGATTCCGCAGCGGTGCGGCTCAGGAAATCCAGACAGGTGAAGATGAATTCCAGATTGTCATCGGATACAGTACCCAGAACGCCGCCGATTTCGGTGGTGTCGTGGAGGTTGGTTCTGTAGGATTCCTGTGCGGTATCCAGCTTGGGATATACGGCGATGCCTACGTCAAATTCGATGTCACGCATCCGCTGCAGGTCGCCCAGACGCTGGTAACCCATGATCACAGTGTTTCTGCCGGCAAAGAACTGAATCCGTTCTTCGGCGTAACCGAAGCTCTTGGTGATGAAATAGGGGCTGTTGTACAGTTCAGAAATTTTTTCCGTTACCTTGACGGAGTGTTCTGTGTTGAAGTCCAGAATGTTGGAGCCGTCGGGACCCTTCTTCAGGTATTCCACGCCCAGAGAACCCATCATGGGAGCCAGAGAACCCAGGCCGTCCACGTAGAAGCCCATCAGGTCGCCTTCCTTGTAGGTGCCGTCACCGTCTACGTCCAAGGCACAGGTTTCCATGATGCTCATCACTTCGTCGATGGTCCAGTTGCCTTCGAAGATCAGGTCTTCCACATAGCCGCTGTCACCGTAGTTGTCCAGGATGACATCCTTGTTGTAGTACAGTACGTGGGCACTGTTCAGACAGTCTGCAAAGAAATCGCCCATCAGGAAGAAGTTCACGTCCGGGATGACTTCCAGGCATTCCATAGCGTCGGTATACCACCAGCCGCTGTCCAGGGAAAGATATTCTTCCCGGATGGTACGCATGTAGCCGGCCTTGGCACAGTTCACCAGCGCCAGAACGTCGTTGATGATGACATCGTACAGGTCTTCCCCGGCCAGCACGATCTGGGTAAGGCCGTCGGTGTTTTCCGCGTAGTTCCAGTCACAGGGGGTGAACTCCAGTTTGATGTTCAGCCCTTCTTCCACAGCGGCGTTCCGGGCGAACACGGCGTCGTTGACGATTTCACCGTTGGTTTCCCCGGTACCGGCGATCAGGTGGTGGGCGTTGGTGGAGTCGAATTCGTTGATGGAAGAGAAGATGCGCAGTGCCTTTCCGCTGTAGTCGTAGCCATCGTAAATGCTGGGTTCTGCGGTTTCGGTTTCCGTTTCTGCCTGTGCGGATGTGTCTGCTGTGGTTTCGCTGACATCGTTTCCGCAGGCTGCCAGTGTGGGTACAGTCAGCAGCATGGCGAGAAACAGGGATATCCATTTTTTGCTGTTCATAATACATTTCTCCTGATTAAGTATTTAGAGTACTGCCCTGTATTATAACATGATCTGCAGAGGATGTCAATGAAAGTATGGGTTTTGTAAGGCAGATTTTCCGATTGACAAAAAGTCGTTTTTACGGTATACTACAGGCAGAAACAGGAACTGTATTCAGGAGGAATTATTTATGAAATTTCGTATTCTGCTGCCGCTTCTGCTGTGTGCCGTACTGACAGTACTGTGCAGCTGCGGCCACCAGTCAGCGGAACCGTCTGCGGAGACCCGCAACGGCACAGATAACGATATGCAGACAGAAGCCGCAGCCGAGCCGGAAACCGCACCGCCGGATCCCAATCTGCTTTTTGAGGACAACTTTGACGGGGATGCCCTGGACAGCTCCAAATGGGAAAAATGCCCCGAATGGGAAAGACAGGGCGGCCTTGATGTATGGGACAACGATATGTCCTTTCTGGACGGCGAGGGTCATCTGATCCTGCGGGCAGAGTGGAATGCCGGGGAGGGAAGAATCCATTCCGGTGCCGTGCGTACTGCCGGAAAGTTTTCCGAAGCCTATGCCTATTATGAAGCATCCATCCGGTTTACCGGGACACCGGGGATCTGGGGCGCTTTCTGGCTGATGGCCGGTAATGTGGCCGGGGAAGACAACGGTGCCGCCGACGGCGTGGAAATCGACATCATCGAAAGCATCGGCAGCCAGTGGGATCAGTCCAACAGCGCTCTGCACTGGGACGGCTATGGAGAACGGCACAGTTCCGTCAGCAAAGGGTACGATGCGGAGATCTATGACGGTCAGTTCCATACCTTTGGCCTCTGGCGGACGGAAGAGGCGTATATTTTCTATATCGATGATAAAGAAGTCTGGCGTGTTGCCGGAGACCGGTGTGCCATCTGCCCCGAAAAGGGATACATGAAGCTCACCGTGGAAGGGGCTGACTGGGCCGGCGCCGGTACGGAAGAATCCATAAACGCCCTGCCTGCCGATATGACCGTGGACTATGTGCGTGTATACCGGGAAAAACCATAACCTGAAAAAATGACCTGCGGTTCCGCTGACAGATGCTCAGTCGGATCGCAGGCCTTTTTTGCGGCAGCAGTGGAGTTATGCCGGATCGCCCCAGAACAGGTAGCCTTCGTCCCCGAACCACACTGCCCCGGCAGTACGTCCCGTTTCCCCGCCGCCGTACCATACCGCTCCGCCTGTGGGATCCATGCCTTCCGCTGCCCGGCAGACCGCTGCATACGCTTTTGCATATACTTCGTCATCCGGTATCAGAGCAATTCTTCCCGTGCGGGTACAGGTCAGAAAATCCGCTGCCCAGATCACCTGCGCCGCCGTGTTCCCGAACCGGGGATCTTCCAGCCGGTTGAAGATTACCGCCGCCAGCGCAATCTGTACCGCATAGGAAGCATCCGGACATTCCGCTGCAACCGCCCGTGCCGTAAGCGCCAGTGCCTCCGGCGGATGGGCTGCGGCAGGGCAGGAAAGCATCAGGGCAAGAAGCAGCGCCAGTCCTGTTTTATACATCGGTTTTCTCATGATTTACCGCCTTTTGTGGTTTTTGTGTATGGAGATAGTATATCCGGCGCCGCAGCAAAACATACCGCACGGAAAAAATCGAAAAATTTATGAAAAAGTTTATAATTTCCCTCTATCATTTTTCGCCGGAGTAGCGTATACTATGTAAGATACCGATACTATGCCATGCCGGACTTTTGTTTTGCATACTATCAACGAATATGACATATGGAGAAAGAATATGGAACAGAATACAAAACGGAAAATCACAGTGGAAATCGCCGGTGTGAGCCTGACACTGGTGACAGACGAAAACAGTGCTTTTGTAGACAGCGTTGTCTCCCAGGTCAATGACCGGATGGAAGCGATTCTGGCAGGCGGACTGCGGACAGGCACTTCCACCATGGATGCAGCTCTGCTCTGCGCCATTGATTCCGTGGGTGAACGGCTGAAAGCGGAAAAGCGGATGCGGAACCTGGAAGCCCAGCTTTCCCTCTATGAGGTGAACGTACGGAATCTGAAGGAAGAACTGGAAAAACTGCAGGGCCAGCCCGCAAAACCGGAACAGGAGGACGGCGACGGTTTTACCAGACTGAGCCAGACCCTGCGTGCCGGTGGCGGCGACTCTGCCGAAGATAAGATCAAAACCCTGGAACGCTACCTGGACAGCAAGAAAAACGGCCAGGACGGCGGCATGACCAGAGAAGAAAAAATCCGCTACATCGAATCCCTGCTGAGAGGGAACTGACAATCCACTAAGAATTGCGGATTAAGGGTTAAAAATTATCCGGTGACGGACATCCTGCATTCAGTACAGCGAAAGGAGCCCCATCCATGAACCAGACCAATCGAAAGCTGCCGGAGCTGCTGGCCCCTGCGGGATCGCCGGAAGCGCTGATGGCCGCTATGGCAGCAGGTGCAGATGCCGTGTATTTCGGCGGGGCTGCCTTTTCCAACCGGATGCGTGCCAGAAATTTTGATACGGACGAGCTGACCGAAGCTCTGCAGCAGACCCGGAGATGGGGTGTGGAGAGCTACATCACCATCAATACCCGTGTCCGGGACGATGAGATGGCGGAGGTGCTGACACTGGCGGAATTTCTGCTGAAGGGCGGCGCATCCGGCTTCATTACCGCCGATATGGGCATTGCCGCGCAGATCCACAGCCGCTTTCCCGAAGCCATGCTCCACGCCAGCACCCAGATGACCCTGGCAAATGCCGATGACGCCCGGATGATGGCCGGATACGGCTTTACCCGGATGGTGATACCCCGGGAAATTTCCCTTGCCGAACTGAAAAAACTGACGGCGGAAAGCCCGCTGGAGATCGAAATGTTCCTGCATGGGGCGTACTGCGTTTCTGTGTCCGGTCAGTGCCTGATGAGCTGGGCCATGGGCGGCAGAAGCGGCAACCGGGGGGAATGCGCACAGCCCTGCAGGATGGTGTACCGTATGGAGCGGGGACTCCATGCGGAAAAAGTGACCGACCGGCGCCTGCTGCCAAAACCCGATTCCAGAAATCCGGCGGACTATCCTCTGAGCCTGAAAGATATGTGCCTGGCCGGGCATATTCCCGCCATCATTGACTCCGGTGTGCGCTCTCTCAAAATCGAAGGACGCCAGAAGCCGGCACCCTATGTCTACGGTGTGACAAAAATCTACCGTACCCTGCTGGATGAGGGCAGAGCGGCCACCGCTGACGAAATCCGCGCCCTGGACGAGCTGTTCTCCAGAGGAGGCTTTACCGACGGCTACTTCCGTGCGGCCGATGACAAAACCGCTTACCGCAATATGGGCGGCATCCGTCCCACTACCGAGGAACAGCAGAAAACCGAAAAAACCACGGAAACCGTGACGAAATACGATCTCTCCCACCGGACAGGCCCCTGCGCCGGCAAGCTGACCCTGCAGGCGGACAGACCGGCGGAGATGACCATGACCGATCTGCGCACCGGAAAAACCGTTACTGTCACAGGGGAGATGCCCCAGACAGCCGCCGGAAACCCGGTCACCGGGCAGACTTTACTGAAAAATCTGAACAAACTGGGCGGTACCCCCTTCCGCTGGGAAGACGGACAGCCGGAAACCGATGTGGCCGAAGGCCTGTGGTATCCTGTGTCCGCAGTCAATGCACTCAGACGCAGCGCAGCAGAAGCCCTGGAAGCCGTTCTCCATCCCCCTGTACAGGTGACGGAAGGCGGGCCGTATGCCCATACAGTAAATGCGCCGGATGCCTGCAGCGGCAGTGCTTCTCCTGCGGTGGCTGTACTGAACGGGAAGGAACAGTGGTACCCCGCCCTGGCAGAGCATTTTGAAACCGTGTACCTGCCGGCGGAAGACTGGCTGACCATGGCGGGAGATGACCGCCTGCCTGAAAACACCGGTGCGGATCTGCCGCCGCTGGTGTTCGGAGACCAGAAAAACCTGATTGAGAAACTGCGGGAAGCCGGATGTACCAGAGTACGGTTCCACAGCCCCGGGCAGCTGCATCTGCTGCGGGATACCGGTATGCAGCCCTGCGGCTCCTTCCGCCTGAACGTGTGGAACAGCGATGCCCTGCACTGGTGGTACGCTGCCGGTGCCCACAGAGTGACCCTGTCCCCGGAAGTGACTCTGGGCGGTCTGCGCTCTCTTGCCGGATCCGGTATGCCCGGGGGTGCCATTGTGTACGGGCATATCCCCCTGATGCTGACGGAGCGCTGCGTACTCCATTCCCTGCCCAGACAGGACGGCAGAGACAGAAAATCCATCGTCCCCTGCAGCGGGCTCGGCGGCAGAATGACCGGGATGGCCTGCGGCGGTACGAAGAACGATCCCTGCCGCTGTACCGGTACCCTGACCGACAGACTGGGCAGCCGGTTCCCTGTAACGGCAAGGAACGGCATCTCCCTGATCTGCAACGGACAGCCCCTCTGGATGGCTGACAAAATGGATACCCTGCCGCCCCTGACCCACAGAGAATTCCTCTTCACCATCGAAACGGCGGAAGAAATCCGGCAGATTATCAGAGATACGGAAAACCGCCTGCAGCGTGCGGGAAAACGGCTGAAGTAAAAACCAAGGAGGCCCACATGACGATCAGAATTCAGAAGCTCCGGGAAAACGCAAAACTCCCGGCATATCAGTCACCGATGGCAGCCGGTGCGGATCTGTGCGCCGCCATCGATGCGCCGCTTACCCTCTTTCCTATGGACAGAGCCCTCGTGCCCACCGGGATCGCTGCCCAGCCGGACAGTGACGACTGCGTGCTGGTGATCGCCGCCAGAAGCGGTCTTGCGGTAAAGAAAGGCGTTACCCTTTCCAACGGCATCGGCATAGTGGACGCGGACTACCGGGGCGAAATCGGCGTAGGTCTTGTGAACCTTGGAAAAGATGCAGTCACCATTGAACCCGGCGAACGGATTGCACAGCTGCTGGTGATGCCGGTTCTGCGGGCACAGTTCACAGAGGCGGATACCCTGGATGAAACCGAAAGAGGTGCCGGCGGCTTCGGCCATACGGGCACGAAATAAGAGGAAATACATATGCGGAAACATTTCTGGCTCCATTTGCTGCTGGTGCTGGTGGGGATTGTGACCGGCTCCATGGTGATGGAAATCACAGCCGGCGTGGCATGGCTGGACTGGCTGTCTTTCGGCCTGGACTTCGGGACTGCCGCTCCTTTTGTGCTGGATCTCCACGTTCTGACGCTGACCTTCGGCGCGGCGGTGAATATTACGGTGGCCCATGTGATTTTTGTAGTTCTGGCCATCCTTCTGGGGCGGCTGATCCTGCAGGACTGACGCACCGTCCCCCTTATCATGAAATCCGAGAGGTATAACATATTATGAATGCAATGACATACAGACTGGTGCTGGCCTCCGGCTCGCCCAGACGGCACGAAATTCTGGATCTGGCGCGGATCCCTCATACCATACGGGTGTCCCATGCGGATGAATCGGCCGTGTCGTACCGTGTGGGAGAACCGGAAGCCTATGTGATGGCGCTGGCACGGCTGAAAGGCAGCGCAGTACCGCCGGAAAACGGTGAAGTGGTACTCTCCGCCGATACGGTGGTCTATATTCCCCAGACCGGTGAGGTACTGGGCAAGCCGAAGGATCACGACGATGCCGTGCGGATGTTCCGGCTCATGTCCGGCAGAACCCATAAGGTCATTACCGGGGTGTGCCTGACAGACTGGACGGGCGGGGAAAAGTGCTTTGCCGAAACCACTGAAGTGACCTTCCGGACACTGACAGAGGATGAAATTGAAGAATATATCGAAATTGCCCAGCCTTACGACAAAGCCGGTGCCTATGGCATCCAGGAGGAAGCCTGTGTCTTTGTGAAAGAGCTGAAGGGCGAATATTATAATGTGGTGGGGCTGCCTGTGACAGCAGTGTACGAAGCCCTGCGGGAAATGGAGGCACAGCGGACATGAAAAGCATCGGAATTGACCTGGGTACTGCCAATACACTGGTTTATGTAAAAGGACGGGGCGTTGCCCTCAGAGAGCCCTCTGTAGTGGCTGTGGAAGCCAAAAGCCGTCGGGTTGTGGCTGTGGGCAGCGAAGCCAAAATGATGCTGGGGAAAACCCCCGGTTCCATTGTGGCCATGCGTCCCCTGAAGGACGGGGTTATTGCGGAATTTGATATCACTGCCGCCATGCTCCGGCATTATTTCAAAAAAGTATCCGGCAATACCATCATGAGCCGTCCGAAGGTTATCGTCTGTATCCCCTACGGCGTGACCGAAGTGGAAAGAAGAGCTGTGGAAGACGTTACGCTGGAAGCCGGCGCACAGTCCGTTGCCCTGATTGAAGAACCCATTGCAGCGGCCATCGGCAGCGGTCTCCGGGTGGAAGACGCCAGAGGCTGCATGATCGTCGATATCGGCGGCGGTACCACTGAAGTGGCTGTGCTTTCCCTGGGCGGTATCGTGCTGTCCACTTCTCTGCGGATTGCAGGGGATGAGCTGGACGAAGCCATCATTGCCTACATAAAACGGAAATACAATATCCTCATCGGGGATGTGACGGCGGAAATGCTGAAAAAGCGGATCGGCAGTGTCCATCCCGCCGCAGACAGAGGTGCCGTCAGCATTCAGGGTCGGAATCTGCTCAACGGCCTGCCTGCCATCGTGTCCATTTCCTCAGCGGAAATCCGGGAAGCCATGAGCGATCAGGTGCAGCATATTGTGGAAAGTATCCGGACTACTCTGGAAAATACTCCGCCTGAGCTGGCATCCGATATCTATGACACCGGGATCATGCTCTCCGGCGGCGGCGCGCTGCTGGCCGGACTGGATCTGCTGATCTCCCGGGTTACCGGCATCCGTACCGTCATTGCCAAAGGCCCCATCGACAGTGTAGCCATCGGCATCGGCCGCATCATCGAAACCGAAGGCCTCCACGGCAGCATCCGGTACCGGACGAGATAATTAAGAAGTAAGAATTAAGAAATAAGAATTATTGGGCGTGTGCGGCAGTGAGATTTTACTGCGCCCGCTGCAGTGACACATTTGCGAAAGCCGCGTTTCCCCTCCCGAATGTTTTGGAATACTAACGAAAAGGAGCCCCACATGAAGCAGTTTTTCAAAAACCGATTTTTCTACATCATGACCGTGCTGGCACTGCTGGTGACCATTGTGCCCATGGTGTACTATAATATGGGGGTAACGTTTGTATTCCGGGATATGGTGAACGTGCTTCTGACGCCAATGCAGAAGGTGTTTCATGCGGCGGGAGATGCGGTAGACGGTTTTGCCGGGTATTTTTACCGGTTTGATGCGCTGGTGGAAGAGAACATGGCGCTGAAGGAAGAAGTGGCGTCCCTGCAGGCACAGATCTACGACAACAAGGAAATGGAAGAAATGTACGCCTGGATGAGCGACTTCCTGGATATGAAAAGACAGCATACCGACTATAAAATGACTGCCGCCACCGTAACCGGCCGGGAAAGCGGGAACTATTCCTCCGTGCTTACCCTGGATACCGGCAGCGGCGCGGGAATCACTGTGGGTATGCCTGTGGTTACCGCCGCCGGGGTGGTCGGGCAGATTACCGAAGTAGGGTATAACTGGTCCCGTGTCACCACACTGCTGGAAGCCCAGTCGGCTGTGGGTGTGTACGTGGAGCGCACCGGCGAATCCGGCGTGGCGGAAGGGGATATCCAGCTTACCGGCGACGGGCTTGTGAAAGTGCAGTATCTGGCTGACGATACCACCATTCAGGCAGGCGACCGTATTCTGACTTCCGGTTTCGGGGTGTATCCCAGAGGTCTGGTAGTCGGATATGTCCAGTCTCTGGAAACCAATCCCTATACCCGTACGAAAACCGCATTTGTGCAGTGCGTGGCACCGGTGTCTGACGTCAGCGATGTCATGATTATTACCGACTTTACACTGTACGCAGAATAATATCATAAAATCTTCGGAAAAGGCAGGTGATCTTCCGTGAACAGCCCTACTCCCGGGCAGAGAGGCCCCTACAACCTGCAGGACCGGTACCCGGGTTCTCCCCAAAACCAGAACCGGAATCAGAACCGGAACCGGACAGATCCCGGCCTTCCGGAAGAAAAACAGCCGGAAACCCTTCTGGAAAAGCTGAACGGCTGGCGGCTGGGTCTGTCCATTGAAATCGAACCCATCATCCGCGGGCTGGTCTGCCTGATACTGATTTCTTTTTTTGCTCTGCTGCAGACCACTTTGTTTGCCCGGTTCAAACCCTTCGGCGCTGTGCCGGATCTGATGCTGCCGCTGGTGGTGGCCATATCCATGACGGCGAGAGAAAAATGGGGCGCTGTCAGCGGACTGGCGGCGGCATTCATTATCGAATCTCTGGGCGGTTCCACCGTTACAATCCTGTCCCTGCTGTATATGCCGGCGGGATATCTCTGCGGTCTTCTGACGGTTTACTATTTCCGGGACGGACTGGCAGTGCGGGCCATGTATACTGTGGTCACCACTTTGCTTCGCTGCCTGTTCACACTGGTGATTCTCTTTACGTCCAGTCCCTATGTCAGTCTGCCTGCTGCCATTATTCACGTAACCATTCCGGAGTTTTTCGCCGCTGTCCTCTTTGCGTTCCTGCCGCATCTGGCGGTACGGTTTGCGTTCCGGCTGGCGGAAGGAAAGGTCTCGCAGTAACGGAAGAACCTGTGGTTTTACGGTTTGCATTTTTACCTGCAGGGCAGGTTTTGAAGGAGTAGAAATATGACGGATGAAATCCGGTTGGTACTGGCGCCGATGGCCGGGTATACGGACGGACCGTTCCGGCGGATCTGTGCGGAAAACGGATGCCTGGAAACGGTCAGCGAGATGATCTCGGCGGCAGCGCTCCATTACAGAGATAAAAAAACAGCGTCACTGGCAAGGATCCTGGAAGGGGAAGGGCCGGTGACGTTTCAGATATTCGGACATGATCCCGCGATGATGGCGGAAGGGGCAGAGATTCTGCTGACCGGCGGATACGAAGGCTGCCGGTATGCCGCAGAACCTGCCGGAATCGACATCAACATGGGCTGCCCGGTGCGGAAAGTCACCTCCAACGGGGACGGCAGCGGGCTGATGAAAACCCCGGAGCTGGCGGCGCAGATCGTGGAAGCGGTTGCCCCCGTCTGCCGGAAATACGGCAAGCCCCTTTCGGTGAAGATCCGTGCGGGCTGGGATGCGGAGAGCATCAATGCGCCGGAGATGGCTGTCATGCTGGCACAGGCGGGCGCCGACAGGGTGTCCCTCCACTGCCGCACCAAAGAAGAACTGTACACCCCGGGCATCCGGCTGGAAGTGCTGGCGGATCTGATTGCCGCCCTGCGCGGTACCGTTCCTGCCTGCGAAATCGTGGGCAACGGAGACATTACCACCACCGAGGACGCCATGACCATGCTGAACATGGGCTGTGACGGCGTGATGATCGGCAGAGGCGCGCTGGGCAATCCCTGGATTTTCCGGCAGATTCTGGAAACAGCCGCCGGGAAAGAGCCTTTTGTTCCCACGGAAGGGGACAGACGCCGTATGGCTGCCCGGCTGGCAAAAGAAGTGGTGGCAGAAAAAGGAGAGCACGTTGGCATCCGGGAATCCAGAGGCAGGGCGGCCTATTTCCTGCAGGGAATGCGGGGCAGCGCCCGGATGCGGGACCGGCTGAACCATGCGGAAACCCTGGGAGAATTTCTGTCAATTCTGGAAATTGAGGAGTAAATTATGAAAACCGAATGGAAAGGCGGCACTCTGCTGGCACCGGTTCCGGCTGTGATGGTGACGGTGGGCAGCGGTAAGGACGCCAATATCATCACCATCGGCTGGACGGGGATTATCAACTCCGAGCCGCCGAAAACCTATATTTCCGTCCGTCCCGAGCGGCATTCCCACGGACTTCTGACGGAAACGGGAGAGTTTGTCATCAATCTGGTGCCTGCCGCCATAGCGGAAGCCTGCGACTACTGCGGCATGGTCACCGGACGGAAGGTCAACAAATGGGAGAAATGCGGTCTGACCATGGAAAAGTCCGCCACGGTGGCCGTTCCCCGGATTGCCGAAAGCCCCATGGCGCTGGAATGCCGGGTGACCGATATTCTGCACCTGGGTTCCCACGATATGTTCATGGCGGACATTACCAGGGTTGCCCTGGACGAAAGCCTGCTGGACGAGGAAGGACGGCTGGACATGGCCAGAGCCTCCCTCTGCTGCTATGCCCACGGAACCTATTATGCGGTCGGTGATATGCTGGGCCGCTTCGGCTTCTCCATGGCCGAAAAGAAAAACGGAAAAAATGCAAAGGTGAGCCGTCCTGCCGGAAAACGGTAAACGGCTGGCCCTTGCACGACAGATTTACGGAGGAGAACCCTTATGAAAATCCTGATTTTATCTGTCACTGCAGGAGAAGGACACAATTCCACAGCAAAAGCCCTCAGAGAGGAGTTTGAACGGCTGGGTGCCGAATGTACGGTGCTGGACACTTTCCAGTACATTTCCCCGGCTTTGGCGAAATTTCTGTCGGAAGGCTATCTGCTGGTTACCGAAAAGGCCAGACGCGCCTATGAAGTGGGCTACCGGCTGGCGGAAAAACGGCGGGGCGATGAAAAGGCCGTTACCCATCTGGTGGATATGGCTTTCGCCGGGGACATCGCCGATTTTATCAACCACGATGACTACGGCGTGATTCTGTTTACCCATCCCTTCGCCGGGATGATTCTGGATCACCTGAAAGAAAAAAAGATGCTGTCTATCCCCACTGTGGGGATTCTGACCGACTTCACCTTCCACCCCTACTGGGAAGACTGTACCCGGAACGATTATGTGGTCACGCCGGCGGAAGGACTGCTTCTCCAGGGGCTTCGCAAAGGCTTCCGGCCGGAGCAGATTCTGCCCTATGGAATCCCCATCCGGCCGCAGTTTCTGCAGACTGTACCGAAGCGGGAGGCCAGAACAAAGCTGGGGCTGGATCCGGACAAAGTCACCCTCCTGATCATGGGCGGTTCCATGGGCTACGGCAATCTGGACGAAACCGTCCGGCAGATCGACAGTATCCACGGAAACACGGATTTCCAGATGGTGGTGGTCTGCGGAAACAACAAAGAGGCAAAAGGCCGGATTGACAGTCTGATTACGGAAGAAAAACTGCGGCATACGGTGCTGACCACCGGCTTTGTGGACTATATTTCCCTGCTGATGGACGCATCGGACTGCATCGTCACCAAGCCGGGCGGGCTTACTACATCGGAATCTCTGGCCAAGGGTCTGCCCATGGTCATTGTCAATCCCATCCCGGGACAGGAGCAGCGGAACACGGAATTTCTGCTGAACAACGGCGCGGCCTCGGCGGCTTCGGAAACCTGTCCGGTGGAAGAATGCCTGTATCAGCTGCTGACCTCCCCCGTCCGTCTGGAATCCATGGGCCGGTGTGTACAAGCCCTTGCCGGTGCGGGAGCGGCGGAACGGGTATGCCGGTTCGCCATGGAGCTGGCCGTCACGCCGATTATGGAAATATAGAAAACCGAAAGTACGAAATAACAATTCATGCGATATACAAGAACACTGGCGACTCTTCTTCTCTGCAGTCTTCTTCTCACCGGATGCGGCGGGCAGAACGAAACAGAATCTGCAGAAACGGCAGAACCGCCACAGACCACACCGGAAACCGAAGCCGTCGAAACGGAAATGCCGGAGACGGACGAAGAAATGCCGGAAACCGAGCCTGTCCCACCGGAAACGCCGGAAATCCCCACCGGAGAAGCACTGTCAAAAATCATCCGGGCACTGCCGGACAGTGATGTCCTGCGGCAGGCGGACATTGCGGATGTGACGGACGGCGCCCTGCTGGACAGCCTGCCGGATACACAGAAGCTGGCGCTGGCGGATGCCCTGACGGACTGCACCGGCCTTACGGAAGCCAGAAATCTCTTCCGGGAAATCACCGGATACACCTTTCATGCATGGCGGGATATCCGCGGCGGTTCTGCGGGCACGGCGTTTACGGACGGCACGGCGGAACTGGTCTTTACCGGGGATGTCTGTCTGGCGGATGACTGGTACAATATGCAGCTCTATCACCGGATGGGCAGCGATATTACGAATAACATTACCAAGGATCTGCGCGGTTGGCTGGCCGATGCCGATATCACGCTGATGAACTGCGAATGCACCCTGTCCGACCGGGGAACACCGACGGAACACAAGCTGTACACCTTCCGGGGCAAGCCGGAGAACGCAGAGATTTTTTCCTCCCTCGGGGTGGATATCGTCTCCCTTGCCAACAACCATGCCCATGACTACGGCAGAGATGCTTTTCTGGACACCATGGACGCACTGGATGCGGCAGGGGTCGCCTATGTGGGCGGGGGGGAAAACCTCACCGAAGCCATGGCTTACCGCAGTTTTATAGCGGACGGCATGAAGATTGCCTATGTGGCCGCCTCCAATGCCGAAAAATGGAGGATGACACCGGGAGCCACGGACACTGCACCGGGGATTTTTCTGATGTATGAAGAAGAAAACATCCTCGCCGCCCTGGACAAAGCCGCCGGAGAAGCGGATGTGGTGGTGGCATACGTGCACTGGGGTACGGAAAACTCCACGGCTGTCAACGCGGATCAGCAGAAGAAAAAGGATCTGTTCATCGACCACGGTGCGGATGTGATCATCGGGGCCCACCCCCACGTACTCCAGCCATGGGAAATCTGTGACGGCGTACCGGTGGTATATTCCCTCGGGAACTTCTGGTTCAATGCGGAAACCGTTGAGACTGCCATCGCTTCGGTGGATGTAAGTCTGACAGACACCGGTGTGTCGGCGGACTGTGCGCTGTATGCCTGCATCCAGTCGGGGGGCGTCACCGGCTTCCGGGAGGAAATGGGCGGATAACCGTTTTTTACAGTATACAAATTATTTTATAAAACCAAAAGGACAACAAAGTTATGCAGATATCTGAAAAAATCCGTGCGCTTGGCGATCAGGCGGAACGGGACATGGCCGATATTTTCTATGACATCGACAGAATCGCACGTATCAATACCGAACA
>SVSN01000113.1 GCA_015064285.1 Oscillospiraceae bacterium | reverse complement strand
AAAAGGAGAAAAATCATGAAAAAGTTTTTCGCACTGGCTCTGGCGTCCGTTATGGTTGCTGCCATGAGCATCTCTGCAGCTGCCCTGCCGGCTGACAAGGTTACCATCGACGTTTACAAGAACACCCCTGTTATGGACGGCGTGATCTCCGAAGGCGAATGGGATACCGACAATGTTGTTGTTCTGGGTAAGGACACCGCTCTGGCTTGGGCCGGCGAAGTTACCGACGACGTTGACTACTACTTCTGCTGGGACGACAAGGGTCTGTACATCGGCGTTGACGCTGCTGACAATGACGTAAACTCTCCCCAGACAGTATCTGAAGTATACAATCTGGACGCTGTTCAGTTTGCTATCGACCCCGCAGGTCTGATTGGTGCTGCCGGAGGCGGCGGTGCTATGTTCTTCTCCGTTGCTATGATGTCCAACGGTGAACTGGGCGCCCTGTATCATCCCTACGGCGGCGGCGGTATCGAATTCACCTACTCCGGTGCATGCGCTGAATCTGCTGACGGCTGGTCCTTTGAAATGATGATTCCGTGGACTGAATCTATCGAAATCCTGGGCGGCGACGGCTACGCTTGGACCCATGGCGATGGTCAGGAAATCAACTTCATTCTGGCTATGCTGGACCGTGACGATTCCGGTGCTACCACCAACGCTTATCTGACCGCTGTGGAAACCAATCCCCAGGTTGACTTCACTCCTGCCAACTACTGCTATAAAATGATTCTGCACGATGAAACTGCTCCTTCTCTGGTTGTTGAAGAAGTTGTGGAAACCCCTGCTGAAACTCCCGCTGCTCCTCAGACCTTTGATGCCGGTGTGATCGCTGCTGTAGCTGCTATCGTATCCGCTGCAGGTTACGCCATCTCCAAGAAGAGATAAGTACATTTTCATAGAAAGAGAGTCCCGTGCGGGGCTCTTTTTCTGTCCGGTATTTTCTTTCAGACATAAAATAGCAAAATATACTTGACTTTCAGATGGGTTTATGGTATCATACTATATGCAAACCCATGCTTTGTTAAAAAAATATGGGCGGACAAAATTTATTTCATAAGGAGAGGCTTATTATGAAGAAGCTCTTTTCTCTGCTGCTGGCTTCTCTGTGCGTAGTTTCTCTGGCAGTTTCTGCTTCTGCCGGTGCTACCATGGATGAAAAGCGCAACATCCCCATGGCTGCTACCGCTCCCACCATCGACGGTGTGATCTCCGGTGACGAATGGGACAACGCTCTGACCGTGACCCTGAACAAGGACACCTGCGATGCTATCTCCGGTACTCTGGACACCTGCCCCAACGGTACTTTCTACTGGATGTGGGACTACTCCGGTCTGTACTTCTTCGCAGACGTTAAGGACGCTACTGCTCCTTCCACTGTTCATCCCCGCAACAATGGTTCCTACAACTCCGGTGACGGCGTTCAGTTCTGCATCTATCCTGATGTAACTGCTGCTGGTTCCAACGTAGGCGACCTGTACTTCTGGTCTCTGGTTGTTGCTGATGACGGCAAGGCTGAAATCGGTGAACACTTCGTATTCGGTACCGGCTCCGCTGGTGGCGACGTTGAAGACGCTGTTATCGCCTGCACTCAGAACGGTTCCAACTACACTCTGGAAGCTTTCATGCCCGCAGTTTGCTGGGAATCCTCCAACACTCCTATCGTTGTTGTTGAAGGCACCACTTTCGCTATGACCAACGTTATCATGGAACAGGACGGCGGTACTCAGTCCCTGATCATCGACTCTTCCTGGTTCGATGGCCCCACCGCTAACAAGTACACCTTGACCACCGATGTTGCTGGTCACGTTGACGCTCCTGAAGTAGTTGAAGATGTAGTGGAAACTCCCGCTGCTCCTCAGACCTTCGATATGGGCGTTATCGCTGCTGTTGCTGCTATCGTTTCCGCAGCCGGCTACGCTATCTCCAAGAAGAGATAAGTTGTACATAACGTACTGAGAAAAAGAGTCTCCATCCGGGGACTCTTTTCTTATGTCTGCATGAAAAAAGAGCCTCGCTGTGAGACTCTTTTCCGTTGTATACGGTTGTTTATCGGGGCATCAGCACGAAGCCTTCCAGATTCACGAAGTGATAATATGTATCCGTCAGTGCCGCACGGAATTCCATCCGGATGATTTCCCCTTCCGGAATTCCTTCCAGAGAAATGGCATATTCAGCCCAGCCGTGGTGCAGATCCTTTACTTTTTCCGCAGAGATGGTTTTGGTCAGCTGAACACCGTCTTTTTCCCGGTAGGTCAGCACCAGCGACAGGGAAGTGTGTTCGCAGTTCATCATCCGCAGGCGCAGTGCGGTATATTTCTGCAGATCCAGCCGGTTGTAGGGATGGGCATCCACCGAAGCACCGATTACCGAGGAGCGGACGGCAGGGGCGTATTCTCCTTCTGCAAGGGCAATGCGGATGCTGCCGTCAGCCAGGGTGAAGGCACGGTCGTGGACCACTTCACAGCCGCAGGCAGGCTTCCAGACGGGATGATAGAACACATCCAGCAGATCGCCGCAGCCTGGACGGAGATCCGCCGCCCAGACGCTTGTCCGGGTGGGGTCGCACCAGGGCTTGCATTCGATTTCAATAATGCCGTCGGTGTTATCCCCATTCCACTGTTTGTCGTCCGTGCGGAAATATGCCAGCGGATAGGAACCGGCCCACAGATTGCAGCCTTCTTCCATGGAGTTGTAGCCGTAAGCGGCGTGTACCGGATGCTCAATACCCGGATGGGACAGCGCAATGGTGTCGGGGACAATGATTTCACAGTCGGCGGGAACATAGGTGCCGGACTTGCCGCAGATGTACAGACCGATGGGCCGCTTCTGCTTTTTGGGATTCAGTACGATTTCTTCCCCGATCCGGATGGCAGTGGTTGCATCCATGGGTTCGGCCTGCCCGGGAATGGAGAAGTGTACCAGAATCCGGTTGTCTTTTACTTCATACCCGTCCATGACGGCAGGATGCTTCTGCCCGGTTTTACCGTAAACTGCCGTTTCTGCCAGCGTACCCAGCCGTCTGCCCACTTCATATTTGTGTGCGGGATGGATGGGATGGTTGCCGATGAAACCCCAGACAGGCGGCAGATCGGTAATGGGCGTGAAATAAAAGGTGTCCGGCCGTTCTCTGGCGGCATCGATAAATGCCTGGTTCAGGTAGCCCAGGAAGCAGTCACCCTTGGTGTAAGCCCAGGGATAGATCAGTACGGAAATCATAGGGAAGTCGTCGCAGGCCGCAAAGAGTTCTTTATAGGTATTGTGATACAGGTTCAGAAAGTCCTTGTAGATCCGCCAGTGGGGTTCTCCCCAGCATTCGTTTTCCCCCTGATACCAAAGAATCCCCCGGAGCTTCACACCCACCAGACAGTGGATCTTCCAGTTGTACTGGCAGGTAGGCTGCTGGAAGTTGGTGTCTCCCCTGGTGTTCCATTTTTCTGCATCGGGATAAGCGCCGATCCCTTTCATCCGTTCCAGCAGAGCGCCGGAGGTGTCCATGGCAGAACGGGGAATCCATGCAGTGATCCCGGTGCCGCCCCAGCTGGAGTTGATGAATGCGATGGGCATTTCTCTGCCTGCCGAGCGGAGATAGTCGTAAACTTCTTTCACGAATGCGGTACCGGCGGCAGACATCCAGTCCATGAACTCCCGGTCTGTCATTTCATGCCAGCTGCCGGGGGCGGTGTCGGTGGGTTCATAAGGGAACTGTCCCGCACAGCCGCCTTCGATGTTGTCTACATGATAAACCCGGATCTTCCGTCCGCTGAGAGAAGCGAGAAATTCGTCTTCTTCCGGCTGAAAATGGTTGGAGAGCTCCATATTGGACTGCCCGGACGCCAGCCAGAGATCGCCGAAAAGGATATCATTCATCACATGATGCTCGTCACCGGCTGTTACCGTAAGGGTCCAGGTTTCCATGGAAGCAGCGGGACAGTGCAGGCTAAGGGAAAAAGCGCCGTTTTCATCAGCAGTCACACGGGCAGCGGAAAAAGGATGATCGGCACTGCCGGTCAGTTCAGCATCCACTACAGCACCGGCATCGGTCAGGCCGTGGATGGTCAGTTCGGCGTTCTGCTGGTACAGCGCGCCGGATGCAAAAATACTGGGGAGTTTCAGCATAGGATTGTCCTCCTGTAGAGAGATAAGTCATTTTATTGTGTGTGAAAGATCCGTGCAGAGGGTCAGTGAGTATCCGGCACGGAAGGGGAGTGTGTACAGCGGAACCGGCGAGGCGGTTGTGGAATAACTTTTGTCCATACCCGCAACTCCGTCTCCGGTGAATTTGGCGTAGCTTTCTCTGGCACACCAGATGGCAAAGAACAGCGGAAGATCTTTTCCTTCTGCTTTCGCATTTTCCAGCAGTGCCAGCTCAGTGGGGTGAAAGTATCGTTTGGCCACACCGGGGGAATACTTCTCCTTGTGCATCTGCAGATCCAGTCCTACAGCCACAGGAGCCAGACAGGCCATCCAGATTTCTCCGCTGTGGGTTACGGAAAACTGCAGGGAACCGTCTTTGAGATACGGCTTTTCGTTGGGACAGCGCACGATATCTTCCGGTGCGTATGTCCGGCCGGTATATTGCCGAAGGGCGGTGAGCAGGGCTTCATGTGACCAGGTTTCCGGCCGTTTACCTTCCGACATATACAGCAAAAATCCCCGGGAGGAAAGTTCCTCCGGCAAAGACAGCGTCTGCAGCGTAATCATGCAGTTTCTCCTGTCAGCCGGATGACCACCAGTTCTGTCGGATTGCCGAAGCGGGGGGCCAGTTTTACTGTATTGGCCATGCCCCGGCTGACGATCATCGTTTCTCCCGTTTCCGACTGAAAGAGGCCGGAAGCGTATTTCGGAAAAATTCCCTGCCCGGGGGCGAAGATATCTTTGCCGAACAGATGCCATTGACCGCCGTGGGCGTGCCCTGAGAGGGTCAGCTGGATCCCGGTACCGCGGATTCTGTCGGACCAGTATTCCGGATGATGGTTCAGCAGGAGATGGAAGCCTTCTTCAGCCGCAAAGCCTCTCAGCATTTCCATGTCCGGCTCCGGGGTGGGATCCATTCTGCGGTACCGGAGTCTGAGGGGGGAAGAAAGCCCGCCGATCACCATACCGTACGCACGGATCCATTCGTCATCCAGCAGCGTAATCCCTCTGTCTGCCAGAATCCTCCGGTTTTCCGGCATCATAGCCCGTTCATGGTTACCCACAGACAGATATACCGGTGCTGTTTTGGCAGCTTCCGTGAGAAAGGTCAGCCCGGGCATATTGAAGCTCTCATCTACCCGGAAGTCCGCACAGTTGTGCATCATGTCACCGGAGGATACCACCAGATCCGGCTTTATTCCACAAATGACGTTCAGTGCTTCGCTGTATCGGCGGCAGTGCAGATCGGCTGCCAGTACCATGGTCAGCGTGGGTGCATCCGGGAAGGAGAGTGCATATTCGGTAATCTTCAAGGGAATACCTCCGTTTGTTTATTGTTCTGATTATATCATATTTCCGCAGGCTTGTAAAGATTCACGGGAAGTTTTTCACCGGATCCCGGACACAGTCGGCATGGAAGAAATGCACAAAAATCATGCCGGAAAATCTATATTCCGGACAGGAAAAAGTAAAGGAAAACATTGAAAAGATAAAGAATTTCTGATATAATAAAATGATGAAATCCAAATAGAATCAGTTGTCTGCCGGACGGCGGATGACTGTGGGAGGAATGTATGAACAAGAAACTGAGCCTGCTTCTGGCTATGCTGATGCTGGCGTCCACTGCGACTGCCTGTGGTGACAGCGGTGCATCCGAAACCACTGCCGATACCGAAACCGCTGCAGATACTGCTGCTGTGGAAACCGAAGAAACCGAAAACTTTGATCCCGGTCTGCCGGACAAGGATTTCGGCGGCCGCACCTTTACCTTCATGACCAAGGCCAATGAGTCCTGGACCGACTGGAAAGAAACCAGTATCAGCTCTGCAGAACTGACCGGTGAAGTGCTGAACGACGCCGTATACAACCGGAACAGCTACGTACAGGAAACCTATAATGTAGTGCTTGCCGAATACGCACCGAACAGCGGC
Source organism: Oscillospiraceae bacterium (assembly GCA_015064285.1). GTDB lineage: Bacteria > Bacillota > Clostridia > Oscillospirales > CAG-272 > UMGS1696. Next base: position 100 of record SVSN01000113.1, on the reverse strand, counting down.
AATCTGCTCAGCGAAGCCGGCAACACCGTACAGTCCGGTGACACCACCTATGACGTGATCATGCCTCCGCTGAACATTGCCGGTTCTCTGGTACAGTCCG
>SVSN01000112.1 GCA_015064285.1 Oscillospiraceae bacterium | reverse complement strand
TGGAGTCTTCGGAGAGGAACTTGTCGATGTAGGGAGTGGTCAGCTTCTTGTAGCCGTACAGGCTCATGCGGTCACGACGCAGGGAGTCGATACCGAAAAACAGAATATTGGGCTTCTTTGCCATGGTGTTTTTCTCCTTTTTGTTTTGATAGGGTGTATGTCTTTATAAAGGATTCGGGTTAAGGGAGGGGGAATCACTGTCCCTGAACGACAGCTTCAAAGGCTTCGTTGGCTTTTTCTACTTCGGTGATGGCCTTCTTTTCCTTGGAAGCGTACATGGACGAGAATTCCTTGGCGGCGTGCTGGGTGCGGAACAGGTTCATGACCTCTTCGTTGTACATACCGAACTGGTAGTACCAGCCCAGGTCGTATACCCGGGTTTCGAAGATGATGTCCAGCATTTCTGCGGATTCTTCGTCACGGGCAGCCTTGTTCTTCAGGGTCATTTCATAGTACGCGGGGGTAACGGTGTACATACCTTCGCAGGCCAGGGCTTCCGCCAGAATGGTGCTGTGGCCGGTGTCGATGTTGCCGAAAGGCATGCAGAAGAATACGGAATGCCAGGAACCTACCGTGTTGTAGTATTCTTCCTGTGCTTCATCATACTTGGGGAAGGGCAGGATCCCGAAGTCGGCGTCCATATCTCTCAGCTTGGGTACCATCTGCATCAGCTGCATGAAGAACATGGCCTGGTTGTTGGAGAACATCTGGATGGCCAGTGTGTCGGCAGCGGAGCCGTATCTCTGGTACTGGAAGCACTGGGTTTTGTCCCGGCCGAAGGGGATGTACTTGTCCAGCGCGTTGACGGTCCGTTCGGTGTTCAGGGTCAGGGTGATCAGTCCGTCTTCACCGACCTCGGCACACTTGATGCCGGCGCCGTTGACTACGGCCATGGTGATATCGTCCCAGATCATGGCACCGTACTGGTCGGATTCGTTGAATTCTCCGTTGCCGTCCACGTCAAGGGAAGTGGCCTCACAGAGACTCAGGAAGGTGTCCAGGGTCCATGTGCCGTCACGTACCATCTGGTAGGGGTCTTCCATGGCGTGATCCGCTGCCAGCTTCTTGTTGAAGAAAACCGTACAGGTGGCGTCATTGTCCGCAGTGGAGATGTCGCCGGTGGTGTAGTACAGTTTGTCCATAACCGTCAGGTCGGCATTGGCCTTCTGGTCCCACCAGGGATTGTCCAGTCCCAGATATTCCATGCTGTTCAGGTCGTTCAGCGTGCCGTTGATGGCCATTTTGCAGGTGGAATATCCCTGCAGCAGCATGAAGGCATAATTGTTGTCTCCGGCCATCATCAGGGTATCCACGGCTTTGGTCATGTCGTCATGCAGAACGTTCCTGTTGGTTACGGCGTTCTGGTCCACGGAACTGATCACGCAGTTGTATCGTTCGTTCAGCAGCTGGTTCCGGTTGTAGCGGGCGTCATTGACGGCTTCCCCGGTAAGCTCTGTGGCGCCGAACTCGTTCTTGGACACGCCGACCGTATCCGGAGGCCATTTTTCTTCGTTATAGCCCACCAGAATGGTCATGTCCGCGCCGCCCATATCCACTTCCGGCAGGTCGGCATAAGGACGTTCGGTCTCGGTCTCGGTTTCTATGGTTTCTGCCGCTGTATCCGCTGTGGTTTCCGTTTCTCCGGAATCGGAGCATCCGGCAGCGGTGGAAGCCAGCATCAGCAGCGCCAGAAACAAGGCGATATTTTTGCGGTTCATCAAAGGTACACTCCTTTATACTTGAAATACAGTCTCGCAGGTCAAAGTGATTCTCGGGGGAGTGCGTTTTTTATGTAAGAAATCAGAGATAAGAGGTCAAAGGTACTCTCTGCCGCTTATGTACTGCCGGAGAGGGGGGCATCACCTGATGGTTCGGTATGATTTCTCCCCCTGCCGGCTGCACAGTACATTTCTTACATCTAAGTTCTTACTTCTTACTTATCTTGCGCCCAGGCTCTTCAGGATGGCGTTCAGGTAGCCGTAGCTTTCAGCGGCGATCTTGGTAGCATCCAGATAGCTCTGGTCGGGGCCGATCACTTCCAGGGAAACGGGACCGTCGTACTTTGCGTCAACCATGGCCTTGCAGTAGCCGTACAGGTCGATGTCGCCGCGGCCGCATGCCTGAGAAGTAGCGGGATCTCCCGGGGAGGGGCCTTCGCCCTTGCAGTCACGGATATGGATGTGCTTCATGCGGGACAGAACGGCAGGCAGAGCAACAGCAGGATTTTCACCGGCTCTGTGGATGTGGGAGGGGTCCATGTCCACGCCGAAAGCGGGAGAGGTAACGGCGTCCATCATGCGCAGGGTGGTGGGGGTGGAGTAGATGGCAGCGCCCACATGAGCCTTTACGCACAGGGTAATGCCGAACTTTTCAGCGTCTTCCGCACGGCTCTGGATGATTTCGCAGGACTGCTTCAGGGTTTCTTCATCGTCCATCTTGCCGCCGGGGCCGATGTTGACGATCGGAATACCGATTTCGGCACAGGCTTCAAAAGCGGTCAGCAGACGATCTCTGTCCTGAGAAGCCACTTCGGTGGAGATGAAGGGCAGATCCAGTTCTTCACGGATGGCGATCAGTTCTGCCTTCTGGGTCTTCCAGTTGGCCAGATCCAGGTGTTCGCACATGCCGGCGATGGCAGAGATTTCCACGCCGTCATAGCCGCACTTCTTGATTGCCTCTGCGGCTTCCCGGAAGGATACCGTCTTGAAGAGGACACTGTTTACGCCGAGTTTAATCATAGTATTGTTCTCCTTTATTAAATGAAGAGATTTTTCTGGTTTATGTAAAGGGGGGTCTGGGGAGGATCCCCGGTTTACCGGTTGGAAGGGATACGGTTACAGAAGGGGAATTTATAGGATGTATGACGGAGGGGATTGCAAAACGCATAGCGGCATGACAGAAGTAGGGAAATTGCAAAACGTACGACGGCGGGATATACTCAAGGAACTTGAGTGGGGGGGGCCATCCCGCCCTACGGATTACGAACGTTTATCCCCCTATTTCTTCAGAAGCCCAACTAAGGCTTTGCAACCAGAGAAGCGGAAGCTTCATGTTCGCTCAACTAATTGGCGGTACGCATAACGCTTTCAACTGCCTCACCGTATCCTGCACCCCTGTATATCAAAACTGGCGTCTTACACCAATACTATATTTTGTAACCCCACAAGAGGGTGGAGGGGTGGGAGTCCTTAGAGGGTAGGGGAGGAGGGAGATTCCGCGAATCTTCCTTCTCTCCTGCCCTCTGAGCGCCCCCGCGAGGGAACCAAAACAGACAGTTCAAGCCAAACAAACCCGCTGTCAAGCAGAAGAAAATCAAAAAAGCAAAGGAAAGGGGGACTTACGAAATCCGGCCCAGCAGTCTGTGGAACGCCTTGTCATAGAATTCCAGCGCCCGTGCGCGGATCTCCGCACAGTTGTCTGCATTGCAGTATTCCAGAATGAAGGGCGTGCGGTCGGCATGGCGGATGTAAAGCTCCATGAACTTTACCCAGTCAATGTCGCCGTCACCTACATTTACACCGTAGGTCGCATTGATCTTGCGGTCCTTGCCGTGGAAGTAATAGATATCGTGCTTCAGATGGCGGAACATCCCTTCCTCATCTTCGGCCGCAATAAAGTTGGCCGGATCCAGCATGGCGCCCAGCCGTACGTGGGAGGAGATTTCCAGTTCTTCAATCAGGGTCTTGAGCCGGCGGGGAGAGGGAATGATGTCCAGCACACAGGCTTCCAGCGCCAGGTGTACACCGCATTTTTCCGCTTCCAGACAGACCTGTCCCACAAATTCCCTGATTCGGTTGTAGTCCGCTTCATAGGTGTCCGCATTTATGCCGCGGCTGCCGGGGGTGAATCCGCATTCGCTGGCGATGTATTTCACACCGGCTTCCGCCGCAAATTCAATGTACCTGCGGACATAGTCCATCTCTTTGACCCGTACTTCTACGTCCGGGTGACGCAGGTCGGTGAACATTCCCAGAGATACCACTTCCACACCGCTGTCCCGATAGGTGTTTACGGCATTCTTTACTTTTTCCACAGTGATGCCTTCCAGCGATCCCATGCCGTTGTATACCCAGCCCGGCAGATCTTCGTGGACAAAACACAGTTCCGTACACTGGAATCCGATTTCGTGCATACGTGCCGCTGTCTCTGCAACGGTCTTTCCGTTAAACGCTCTGGTGGTGCAGCCAATGTTCAGCATTGCAATTACCCCCTTTATGGATTTTTCTGTTTTCAACAGTTTTTGCGTTTGTGTAAGATCGTTTCCATTATAATATAACGAAAACCAATAATCAAGTACATGCCGGAAATTTGTCCTCTTTTTTTTCGTCTCCGTGAATTCTATCGTCAAAATTTGACTTTTTCCGCACCCGCAGGGAAAGAGAAGATGAAAATGCGTTTTTCGGGTACGGAAACCTTCCTGTACACAAAACTGCAAAAATGTCTGCAGAAACAGAAGAAATCAAGAAAACTCCCGCACAGCGTAAAAAATACCTTGACTTTATGCCCAAAAAAAGTTATAATAAAGCGAATGTGTATACACATCTCCCAATCGGCTTCCAAATGCCGCATGGTGCGACTGTATTCATATACAAAATCAATAAGAGACAAGGCCCCGGATATGACCGCCGGGAAAGAGGTTGCTTATTATCATGAACAAATCCAATCAAAACAATCAAAGGAGGTGCCGGATGGATCTCATCATCACAGGAATCATAGCTCTGGCTGTGGGGCTGGGCGGCGGTTTCGCGCTGGGCGTACTGCATCGCAAGAAAGTCGCAGAAGCGGAAATCGGCTCGGCTGAACAGCAGGCAAGAAAGATATTGGAAGACGGTATCAAGGCAGCGGACACCAAGAAAAAAGAAGCTCTGATTGAGGCCAGAGAAGAAATTCTCCAGACCAAGAACGAGTTTGACAAGGAAATCAAGGATCGCCGCAATGAAATTACCCGCCAGGAAAGACGGATTCAGCAGAAGGAAGAAATTCTGGACAGAAAGACCGAAGCCCTGGAAAAGAAAGATGAAAAGCTCACCGCCAAACTGAAGGAAGCCACCGAACTGAACGAGGAAATCGAACAGCTCAAGGAAAAGCAGTTTGAAACCCTCCAGCAGGTAGCCGGTATGACCGCGGACGAAGCCAAGGCACAGCTGATCACCGAACTGGAAGCGGAAATTACCCACGAAAAGGCCATGAAGATCGCGGAACTGGAAGAACAGTTCAAGGAAGACGCCGAGGAAAAGGCCAAGGAAATTCTCTCCTTCGCCATCCAGCGCTGTGCTGTGGATCATGCTTCCGAAATTACCGTATCCGTGGTGCCCCTGCCCGGTGAAGAAATGAAGGGACGGATCATCGGTCGTGAAGGCCGGAACATCCGCACCATCGAAACCCTGACCGGTGTAGACCTGATCATCGATGATACCCCCGAAGCCATCACCGTATCCAGCTTCGACCCGGTACGCAGAGAAATCGCCAGACTGGCGCTGGAAAAGCTGATCCAGGACGGCCGGATCCATCCCACCAGAATCGAAGAGATGGTGGAAAAGGCCCGCCGCGAAGTGGAACAGACCATCAAGCAGGCCGGCGAACGGGCTACTTTCGAGACCGGCGTACACGGCTTCAATGCGGAAATGATCAAGCTGCTGGGTCGTCTGCGGTACCGTACCAGCTACGGTCAGAACGTACTGGCCCACTCTATCGAAGTTTCCCTGCTTTCCGGCATGATCGCCGACGAAATCGGTGCCGACAGCACCCTGGCAAGACGTGCCGGTCTGCTGCATGACATCGGTAAGGCGCTGACCCAGGAAGTGGAAGGTTCTCACGTGCAGCTGGGTGTGGAAATTGCCCGGAAGTACAAGGAATCCAAGGATGTGATCCACGCCATCGAAGCCCATCACGGCGACGTGGAACCCCAGACCATCACTGCTATCATCGTGCAGGCCGCAGACGCTATCTCCGCTGCCAGACCCGGTGCCAGACGTGAAAACCTGGAAAACTACATCAAGCGTCTCACCAAACTGGAAGAGATCGCAAACGAGTTCGACTGTGTGGAAAAGTCCTTCGCCATCCAGGCAGGACGCGAAATCCGCATCATGGTCAAGCCCGAATCCGTCAACGACGACCAGATGGTTCTGGTGGCCCGCGACATCGTAAAGAAGATCGAAAACGAACTGGAATACCCCGGACAGATCAAGGTCAACATCATCCGGGAAAGCCGCGC
>SVSN01000111.1 GCA_015064285.1 Oscillospiraceae bacterium | reverse complement strand
AAGACCGGGTGGTTTCTCCCATGTATCTGCGGGATGCGGAAGGAAATCTGTACCCCCTTGCCCGTATCTCCCACAGCAATATCTACACGCTGGAAGAAACACCGGCTGCCCCCATTACGGCATTCGTATCAGAGATGCTGGAGTTCTCGGCGGAGACGGAAGAATATACCGCTGTGACGGTTCCCGTACCGGCAGAAGGGGAGATACTGGAAACCGATATTTCCTTCACCTTCCCGGACGGTGTGACGGAAGGAAAGATTCTGACTGTGGGACGCAGTACACCTGTGTATGAAGTGTCGACGGAAGAACATCCTTACAGTACATACACGGCTGAAGCACTGGCGGATGAATATCCTATGGGGTATCTGACGGTTGTTACCGAAGCAGCGGAGCAGGACGGCATCCGGTACTGGTATGACCTGACCTACGGCGACACCTACCGGGATTTCCTGCAGCCGTATCTGGTGGAAGAAAGCCGTATGCCGGGAGACCCGACACCCATGGATCCCATGGTACCCAAGTATTCCGTGGGAAGATGGCTTGACGAGTACAGGATCCTCCGGACAGATCACTATATTGCCGACGGAGAAGATACCGTTGAACTGCGGACGATCGGGTATCGTGCCTCTGCCCCCGGTGACTGGACAATCGAATTTTCCGAATAAAACACAAAAAACCGGGGACGAAAAATCCTCGGTTTTTCCATATACTTCTTACATCTGACCTCTTATTTCTTACTTCCCATCAGAGGTCCACGCCCTCCAGCACTTCCTTCCACGTGTACACATCGTCGGGATTCAGCGCCATGTTTTCGTATTCCGCTTCTCCGCTCTGCATATCGTAGGGGTCAAGCCGCATATAGGTCTTGGCCGGGGCCAGCTGGTGCTGGAACTCGGTACAGCTGATGTACCGGAAGGGGTCTGCGTGGCAGAAATAGAAATCGTGTACCAGTGTGTCGCCGATCCGGTATGCACCGCCGCCGAAGGACGGGTCGCACTGGAGCCAGCCGTAGGGTGCCGCATAGAACAGTGCCCAGTCGTGGCTGCCGATGTGGTCGGGACGGATGTAGTTCCCGGACTGCCATCGGGCCGGAATCCCGGAAATGCGGCACAGGGTAATGAACAGCAGTGCCTGCACACCGCAGTCACCCCGGTGGTTCAGGGCGGCGTACATGGGAATGTTGTCCAGATACCGGTACTCACGCATATAGGAATACTTCACGTTGTGAGTGATGTATTCGTAAATCCGTCTGGCACGGGTCAGGGGAGAGCCCTTACCCCCGGTGATTTCCTTTTCCAGCATCCGCAGATAGGGGGTGAAGACGATGTGGGGGTACTGTTCCTCCAGATACTGGGGCATATAGGGATGGCCGTCGGTGACCCAGCTTTCGTCAATGTCTTTGTATTCCGCGTGATTGGTAAAGGCAAACTCGATTTCATACTTCTCGCCCGCCCGGTACAGAAACTGGGTGTAGGCGGAACGGATGGGGTGTTCGGTAACCTGGGTCATGTGGCTGACCTTTTTCAGCTCGATATCCCGGTGCTCCGGAGTCACGGCAGGGTAGGGCAGCCATGCGCGGAACCATTTGCCTTCCTGGATGTGATGCTCGTCCGGCTGGATGGATTCCTTTACGGTATAGCGGATGGCGCGGTAGCCGTTTTTCTTCATCTGCGCGATATTTTCGTGGAGCATTTCGTTTTCTTCGTCCACGGGACGGTAGTCGGGCTGTTCCAGCCGGCGCAGGAAGGTACCGCAGCAGCCGAAAATGTTGCTCCGGGCGGCGTTCTCAAAATAATACCCGTCGGGGCGGGTGATGTAGTCGGCGTGGCCCATGTCCATGATCTGATGCAGATGCTCTGCGGTGAAGGCGGGATAGCGTTCTTTGATCTTCCGCACAAGGGTGGCTTCGTCTGTGTTGTAGTCATCGGTCAGCCCGTCGGCGATGAACTTTTCCAGAATCAGCCGCTTTTTCATGGTTTCATCGGGGGTCAGGGTCAGCAGATGATCGATCCGGGCGGCCTCTTCGGGGAAACGGCCCTGTCTGTGCAGTGCGGCGATCTCTTCCGGCAGAGGTACGGCCAGGTACGCCAGATCGTCAAAGTCAAACGGAGTGGTCATGTAGTCGTTCATAGGTGAGATTCCTTTCTTTTTTGTCAGGAGTCTTTATTGTATTTGCTGATTTTGTATTCGTATTCTTTCTGCCATGCGGCACGGAGGACATTGTGGAACCAGTCTTCCGCTTCTTCCGGGGTGGCGGCAGGCAGGATGATGAAGCCGCGTACTTCCTCGCCGGTTTCCGGATCTGTGATGTTGTTGACTTCAAAACAGTATTCATCCTTCGTGGGGAAGGTGTTGACACACATCAGCTCGGAACCGTCTTCTGCCCGGAGATCAAACCCGGAGAAAAGCCAGTCAAATCGATAGCCGTTATGCCGGTCGGTCAGGGGACTGTACAGGGTGAATTCCTTCTTAATGTGGTCTTCCCAGGGGAAATACCGGTGGTGCCATATGTCATGCGGCCGGTATTTCTCCGAAAGAATCTGCCCTTCGAAAATATCATTTCTGAACAGATAATGCCGGATCCGCCCATTCAGCCGGATGGTGACCGGCTCCGTCCAAAGAGGCTCGTCATAAACATCGTCTGTCTGGCGGAAATAGTCGTACACCAGCATATATCCGTCAAATGTTTTGTCGTAGTCGGTGTAGATGCCGGTATGATAGACCAGCAGACCAAACAGGCATACCGCAAGCAGACTGATGACAAGCTTCTTCCGCCGGCCGATCCAGTCGAACACGGTACCCACCGCCAGCTCCGCCGCATACCGCTTTTCCCAGCGGCTGTAGTATTCCAGATACCGCTGGTACACGATCTCCCGCTCGTCTGTGGAAATTTCCTCGTCCCACCGTTTGAAGTGTACCTCGGCGTGCTCTCTTCTTCCTTTGGGCGGTGCGGAAACGGGAATTTCCTCCGACACCACTACAGGCGTCACCGCTGTCATGGCTTCCGAGAGGGTATCCACATCCCGCAGGGCGGCAGGGGTTACGACAGCGTGATCCGGAAAATCGGCTTCCGGCAGCTGGGCAAGAATCTCGTCCGCCCGGGCGATTAACATCCCCAGACGGTCGTACTGCTCCTTCAGCTCCTCACGGTATTCCGTGAAGATTTCGGGAATCCGCTCGGGGGACTGCTGCATGGCGGCGATTTGATCCAGGGAGAAAAAACTCCGCCGGAGGCCGCCGATGGTTTTCAGAAGGGCTACAGTATCCTCGTCGTAGTCCCGGAATTTTCTTCCGTTGATTTCCGTGATCGTGGGTGTGATCAGTCCCTTTTCCTCGTACAGGCGGATGGCTTTTTCGGTCAGGCCGCTTTGTTCCGCCGCTTCCTTGATGCGCATGGGTTCTTTTCCTTTCGGTTGGGGGATATGTACCGTCAGTGTACCATATGCCCCAGGGGCAGAAGCAAGCCTTTTCGGGAAAATCAGTCTGTAATTTTCCGTACGGGGAAGAACAGAACCATATCCCGGCTGTCCGGGGGCATGAAATCAAAGGGGGAGCCGATGATTTCCCATCCGTTTTCGGCGGCATAGTCCAGTATGTCGTGGATGGTGTTCAGCTTGTTCATTTCCGCATAGGCGTACAGGTAGTCAAAGGCGGGCACTTTCCATTTGGTGAATCCCTTGGGGGCTTTGGCGTTATCTTCCACTTCGATTCCTGCCATGTACAGGGACTTGCCTTTCTTTTTATCCAGCGGCACATAGGACAGAGTCTCGTCGTTGGTCAGTCCCCATGCGCCCACCACCTTGCCGTCGGCGTCCTTCTTAGCCAGATGCATGATGGCTTTGCCCTTCACATTGATTTCTTCCCATAGCCGCCCGATATACCCGGGGCCTTTTGTGTTGTCCCCCACCAGTCCGATGACGGTGAAGGCGTCCAGATGACAGGTTTTGATCTCGGTCATGTTGTTACCTCGTGATGCAAAAACAGAGGAAGGAGGCATGGATTGCCTTCTCCCCCTGTCGGTTGGATTTGGAGTTATGCCTGTGCGGCGTCAACAATCTTGGCAAACTTGGCGGGAACCAGGGAAGCACCGCCGATGAGGCCCCCGTCAACGTTGACCTTGGACAGCAGTTCGGCTGCGTTACCGTCGTTCATGGAGCCGCCGTACTGGATGGTCAGCGCTTCTGCAGCTTCACAGCCATACAGGCCGCAAACCACATTGCGGATGATGGCGCATACTTCTTCCGCCTGATCGGGAGTAGCGGTCAGGCCGGTGCCGATAGCCCAAACGGGTTCGTAAGCGATGATTACGTTCTTCAGATCTTCTGCGGAGATACCGGCCAGATCCAGCTTGGTCTGCATGGAAACGATTTCAGCGGTGATGCCTGCCTGTCTTTCTTCCAGAACTTCACCCAGGCACAGGATAACCTTCAGACCGGCAGCCAGAGCAGCCTTGGTTCTCTTGTTTACGGTTTCGTCGGTTTCGCCGAAGTACTGTCTTCTTTCGCTGTGGCCGATGATTACATATTCAGCGCCGGCTTCCAGCAGCATGGAGGCAGAGCATTCGCCGGTGTAAGCACCCTTGGCTTCGAAATGTACGTTCTGCGCACCGATCTTTACATTGGTACCCTTGGCAGCTTCCGCAGCTACGGCGATGTCCACAAAGGGAACGCACAGTACAACGTCACAGCCGTTCTTGCCTGCGGTCAGCTCAGCGGTTTCCTTTACAGCCTTGGCAGCTTCGGAGGGGGTCATGTTCATCTTCCAGTTGCCCGCGATGACAACCTTGCGTACTTCTTTTTTCATGATAATCACCTTATTCAAAAATATTTTTCGGAATTGGGGGAATTCTTGTACCGCTTCTTCTTCCGCATATCCGGGAACGGTAAAACAGGGAAAAGAGCGAAGACGGGAGTGACCCCGGTCTCCGCTCTGAAAATACCTATCTGTGCATTATTCCTTGTCCATCAGGCAGGCGATACCGGGCAGTTCCAGACCTTCCAGGAATTCCAGGGAAGCGCCGCCGCCGGTGGAGATGTGGGTCATCTTGTCGGCGTAGCCCAGCTGTTCTACAGCAGCAGCGGAGTCGCCGCCGCCGATGATGGAGATCGCACCGGATTCAGCTACAGCCTTGGCTACAGCGCGGGTACCGGAAGCGAAGTTTTCCCATTCGGAAACGCCCATGGGGCCGTTCCATACAACCGTACCGGAACCGAGGATGGTCTTGGAGTACAGTTCCTGGGTCTTTTCACCGATGTCCAGACCCATCCAGCCGTCCGGAATGGAGTCGGAGTAGATGCGCATGAAGGTGCTGTCTTCCTTGTATTCGCGGGCGATTACGTTGTCCACGGGGAGTAAGAAGTTCACGCCCTTCGCCTTGGCCTTGGCCAGCAGATCCTTCGCCAGATCCAGCTTGTCGGTTTCGCAGATGGAAGTACCGGTTTCGTTGCCCAGAGCAGCGAAGAAGGTGTAAGCCATACCGCCGCCGATGATCAGGGTGTCAACCTTTTCGATCAGGTTGTTGATAACACCGATCTTGTCGGAAACCTTGGCGCCGCCCAGAATAGCCACGAAGGGACGGGCGGGATCTTCCAGAGCCTTACCCATAACTTCGATTTCCTTCTGGATCAGGTAGCCGCATACTGCGGGCAGGTAGTCGGCAACACCGGCGGTGGAAGCGTGTGCACGGTGTGCGGTACCGAATGCATCGTTTACATAGATTTCAGCCAGGGAAGCCATAGCCTTGGCGAAATCGGGATCGTTCTTTTCTTCGGCAGCGTGGAAACGTACGTTTTCCAGCAGCAGGATTTCGCCTTCGCCCAGAGCAGCAGCCTTGGCCTGTGCGTCGGGACCTACTACGTCCTTTGCCAGAGTAACCTTGAAGCCGCGGGCAGCCAGGTCGTCAGCGATGATCTTCAGGGACAGCTTGGTGATGTCCTTTGCACCCTTTTCCAGAGCGGCAGCCTTGGCAGCTTCCTGTTCTTCTGCGGGCAGAGCTTCGATCTTCTTCTTTTCCTTCTTATCCAGCTTCAGTTCAGCGTCCAGAACGTTGTGGGGTCTACCCATGTGGGAGCACAGGATAACCTTTGCGTTCTTGGAAATCAGGTATTCAATGGTCTTCAGAGCGCCTACGATACGCTTGTCGTCGGTGATCACGCCGTCCTTAACGGGCACGTTGAAGTCACATCTGACCAGGACTTTTTTGCCGGCTACGTCGATATCTTCGACGGTCTTCTTGTTGTAGGTCATATTTTTAATCTCCTGTTTGGATAATGATTTTTTACCATCCATTACTATACCATATTTTGCGGCAATTAGCAACAGTTTTTTTGTAAAATAGAGGGAAAGTTTCCCA
>SVSN01000017.1 GCA_015064285.1 Oscillospiraceae bacterium | reverse complement strand
TGGAAGGCGCAGCTCCCACCATCAAGAACTTCGCTCTCACCAATACCGCAGGCCACGGCAACACCGGTTTCATCGGTACTCTCCGCGGCGGTTCCGTGAAGAACCTGACCTTCGAAAACGCCAGTGTATCCTACATTGAAGGTTCTTCCCTGGGTATCGTTGTCGGTTACATGAGTAAGGTTGTTACTGCATTTGAAAATATCACAGTTATCAACTCCCATGTAAAGAGCACTGCAACCCGTCAGGACGAAGGTGTCGGCGGCGTGGTAGGTTACGCCAAGATTGACAAGGCTCTGAACTTCAAGAACATTGCTTTCATCAACGGTTCTGTGGAAGGTGCCATCGTTGAAACCGGCGGTATCATCGGTTTTGCCAGAGTAAATGTTGAAAATGAACTCATCACCTTTGAAAACTGCTATGTTTCCGGTACTGTTACCGGTAACGCAGGCAATGCCGGCGGTATTGCAGGTAAGCTGCAGGTTCTGAACGACAGCGACGTATTCACCATGAAGAACATTCAGACTGAAAACCTCACTGTTAAAGCTGGTACTGCAGGTTCTCTGTTCGGCCAGATCACCGGTGGTACTGTAGAAGTACAGAACGGTCTGATGATCAACTCCACTGCTTCCGTTGCAGATGCATCCGCTCCTGTTGACGCTACCGACTGTTTTGCCAATACCGATGACGTTGTATTCCTGTCCCGCACCGATGCTGAACTGACTGACCTGGCTGCCAAGGACACCCTGAAGGGATTTGACTTCGGCGGCGTATGGACTGCAAGAGCAGGCAAGACCGCAATCCTGACCCTGGCTATGGGTGCTGACGATGTGGAAGCCGGTGTTGTAGAAGAAGTAGCAGCAGGCAGCGCTCCCCAGACCTTTGATATGGGCGTTGTAGCAGCTGTTGCCGCTATCGTTTCCGCAGCAGGTTATATGCTGAGCAAAAAGAGATAAAACATAATTTGTCAATGAGAGACGGGTGTGTCATGCATCCGTCTCTGTTTTTTATCGGTTCACACAGATTTATTTTATATATTTCCTGTTTTCACTTGCACTTTTCCGATGGGTGTGATACAATATCACCAAACAAACCGGTACAAACGGAGGGAACATTATGGCTGTTATCCGAGTGGGTTCTGTTGGTCTGGGCGGGATTTCCGGCGGCGTGCATATCCCCGGAATCCGCGGCGCCGACAATACGGAACTGGTTGCTCTATGCGATATCGATCCGAAGAGACTGGCTGAGCGGGCGGCGCAGTACGGGATTCCAGAAGATCACTGCTTTACCGACTACCGCGACCTGATTGCATGTCCCGATGTGGATGTGGTGGACATCTCCACACCCAATGATGTTCATTGGGAGATTGCTATGGCGGCCTGTGCTACGGGGAAGTCCTACGGATTGGAAAAGCCCATCACTATGGACAGCATACAGGCAGATTCCCTGCTGGCGGCTACCGAAAAAGCAGGGGTGCGCAGCATGGTATATTTCAGCTACCGGTATCAGGCGGCGGCCAGATATGCCAAAGCCCTGATCGAATCCGGCAGACTGGGCAAGCTTCACCATGTGAGTATGCAGTATTATCAGGGTTGGGGGCTGGAGGACAAAAACTGTCCGCTGGTTTGGCGGTTTGTAAAATCTGTTGCGGCTTCCGGCGCGCTAGGGGATCTGGGCTGTCACGGGCTGGATCTGGCGCAGTTTGTGACCGGGCAGCAGTATACCAGAGTCAGCGCCCATCTGGGTACTATTATGCATAAACGGCGTCTCCCGGACGGTTCCGGTATGGGGAACGTGGATGTGGACGACTACTCCAACATTCTGGCGGCTATGGACGGCGGGATTTCGGCCGTGTTCCAGATTTCCCGGTTCTGCAGAGGACGGGGGAACTATCAGAGAATGGAAATCTACGGAGACAAGGCGGCACTGGTGTATCATCTGGACAGAGAACCGGGCAAATGCGAGCTGGAAATCTGTGAAGAAGCCACCGGAGACAAATATGTACCGCTGGAAATCCCAGGGGAATACTATGTCAGCCAGATGAAATGCTTCGGCGATGAAATGCAGGGGCAGGGTGACGGCTGGAACGCAACTATTGCGGATGGCGTGAGAAATCAGCATCTGCTGGATGCCATTCTGGAAGCCGATGCAGAAGGCTGCTGGAAAAATCTGTGAAAAATTTACTTGTATGCCGATCCGGCAGAAAGGAAAACATATGAGAATCACTGTATGGAACGAATTTGCCCACGAAAAGACCGATGAAGCCGTAAAGGCTATCTATCCCGATGGGATTCACACCGTTGTAGCCGGTTTTCTGCAGGAAGCCGGGTATGATGTAGGCACCGCTACTCTGGATATGCCGGAAGCTGGTCTGACCGACGAAGTGTTGGCGAATACCGACGTACTGTTCTGGTGGGGCCATATGCGCCACGGCGACGTACCGGACGAAGTGGTGCAGAAGGTATACAACCGGGTGATGGAAGGCATGGGTATGGTAGTGCTCCATTCCGGCCATGCTTCCAAGATTTTCCAGAAGCTGTGTGGTACTCCCTCCGGTCAGCTGAAGTGGCGTGAATCCGGTGACAAGGAAATCCTGTGGGTTGTGGAACAGAGCCATCCCATCGTACAGGGTATCGACGAAAAGATCATTCTGGAACACGAAGAAACCTATGGGGAACATTTCCTGATTCCGGAACCGGATGAACTGCTGTTTATCTCCTGGTTCTCCGGCGGGGAAGTATTCCGTTCCGGCTGTACCTTCAAGAGAGGCCGCGGCAAGATTTTCTATTTCCGTCCCGGTCACGAAACCTGCCCCACCTACTACAACAAGGAAGTGCAGAAGGTGTTGATCAACGCTGCCGCATGGGCATATACTCCCAAGGCTGAACCCTACAAGTACGGCTGGGTTCCGAAGGTTGTTGAGTAATTAAGAGTTAAGAATAAAGAATTAAGAATAAAAAAACAGCGGATTTCCCGTTTGGTGGGAGTCCGCTGTTTCGTTTGTCAGAACCGGATATATGCGCCAAGAGACTGGGAGGAGGTTTCGGGGTTATAGGTCAGCCAGCCGGTTCTGATGGCTTCCGTGAATACCGCACCACGGAGGTTGACACCGTTGGAGAGGGCGAAATTCTGCTGGAACTGGTTGTCCTTCAGGAAATCCGGTACCTCTGCGGCAATCACGCCACGGCAGAAATCCGTGTGGGACTGCACGAGAGCAATAGCTTCGTCAGTCAGAGCGTTCAGTCTGCCTTCCCATTCGGCATAAGCGGCAGGATTTTCAGCTTCCAGCCGGGAGAGGTTCTCGTTGATGACGGTCTGGTATTCCACGAACAGGGAGGGGGAATATCCGTCGCCATCCGCTTTGATATAACCGGCGTCCAGCAGAGTCTGAATATGTCTGCGGTTTTCTTCCGTCAGAGGTTCACCCAGACACACAGCCTTCAGTGTTTCGCCTTCCGCGTAATCCAGATGAAGCGGTGTGCGGTAGGAAATGTTGTTCCAGTTGAACTTAAACTGGGAGAAATCGATGAACTCTCTGCCCTCCGTGTCCATAATGCCGTGCTGGCCAACAAAAGGAAGCGAGTCATAATCTTCATAACCAAGCAGGTTCCATCTGCCGTTGGGACGTTCAGGCAGTTCATGGCTGTCTGGCGTGTCCTTGCTGTAGGTTTCCCAACCGATCCGGTCTGCTTCCTGCATCAGCTTGACCCAGCGGATTTCCTCTTCCGGTACATAACCGCCGTGCCACCTGAAACCAGCAAAGATCGGATCAAACCGGCGTACTTCCACCGCTTTTGTCAGTAGCTCTGTTACCTTAGGCGTGATTTTTGCCAGATTCTCCTGCATTTTCGCCTGTGCGTCCGCCGAGAGAATCATAAACCCGGTTTCATACCTGTCCCCGTTTTTCACAAGCAGGGTTTCGCGTACCAGAAATTCCAGTTCGTCCTCCATGTAGGGCAGGGCGATTCCCAGCTCCATGGCCAGATCTTCCGCCGTGGACGGGGTGCGGTATGCCGCCAGCAGGATGTTCTTGTGCAGCTTGTGGGTGATGATGCTCCACGGACGCTGGTCCAGGGTGTATCCGCTCATGGAGAAGTTTACGTTTTCCGGTGCATAGCTCAGTTTTCCGTATGTGCGTGCCATAAAAATACCTTCTTTCAAATATTTCCGGCTCTGGTACAATTTGGTTTTCACCGTACCCTCCGGCAGACCGAGAGAAGCCGCGATTTCCCGGATGGGGCGGTTTTCCATGTAGTAAGCCACCAGCACCTGCCGCCAGTCGGAACGGATATGGGCAAGGGTTTCTCTGAGCTTTGCCAGTGTTTCGTTTTTCTGTGCTTCCTCTTCCGATAAGAGAAGCCGTTCTTCCGGTGTTTCGTCCGTATCCGGCAGATCAAAGTCTCCCTCGTCCATGGCAATGGATACTGTCCGTTCTCTTTCCCGGATCCGGTTCTTCACATACCGGGCGTACCGGTTTTTCGCAACGGCCCATACCCATGCCTGTGGGTCTGCAGGTGTTTTGCCTTTTCCCAATGCTGCAAGTACTGCTTCCGCAATGTCGCTGACCAGGGCAGACGTTTCGTTTTCGTCTCTGGTACGGCTCATGGCAAAGTAAAACAGCGGCTCCAGCATGGTACCGGCAAAGGTTTCCCCGTCAAAGGGTGTGTTCTGTATCTTGTCCATGGTTCGCAGCCTCCTTTCATGGGTATAGTGTCCGCCGGGGACAAACGGTTTTAAATCTGCGGGAATTTTTTGAAAAAAGTTCTTGTAATCGGGCGGAAAGTATGCTATACTGTCACCCGGAACAGACTGCCACCGGGTAGTCTAAAGTGCCGTGCCGCACTCGTGCATCCATCGTCAGGTCATAGAAGATGGGTGTGGGGGTGTTTTTTTGCTTCTCGGGCGGAAAAACATCCGGAAATTTCATAAGGAGTGTGTTTTTGTATGCTGAAAAATCCTTTTGCCGATATGAAAAAAAGAGAATGGATCCTGTGGGCACTGTCTCTTGCGGTAGTGCTGGTATCCAACCTGATTTCCGGCCTCCTGAAAGGGTATGTGGATCCGGTAAATCTGACAGCCACCTGCATCGGGGTTACGGCGCTGATTTTTGTTGCCCGTGGAGATGTGTGGGGCCAGATCCTGACGGTGGTGTTTGCCCTACTGTACGGGATTGCCGCATGGCGTGTCCGGTACTGGGGCGAAATCCTGACCTATCTGGGTATGAGCGCACCCATTGCGGCCATGGCGGTGGTTTCATGGCTGAAGAACCCCTATAACGGGAACAAAAACGAAGTGAAAATCCACCGGCTGACCGGGCGGCAGAAGGTGTTCATGGTGCTCTCCGCCGTTTGCGTGACCGCACTGTTTTGTTTTATCCTTGCCGTACTGGATACCCCGAATCTGGTCTTTTCCACCCTGTCCGTCACCACCAGTTATCTGGCGTCCTACCTGACCTTCCAGCGGAACAGCTGGTATGGCTTTGCATATGCCGCAAACGATCTGGTGCTGATCATTCTGTGGATTCTGGTGTCTCTGGAAGACATCACCGCACTCCCCATGATCGCCTGTTTTGCCATGTTCTTTCTGAACGATATGTACGGCTTTGTCAGCTGGAAAAAGAGAGAGAAGAAGCAAATTAAGAATTGAGGATTATGAATTCAGAATTTTTAGTGAATCCGAAATGCATAAACGGCTTACAGCGGGAAAATATCCATTCTGTAAGCCGTTTGTTTGTATGGGATATCCTATGTAATTCTTAAGTAACCACTGATTAACTAAATCATGCAATCAAAAACCGGCTACGGCGACTGGGTGCGGTGCCCAGGAGCTCGCTCTACTATTTCTTGTGCTTTGTATATACATTATTGAGTGGCACATGGAATTGCAGACACTATATCCTGCAAATATTCTTGTTTAAAGTTCTTTGCTAGGCTTTCTTTCAAGAAAGCCGCGTTTCCCCTTTACAAAAAGTTTAGTTAATCATCATTGACTTAATTCTTAATTAATGATCAAGGCACGCGTACAGTACGTTGCGCAGGCGGGGGGAGAACCAGGGTTCCTGGTTGTTCAGCATATGATGGGCATATACCAGTGCGGTTTTTCGGGCAGGATCCAGAATCAGGTAGGCACCTGCCGCGCCGCCCCAGCCGAATTCTCCCACAGAACCGGCTGTACCGGCTTTGGCGGGATCAACCATGGTACGCACACCCAGCCCGTAGCCGTAACCGCAGAGCTGGCTCCAGCTGAAATCGTTCATCTGGGCTTCGCTCAGCTGATTGGTACGCATCATATCAATGGTGGAGGAGGCAAGAACCCGTTCACCGTTTTCTGCGATGCCGCCGTTGCACATGGCACAGGCAAATCTCATATAGTCTTCAATGGTGGAGATGACGCCCGCACCGCCGCTGTCGTACTGGTCACCCAGTATATGACCGCAGGTGCCGCCGGTAGGCAGAGCCTTGTTCAGATCGTCCCGGAAATTGTACTGCACCGCCATCCGCGCCATTTTTTCGGCAGAGGGCAGGTTGTAACAGGTATCGTGCATTTCCAGCGGATCAAAGAGCACTTTCTTCGCCCAGTCTCTGGTACGCATACCGGCTACCGTTTCGATAAAGGCGGAGAGAACGTCGTGGCACAGGCTGTAGCTCCAGCGGGTACCTGGTTCAAACTGCAGCGGGGCAGCCGCAATGGCTTTGGCAATCTCTCTTGTGGGGCAGTGACCACCAGTGGCTTCCTTTACATCCCGGATCTGGGGAGAGTTCATGTCATAATTGAAACCGGCGGACATGGTAAACAGATCCCTTACCCGGATGGGATTTTTGGCTTTTTCGGTATAGGTGGTGCCGTCCGCGTTTTTATGAAGAACTTCCACGTCCCTGAATTCCGGCATATATTCGTACAGCGGGTCGTTCAGCAGATACAGCCCCTGTTCGTACAGCTTCAGTGCCAGCGTACAGGTGATGGGCTTGGAGCAGGACCAGAGGTAGTACAGCTCATCCCCCTGCATTTTTTTGCCCTCTTCCATGTTGCTGTACCCGGACTGGTGGCGGTATACGGTTTCGTATCCCACCCTGACCATGCAGTCGTTACCGGGAATCCGCCATGCGGTCAGCCGTTCCTGAAACGCTTTCAGATAGTCAAAATTCATGGTGTTTCTCCTTTTCGTATGACGCTTTTGAGTCAGTCGAGGTAATAGATGACCATGTTCTTTACATAACCGATCTGTGCGAAAGCGGCTTTCTGGGGGTTCGAGTCACCAAGCCAGATATCCACTTCCCAGCCTTCGATCATGGAGCCGGTATCAGCCGCTGTCCGCACACCGAAGTCAAACTGATCGTTTTTTACATAAATTTTTGTGCCGAGGGGAATGTAGTCCATGTCCACAGCCACAACCGATTCGTCGGCATTATATCCGAGATAGGTCAGCCCTTCGATATCATAGTAGGTGGCGTTGACATAACGATAATAGGAATAGCTGTAGGTGTTGCCGTCATTCCCCACAAGGGTACCGCCTACCCCCAACTGATAGGTTTCGGTAACAGGTTCCTTCGTGATCGTTTCACTGGCAACCGTCCGGCCGACTTCCACACCATTGACAATTTCCGTTGTGTATGTAATCACTTTGGTACCATTCTGACCGTATTGGGTTACATTTTTCTGCCCTCTGGGAATGGTCTGTACATTGGTGGTTTTTGTCTCAAAGGGAATTGTAACGGTTTCCGTGTCGGTACCGTATGTTACGGTTTCCACATCAATGACGATTTCCTCCGTCAGAGTGGTGGAAAAATCCATCGGGAATCTGTCAGAATCCAGAACCGTGTAATTTACCCGTTCCAGCAGAGCACCCAGCGTAATTTCCGATGTGGAGATCAGGATGGGATCTCTGTCATAAAAGGTCAGGGTGACATTGAATTTTGCCGGAACCGGTGTGATCTCGGGCTCAGGGACATTGGTTTCCGGTGCTTCTTCTCTGCCGACGCCGCTGGTTTCGTCCAGTTCTCCATGATTGTTTTCATCCGGCAGGAGATTATCGTAACGGACACTCATATCAAAGTCCGGTTCGGTGGAACCAGAAGACATGCCAGCCGGGATACCGATACACATTGCCAGTGCAGCCAGAATGGCGATAATCAGCGGCAGCATCCAGATATTTTTCCAGGATCCGGAGGCAGCCGGCTGTTCAGGCTCTTCTGCCAAGGGAACAGTGACATCGGAAGATTTGTCTGCGTCATTCTGCATCTTTTGCATTCTGTCAGAAAGCGTTTGAGTAAGAGGTGCTGTAACTGCGGGCAGTTCTTCCGCCTGTTCCGATGCTGCATCGATAACGGGTACTGCAGCAGGATTGGAAATTCGGGAGAACTCTCTTGTGGCTTCCAGCGGATCCTGAACAGTATCGGCAGACAGTTCTGTATCTTCTTCGGCGGTATCGGACTGATTGTCCGGGGTATCCGACGGGATATCTTTGGATGCTTCTTCGGAGGTTTCAGGGGCTGATTCAACAGCTTCTTCGGAGGGCAGAGAGGATTCAACTGTATTTTCAGTCGGATTCTGAACAGCATCAGCAGACGGTTCCGGATTTTTCTCTGCGGCATCAGTGGAGGGGACCGTCTCTTCCGGTGTGAGAACCTGTATTTCCAGTTCTGACAGATCCGATAAGTCGGACGACTCTGCAGTCTGTTCCGGGACTGGGACTATTACCGGTTCCGTATCGGGTTCAGTGACATTTTCCACAGATGCGGGAACAACAGGGGCAGACAGTGCCAATTCTTCAGCATCAAAATCATAAGCTTTCCTGATTTTCTTTTCCACCGGCTGTGTCTGCAGCTCTGCAGGGACAGAACCGGACTTCTGACCGTTCCGGTTCATTACAGGATAGGTACGTCCGGTGTTGGCGTTCTGGCGAACAGGAATCTTCCCCTGCCGCATGGACTGAGGAACTTCACGTGGGCCGGAGGGCCGGTTTACCGGTCTGTCGATGGTCAGCGTAGCATCTTCACGGATGGGGTATCCCTGCTGCATACCACGCCGCTGTTCATTGGTTATGGAATCCCGTCTTCTGCGGGGAGTGCCTGGTTGATTGCGGTTATCCAAGGTTGATCGTTCCTTTCAGAGCGAAATGGAGAGAAACGGAAAATCCCGGAAAACAAACACATCATTTTCGGCGGGATACTGTACAAGCGGGAAAAAATGGTATATAATACTATCAGAAGATGTCCTTCGCGGCGTACAGGCGTTCCTCATACACTTCAGTATACCATAGAATGGCACGGAATGCAAGAACCGGAAGTAAATATTTTGGATCTGCTGGGATGAATGGAAGTTTCCTGCCTCTTTTGGCGGAAACGGGAATCAAACAGTGTGATCTTGCAGAATGGAGAATATGGAAATGACAAAAAAGACGATATCTCTGGAAAACCTTCATAAAAAAGAAGCATTTATCTGTGATATGGACGGTGTGATCTACCATGGCAACCGGCTGCTGGACGGTGTTGCGGATTTTGTGAACTGGCTGCTTACCAATGACAAGCAGTTTTTGTTCCTGACCAATTCCAGCGAACGTTCTCCCAGAGAGCTTTCCCTGAAACTGGCAAGAATGGGTCTGGAAGTCAGCGAGGATCATTTTTATACCAGCGCACTGGCAACCGCATCTTTTCTTGCGACCCAGTGTCCCGGCGGCAGCGCCTATGTAATCGGAGAACCCGGACTGGTAAACGCTCTGTATGAAGCCGGTTTTTCCATGAATGACTACAACCCGGACTATGTGGTGTTCGGCGAAACCCGCTCTATCAGTTATGAAAAAATCGAGCACGCAGTGAAGCTGGTACAGAACGGAGCCAAACTGATCGGTACCAACCCCGACCTGACCGGCCCTACCGAACGGGGTATCGTTCCCGCCTGCCGTGCCCTGATCGCACCTATCGCCCTGACAACCGGTGTGGAACCTTATTTTGTAGGAAAACCCAATCCGCTGATGATGCGTCACGGGCTGAAAAAACTGAACATCTCCCGCAGAGATGCGGCACTCATCGGCGACCGGATGGATACCGATATTATTGCCGGGATTGAAAGCGAACTGGATACGGTACTGGTACTTTCCGGTGTGTCCACAGTGGAAACGGTACGGCAGTTCCCCTACCGTCCCATGTACATTATGAACGGTGTCGGCGATGTTCTGAAGGATGAAATCGATAAGATTGAGGTTTAAGTATGAAGCACCCTGACAGAAAACTGGCAAAGCGCTTTGATATGCCGGGGCGGGCTGCGGCTTTTACCGATATTGTGTATTCCGGGACAGAAGGTTCCTGGGAGCAGATACGGGAGGACCAGAAGAATCGTATGCCGGAAGCACCGGTGTATCAGGTGTTTTTCGGGGAACTGCACGGTCACTCCAATCTTTCCGACGGCGGCCCTTCCATCGATGAATATTTTACAGGTCTTCGGGACAGAGCCGGCCTGGATTTCGGCGCACTGTCGGATCATGATCATGGCGGTGTGGGAAAGCCGGAACTGTGGGATGCCGGAAAATGGGAACTGACCCGACAGAAGGTACGGGAATACTATAACCCCGGTACATTCACCACCATTCTGGCTTATGAGCGGGATTCCTATCCGTGGTACAACAATCTGGTGGTGTATTACCGCGGGGACGATGGTGAACTGCTGCGCGGCGTGCGGGACGGAGAGATGACCAGAGAAGAACTGCGCAGTTACCTGGCCAGAGAGGATCTGATTCTGGTGCCCCATGATACCAACATCCTGTCCTCCGGCGCGGATTTTCTGGCAATGGATCTGGAGGACATGGTATCCATCATACAGGTATATGGTCGTTCCAGCAGCTGTACGGAATATATGGGAGATCCTCTTGCACAGATGCTGGGGGACGACTGCGAAGGCGGTCACTGGCAGGATGCACTGAAACGCGGTGCCAGAATGGGCTGTATTGCCTGTTCAGATGACCATGCAGGAAACGGTGGTCTGACTACCGGTCCTTTTCCATACGGTTGTCCCGGCATTACCGGCGTGTGGGCAGCGGAAAATACCAGAGAAGCGATTTTTGATGCCCTGAAAGCACGGCGCTGCTACGGATTCATGGGCGGACGGATTACTGTGGATTTCCGGATTGACGGACATTACATGGGGGAAGAAATCCGCGTATCCGGAGATCCGGCACTGTACTACAGAATCGATGCGGATGCGCCCATCGAAACCGTTACGGTTGTGAAGAACTGCAGAGACTACCTGATTCTGCGCCGGAAAGGGGAGCAGCTGATCTATGACTACCGTCAGGAACAGGAGACCGACTGCTATTATCTTCGTGTGAAGCTGCAGGACGGCAGACAGGCATGGACATCTCCCATCTGGGTTACAAGAGAATCCTGAAAAAGAATTATTCTGTTTTGAAAAAGTCACTATTCTGTGGCTTTTTCTCTTTTCTTTCCCGGATGAAAAACACCGCCGCACCACTTGCTGCCAGCAGGATACCGAAAATTTTTGCAAGCATTTCTTCCGGCAGCAGATTTCTGACATAACTGCCCAGTATGACCCCCGGAATCCCCCCTGCAATACACAGACCTGTCAGGCGAAAAGGAAGTGTACGGAATCTGGTGAGGACAGAGGGAACTGCCGCTGCCATGAAATAAAAAAGGTTGACGGCCTGTGCAGGAAGCTGGGAAAAACCCATAGGGCCTGTGAGATAGATCATAAACAGACCGCCGCCGCCCACCCCGGTTCCCGCGATGGCGGACAGTAGAAAACACATGCCGATATCCCGTATATTCATAATACTCCTCCTGCATCTGTTAAAACAGCATCCGCAGTCCGGCCCATATAACCAGAACCGCAAACATCCATTTCAGTATTTTTACCTGTATTTTTCTCTGGATCCACCCACCGCAAAGCCCTCCGGAAACCGCCGCGATAAAAAGCCATGGCAGCATGGATAGTGTTTCACGGGTGGGCGGCGGATAGGTGATCAGGGATACTGCGGAGAGCGGCACCACACAGGCCATCGAGAGGGAGAAGATCGTTTTTGTAATTCCGCCGCCGAAGAGACCGAATGTGAGCAGAAATACCACGCCGGCGCCCGTTCCCGCCAGCCCGTTGACAAAACCGGCACACAGTCCGGTCAGCAGATACAGAAGAACCCGGTGTACTGTTTTTCTTTCCGGAACAATATTCATCAAAACCTCTGTTTTCAACAGTTTTCGGATAGTCCTTTCCCCGGAGAATATTTGTTTTTCATCTTGAATTTTCCGCGCATTCATGGTACAATATATGTATCATGCCGATTTTTGCGGCTGTGGGTATCCCGGAGAAAGAATACCTTCCGGTATCAGTATGCCCGTTTTGCGGCGGATTATCGGTTACACAGGACAACAACGTGCCGGATATGATTTCCGGCAAGGGAAAGGAAGCAGTTATGGCGCAGAAGAGCACAGGGAAGAAGTCCAACGGACGGAACACTTCCGCGAAAAAAACATCCGGTAAAGCGGAAAAAACGACTGTCCGCAGGGAAGGCGGGGATCATCTGTTTGCAAGACAGGCAGGTCCGTATATTATGTCCGTTGTGGGTATTCTTCTGGCTGTCTGCATGCTGGCCGGAGACGGTATTGTCGGCGGCGGAATCCAGAAGCTGTTCTGCGGTCTGTTTGGTGTGATCGCCTATACACTGCCTATCTATTTCCTGATTCTGGCATTTTTGTGGCGGGCGGAATGGGAAAGCGGTATGCTGCGCTGGAAGGTGATTACAGCGGTTGTCATCGCTTTATTTACAGCACAGCTTGCTCATATTTTCGGAGGCGGCCCGGATACATTCCATCCGGCAGAACTGTTCCGCAGCGGCGTAGCGTTTCGCGGCGGCGGTGTATTCGGCGGCTGGCTTGGTGTGCTGTTTATCCGTGGATTCGGGAAAGCCTGTACACTCGTGATTGCGTTCGGTCTGCTGTTTGTATTGTTCTTATTCCTGTTCGGCATTACGCCCAGAGGACTTTGGGTGACAATTCTATATAAGATCCGTGTCGCCGGTGAAAAACGGCAGGAAAAGAAGAAAGCCCAGAAACCCCGTTCCGGTGGTCTGGCAGAACGGAACCGGATCCGGGAAGAAGAATATGCTGCGTATCTCCGGGAAAAGAAACAGAGGGAAAAAGAAGCCCGGCTGGCGGAAAGAGAAGCGCAGCAGGCGGCAAGAGCCGCAGAAGCGGCTGCACAGGCGGAAACCTATGCCGGCGGCAGCCAGGTTGCCATGCCTGCACCCCAGCCTACGGTTTACCGTGTAAAGCGCCGTAAGATTACCGATATTCCCCTGGATGACATGGAAAATGATCCGGAAGTTTCCGGAAAAGAAGTGGATATTCCCGTATCGGAAACTGAAGAAACCAATTCCGGTGTAGTGGATGAAAAAATCTTTGATGAAGTTATGCGCCGGACCAGAGAACGGGTGGAAAAATCCGCGAAAAAGTCCGGTGTGGATCTGACACAGAAAGAAAGTGTTGCTGTACCCGTGGAGATTCTGCATACTGAGGAAGGTGAGATGCAGGTAAACACATCCACCGGGGAAGTACTGCAGGCGGAAACAACACCCAGTCTGGAGCCTGTTTCTCCGGAAGGCGACGATGTGCCCTGGTATGAGGAGGGTGAGCCTCTGGAAAACTGTGTGGAATTCGTCCGTCCTGCGGAGCAGGATAAGTCTGCAGCAGCCGAAAAGAAAGAAGAACCTGCCCCGGCAGAAACACCGGAAGAAACGGCAGAGTCCTTTGACCTGTCCGGCTTTTTCGTCAACCCTGAAGATGCGGAACTGCTGGATCGTCTCTCGGAAGCCTATCTGAAAAAGGAAGATAAGCCTTCCTCCATGGAAGTGAACCGTGAAATCATGGCAAGCGGTGCGGAAGAGCAGAAAGCAGCCGCTAAGAAAGCTGCGCCTGTGCCGTACAATTATCCGCCTATTGAGATCCTGACAGAAGATCTGAACGATGAACCGGTGGATATCAAGGAAGAACTGCAGGATAATGCTGTGAAACTGGTGGAAACCCTGAAGAGCTTCCATGTCAACACCAAAATTGAAAATATTTCCCGTGGGCCGACCATTACCCGGTATGAACTGAAGCCGGAAATGGGTACCAAGGTGCGTTCCATCTCCAATCTGGTGGATGATATTGCCCTGAATCTGGCTAC
The DNA here is from genome assembly GCA_015064285.1 of Oscillospiraceae bacterium. Taxonomy (GTDB): domain Bacteria; phylum Bacillota; class Clostridia; order Oscillospirales; family CAG-272; genus UMGS1696. The sequence continues at coordinate 32,418 of SVSN01000017.1, read as the reverse complement.
TACCGGTGTGCGTATCGAAGCGCCTATTCCCGGAAAAGCCGCTGTAGGGATTGAAGTTCCCAACAAGAAACAGTCTACGGTACACCTGCGGACGCTGATCCAGTCGGAAGCCTTTACCGGTGCCAAGAGCAAGCTGACCTGCTGTCTCGGCGAAGATGTAGCCGGAGAAGCGGTGTATTTCGATATTGCCAAAATGCCCCACCTGCTGATTGCGGGGGCTACCGGTATGGGTAAGTCTGTCTGCATCAACTCTCTGGTGGTAAGCCTTCTGTACAAGGCCAGCCCCGAAGAAGTGAAGCTGATTCTGGTAGACCCCAAGAAAGTAGAACTGAGCATTTACAACGGGATTCCTCATCTGCTGGTGCCGGTTGTAAGCGAACCCAAAAAGGCCGCAGGTTCCCTGTCCTGGGCAGTGGGGGAAATGGAACGGCGTTTCGGCCTTATCGAAGCGGTGGGCGTCCGGGATGTGAAAATGTTCAATGAAGTAACCAAGGACGACCCGGATTACGAATTCCTGCCGCAGATTGTGATTATCATCGATGAGCTTGCTGACCTGATGATGACAGCCCCTGACGACGTGGAAGAATCCATCTGCCGTCTGGCGCAGAAGGCAAGAGCCGCCGGGATGCACCTGATCATCGGTACCCAGCGTCCTTCCGTGGATGTTATCACTGGGCTGATCAAGGCGAATATTCCCTCAAGAATTGCCTTTACCGTGGCTTCCCAGATCGACTCCCGTACCATCATCGACAGAGGCGGTGCGGAAAATCTGATTGGCCGCGGGGACATGCTGTTCAATCCCGTAGGTGCCGCCAAGCCTATGCGTGTGCAGGGTGCATTTGTATCCGAATCCGATGTGGAAGAAGTGGTTGCCTACATAAAGAATATGAACCAGAAGAGCGGCTCCTATTCCGATGAGGTTCTGGAGCAGATTGAAATGGAAGCAGCCAGATGCGGTGCCGGGAAGAAGGGCAATTCCTCCAGCGGTGGAGCTTCTTCTGACGGTGACGGCGGAGAAGACGATCCCATGCTCCGGCAGGCTCTGGAACTGGCCGTGGAATCCGGCAAGATTTCCACTTCTTTGATCCAGCGCAGACTGCAGCTGGGGTACGGACGTGCCGCCAAGCTGATTGACCGTATGGAACAGATGGGATATGTTAGCCCGCCGGACGGCCAGCGTCCCCGCAAAGTGCTGATTACCAAACAGGAGTTTATGGAACTGGTGCTGAATAACGAAATGGAATAAGCACCGGATGGATTCCCTTCTCTGCCGGGATGGCAGTAAATTTTAGAAAAGAGTATTGGAATTATGGGTAAACTGATCGTGCTGGAAGGGCTGGACGGTTCCGGAAAAGGAACCCAGAGCCGCTATCTGGCAGACAATCTGATAAAAGCCGGAAAGAAGGTTCGCCTGATCGATTTTCCGAAATACGGAAGCGACGGTGCTTCTCTGGTGGAACTGTATTTAAGCGGAGGTCTGGGCGGCAAACCGGAAGACACAGGCGCCTATGCCGCATCCATGTTTTTCGCCGCTGACCGGTATGTGAGCTATCGTCAGGACTGGCAGAAGGACTATCTGGATCCGGATACCGTGATTATTGCCAATCGGTACACTACCGCCAACGCCTATCACCAGCTTTCCAAAATGGACAGAGCGGACTGGGACGGATTCCTCGCCTGGCTTTGGGATTTTGAATACACAAAACTGGGACTGCCTGCACCGGATCGGGTGATCCTGGTGGATGTACCCCAGAGCGTGTCCGATGCCAATGTGGAAAAGAGAAGCCGGGAAACCGGGGTGAGCAAGGATATCCATGAAAAAGACCGTGAATATCTTCACAGATGCCGGGAGGCAGCTCTTTATGTGGCTGAAGCCTGTGGCTGGACGGTGATTTCCTGTGCGGATGACGAAGGGAAGCAGTACCCGGTGGAAACAATCGGAAAAACCATTCAGGATGCCCTTGCGGATCTGCTGTCATAAGGAAAACACAAACAATTCTTTGGTTGAAAACAGAAAATTTATGGATTGTTAACCGCTTGACCGGGGAATAATGTTATAATAGGATAAAAAGAACATGGCGTGCTCGTCCTGCGGGAAGTGAGGCGTGGAAGTATGGAGGTTTCTGCATGATTTATACTTTTCTGGCGGATGGTTTTGAAGAGATCGAAGCCCTTTGCCCTATCGATATGCTGCGTCGTGCCGGACTGGAAGTGACCACCATCGCCGTCCATCCGGATCCCCAGAGCACGGATAAACTGGTGACCGGTTCTCACGGAATCGGTGTGATGGCAGACAAAAGCTATACCGAAATGGCAGCACAGCCGGTACCGGGAGATCTGGAAATGGTGATCCTGCCGGGCGGTATGCCGGGTTCCAGGCATCTGGACGGTTCCGCACTTGTGGAACGGTATCTGAAAACGGCAGCGGACAAGGGTGCGTATATGGCTGCCATCTGTGCAGCGCCTATGGTTCTCGGAAAAAGAGGATATCTGTCCGGGAAGAAAGCGGTATGTTATCCCGGTTTTGAAGAATATCTGGAAGGCGCCGATGTACAGGACTGCGCTGTAGCGATAGACGGCAACGTGATTACCGGCTGCGGAATGGGTGCTGCCATGCAGTTCGGCGGTGCACTGATCCGTATGATGAAAGGAGCGGAAAAGGAGGAGGCCATTCTCAGCGCCATCCTTGCTGACAGAGTATGATTAAGAAACAAAAAGACGATATCAGAGAAGAATATAAGCAGCGCCGTCTGGAAATGTCTGTAGAAGAACGGCACAGACGGGACGATGCAATCTGTCATGTGGCGGAAGGTCTTGTCAGCTTCCGGTATGCGGAATACGTTCTGCTGTATGCTGCTACGGAAGGTGAGATCGATGTGAATGCCATCGCGCAGCTGGCGCTGGAAAAAGGCAAGAAGGTCTGCTTCCCCCGCTGTGATAAGAAAACCCACACCATGACATATCATATTGTACAGTCTCTGGATGAACTGCATGTGGATTCCTACGGAATTCTGGAGCCGGCAGAAGATGCACCTATGTACGAGCCGGAAAAAGATACCGGTGCCGCTGTATGCTTTGTACCGGGACTGGTTTATGACAAAGCCGGGTATCGCCTGGGATACGGCAAAGGATTTTATGACCGGTATCTGTCCGCTTTCTCCGGATGTACCATTGGTGTCGTATATTCAGATTACATTCTGCCTGTTGTACCCAGAGGCCGGTTTGATGTGTCTGTTGACATTCTGCTGACCGAAAAAGGTGTGAAGATTACCAAGGACAGTAAGAAATAAACCGGTAGAACCGATATAAACTGAAAATCTGCAGGTAAAGGAAAAAACTGTCGTGAAAAGCCGGGATACGCTGTGGACACCGCTGTTTCTGGTGTTCGTGTTTATGCTTCTATATTTGGTCGGCTTTATACCGACAGAACGTTTGGGGATGGATGAAAATCCCTATCTGACCGTAGTGGTGCTGCAGCTTGTCATATATGCAGTGCCTGCTCTGTTTTACTGCCGTCTCCGCGGGCGGGATTTCGGATCAAAACTGCGGCTCAGATTGCCCAGACCCGGTCATGCGCTTTACCTCCTGTATGCGGCAGTGTTCCTTATTGGCGGCAGTGCGTTGATCAGTATGGGGATGTTTGGCCTGTTTCCGGAAAGTTTTGCAGCAGGAAGCAGTGCGGTATATACTGAATTTGCCCGTAATGCCGGGGTTTTTGATGGGCTATATATAATAATGGCCTTTGCGATTCTGCCGGCTGTTACAGAAGAACTGCTCTTTCGGGGAATCACAGCGGGCAGTTACGAAACCATGGGTGTGTTTACAGCAGTTGTGATTTCGTCACTGGCATTTGCCATGTCACATTTCAGTTTTGTGCGTTTTCCGGTGTATTTTTTCTCAGGTCTTGTGTTGGCAGGCGTTATGTATGCTACAAGATCTTTACCCGCATCCATGCTGATTCATACGCTTAACAATGCATTTGTGCTTTTCCTTGAAAAATTTGTGCTCCATGTTGCCGAAAAACGGAGCATCAGCATGATTCTGTTCCTTATTATTGTCGGTTTTTTCACACTGGCAGCAGCTGTGCTTATGTGTGTGGAAGCCGGAAACCTGTATGAAGGTTATGCACAGGAGAATGTTCCATCGGATTATGTGGTTCGCAGGAAGGGCGGTGCCATGCTGTCACTGGCACAGTCTTTGTTCTCACCGGCATTTCTTGCGGTAGTCGTATTGTATGTGGCGGCTACTCTATTCGGCGTACATACATGATCCCATGAAAGGGAGGTAAGACTTACGGATAAATCAGGTAATAACAAGAATTTCAGCGATACAAGACAGTTCTCTGTTCCACGGAATACGGCAGATTCTCTCAGAGAGCAGATAAACCGTGCCAATGAACAGAGCCTGCACCGGAAACGTGCAGAAGCAGCACGACAGAACGGACAGTCCCCCCATCCCCCCGTATCGCAGGATCCCCGGCAGCCACTCCCGCGGAGTTCTCAGGCGGCACCGGCAGGCCAACAGCATCCGCAAAAGCCGATTCCCGGGCAGACAATGCCCCGACAGTATCCGCAGCGAAACTCAAATGATATCACAGGGAATGGGAATCAGTCCCGTATGGCAGCAGGACAGGCTGCAGTAAATGTAAATCCTGCCGCTCAGGCACGTCCTGTTTCGCAGAATCCTGCGGCAGCACGGAGTGAGGCAGCGCAAAATGTTTCCATACCCCCGAGAACACTTTCGGTTTCCGGCAAGTCGATGCAAGCCAATCAGACTGTACGGCCGAGTTCTCAGTATGGTACGGCTGTTCCCGGAAAACAGGGACAGGGAGCACCTGTCGTTCAAAAGATGCAGAGACCTGTACCCGCAGTTTCTCAGCAGGCAAGAAGAATGCCGGAATCTGGACGGATGGGAAGTACCCGTGTCACGGATATTTCTGCCATCCAGCGTACAGGGTATTCTTCGGGAAACGTGGCGGTTAAAAATATCAGACCCAAAGCACCGCGTTTCGAACGGACCGAAGTGGTCTACGAAGATGAAGGGGGAAATACCGTTGTCAGCATTGTCAAGGCTGTGGTATATATGATTTTTGTAGTCATTATTTCCATTTTCCTTGCCATAGCAATCATCAAAGTCGGCAATGATGTTTTCGCCTTTGTGAAGACAGATGTTTCTGTAGATGTAAAAATCCCGGAATATGCTACCCTGGACGATATTACACAGATACTTTATGAGAATGAAGTAATAGAATATCCGAAAGTATTTCTACTGTACGCACAGCTCAAGAAAGACAGCGGAGAGTATATCGCCGGTGATTATGTTGTCAGCCCGAATATGAGTTATGACGAGCTGAGAGCGTTCTTCAAGCCGCAGCCGAAGGTGGGGGTATCCCGGATTACCATTCCTGAAGGGTTTACTACCGATGAAATCATTGATCTGATGGTTTCTTATGGCATCGGAACCAGAGAAGGTTACGAGGATGCTATTCAGAACTACGATTTCGACTACTGGTTTATTGACAAGCTGGAAGAAGATGGGGTGGATTCGGATCGGATTTATCGTCTGGACGGCTATCTGTTCCCGGATACGTATGATTTCTACAATTCTTCCAGTGAAGTGCTGGTGCTGAACAAGCTTCTCAAGCGTTTCGGACAGATCTTCACAGAAGAATATAAGATTCAGGCGGAACTGCTGGGATATTCTGTGGATGATATCATCAATCTGGCGTCGCTGATCGAAAAGGAAGCTGCCAATCCTTCAGAATTCTTCAAAGTTTCCTCTGTTTTCCACAACCGACTCAAGTACTGGAAACAGAGACCTATGCTGGAAAGTGACGCTACGATCGTTTATGCGATTCAGCATGAAACCGGCGAACGCCCCAAGTTGACCAGTACCGACTACGATACGCCCTACAATACGTATCAGCATGCCGGACTGCCGCCGGGACCCATTGCCAATCCCAGTGCCAGTGCCATGCTGGCTGCGCTCAGCCCTGCCGATACAAACTACTACTACTTTGTAGCATCCGGCAATGTTTCCTACTTCTCGGAAGACAAAGATCAGCACGAGATCTTTATCGAAGAGATCAAAAAAGGTACGATCAGAGAATACTACAGGGAATACTCTGAAAAACTGGAAAACGGGACGCTCGAGGAAGAACAGGAATAATGGCATAACCAAACAGAAAAGCCGCTTCTTTCGGAGAAATCCGGAAAAAACGGCTTTTTTTGCGGAATCAATGGATTTTTGCAAAAAACATCTTGTTAATTTCAGCACCGCATAGTAAAATAATCATGCAGAAATACAGCCAGAGCATAATAAAACAGGTGGCTGTCAGATTGCCGTAGAGCAGATAAGGACGGCTTGCATGGTTCATGTAGTAAGAATATACCCATGAGAATCCAAGCCAGCCCAGAGCGCCGCAGAGAGCACCCGGTATATGATCGCGGAATCGGTTGCTTACAGAACTTCCGCGACAGGATACGGCGTAATACAGAATGCTGAACACCAGTGTCAGCAGCAGAAGAAAAAGCGGTGTTTTGAAGGCCAGCAGAGAACGAAGCAGTCCGGACATATGGGGCAGGTGTGTATTCACCAGTCCCAGTATGAATTCGCCGAACAAAAGAATGCCGGTGGTTGCGATAATCAGTACCACGAATGTAATGGTATAAACGATCGAACTGAGCATTTTACGAAGATAGCCCCGGATTCGTGGGGCTTCATATACAGTCTGAACTCCTTCCCGGATGGCACCTACACCTTTCGCGGCACTCCACCAGATAAACAAAGCGGAAACAGATAATACAGGGATGGAAGCCACAGAGGCTACCTCGTCAAAAAGATGAACTGCCAGTTCCAGAAGAGAATCGGGAACAGTACCGGTGAAAAATTCAATGACCTTTTCCCGCTCTGCAGCAGCAGGCCAGATCATCCGGATAATACCGGCGATCAGAGAAACCAACGGCACAGCAGAGATGATGGTAAAAAAGGAAGCCTGAGCTGCATACACACCGACACGATCCCGCCAGATACTGTGTGTAAAACGGCGGATAATCAGCAGCAGATCTGCAGGCCAGGGAATATGCCAGATATGCGTATTCTTCATGGAATACATCCTTTTGCAGAAAATGATTACAATATAGTATACTGATATAGGATATAAAATAAAAGCAATATTCCGGAAAGGATAAAAAATGTTTGTTATCGGATGTCATTTATCAACCGAAAAGGGATATACTGCCATGGGAGAACAGATTCTTGCCATGGGCGGAAATACTTTTCAATATTTTACCAAGAATCCCAGAGGGAGAACTCCATCCAAAACACCGGAGCCGGCGGATGTGGAAGGACTGTCTGCACTGATCCGGGAAGGGAAGATTATCTCTCCTCTGGCGCACGCACCGTATACATACAATCCCTGTTCGGCAGATGAAGGGGTGCGGAATTATTCAGCAGAATCCATGCACAGAGAACTGGAGTTTCTGGAATCCATTCCCGGTTCCATGTACAACTTTCATCCCGGATGCCATGTAGGTCAGGGAGCGGAAGCGGGGATCCGTATGGTCGGAGAGATGCTGAATCGTATCCTGTGGCCGGAAATGCATACTATGGTACTGATTGAGACCATGGCCGGCAAAGGGACAGAACTCGGCAGAGATTTCACGGAAATCCGGCAGATTCTCGATCAGGTGGATCCGGCACTGTCGTCTCATGTGGGCGTTTGCCTGGATACCTGCCATGTACAGGACAGCGGGTATAAACTGGAACCGGAAGACGACGGTACATCCAATGTGGAAAAAGTGATTGCGGAATTTGACAGAATCGTTGGGCTGGACAGACTGCACGCGATTCATCTGAACGACTCCAAGAATCCCTGCGGTACCCGGAAAGACCGGCATGACAAACTGGGAGAAGGGTATGTAGGGCCGGATGCCATTCGGGAGATTATAAATCATCCAAAACTGCGGCATCTGCCATTCTATCTGGAAACGCCGAATGAAATTGAAGGGTATACAAAGGAGATCGGAATTCTGCATGGCTGGAGAACAGAATAAACCGACGTCGGAAACGGTATACTGCATATTGATATCAAAACAGGAGATACCTGATATGGAATTGAAAAATACAAATATACAGAAAGATGATATACCATACGATCTGTCTGCTCTGGCGGAAGGAATGCTGCTCAGAGAAAAGGATCTTCCTGCCCATATGCCGGAAGACCTGCAAACGCTGCGGAAGATGCTGGAAGATGCCGTAAAAGGGGAAGAAGGTACCGATACGCCTGCTCCTGTGCCGCCGGGATATGGGAAAACTGCTACCCCCTGTGCGGAAAACTGCAGCAGCAGATGTATGTTGCTGCGTCAGGATATTGCAGAACCGTTTCAGCAGAATCTGACAATACTGTCCTCACGGAAAAATGGTGAATATGTAATGGTACCGCAGGTGGTTGGACAGGGAGGAAATACCTGATGATGAAAGAACTGATGACCATAACGGATTGTCGGAAAGCCCTGTGTAAGAGAGAGATTTCCGCACGGGAGCTGACAGAACTGTATCTGCAGCAAATTGATGCCAGGGACAGAGAGATCGGGGCTTACCTGACAGTATGTGCTGAGAAAGCTATACAGAAAGCGAAAGAGGCAGACAGTATCTTTACCCGTTCTGCCGATGTGGTTAGTTTGGAACGGAATTCAAATACACTTTGCGGAATCCCTTATGCCTGTAAAGATAACATTGTCACAAAAGGAGTACGCACCACTTGTGCTTCCAGGATTCTTCAGGATTTTGTTTCGCCGTATGATGCGGCTGTGGTCGAACGTCTTCAGAGTTCAGGTGCAGTGATGCTTGGGAAAACCAATATGGATGAATTTGCTATGGGTTCTGCCTGTGAACATTCAGCGCTTGGCCGAACTGTGCATCCGTTGGATCCGGCCCGTTCTCCCGGCGGATCATCCGGTGGTTCCGCAGCGGCTGTGGCTGCAGGGGAAGCTGTATTTGCCCTGGGTTCGGATACAGGCGGTTCTGCCAGACAGCCCGCTTCTTTCTGCGGACTGGTTGCCATGAAACCAACATATGGGCTTGTTCCAAGGTATGGTCTGGTGGAGTTTGCATCATCCATGGATACCATTTGTCCTATGACACGGACAGTGGAAGATAACCGGATGGTTCTGGCAGCTCTTGCCGGAGCGGATCCGCGGGATATGACATCTGTAACTCCACCGAATGAATGGTTTGAAGGCATAAAACGGCAGAGCCTTGTGCCTGATTTGAAGGGAAAACGAATTGCAATGGCTGCGGACATTTCCCGCTTTTGTGATGCTGCCACATTGGCGAATACCCTGCGGGCGGCGCGGATGCTGGAAGAACTGGGTTGTATTGTGGAAGAAACAGAGCTTCCGTCACCTGACCATGCACTGGAAACATATGTGATATTGACTGCAGCAGAATCATCATCAAATCTGGCAAGATATGATGGGATCCGATATGGAACAGGGGCAAATGGAGAAAGTTATCGGGAGATAGCCGGATGCGCAAGAACAACAGGATTCGGGGAGGAAGTGACCAGAAGAATTCTGACAGGTGCCTATGCACTTTCTGCAGCGCATGGTGGAAAGTATTTTCATAAAATTAAAAATGTGCAGCGGAATATTCTGCACCAGATGGATGCTGTCATGGAACGGTATGATGCCATTCTGATGCCAACGACAGGTTCTGTAGCATTTCCTCTGGCAGATGGCGAAAAAACAGAAAACAGATACGACAGTGACCGGTTTACTGTATATGCTAACCTGACAGGACTGCCGGCACTCCAGATTCCGTCAGGGGGAGATGGAAAGCTGCCTACGGGAGTTTCTCTGCTGGGACGACGGTTTGGGGAAGTGGAACTGTACAGAATAGCACAGCGGCTGGAAGAAATGCTGGCAGAGAAAATAGCGGAGGAGGTAACGGAATATGGCGGAGTATAAAGGTTATGAGCCGGTCATCGGTGTGGAAGTGCATTGTGAACTGAAAACGGCATCCAAAGTGTTCTGCGGCTGTTCTGCGGCGTTTGGGAATGCACCCAATACGGCATGCTGTCCGGTGTGCATGGGGCTTCCCGGGGCTTTACCGCAGCTGAACGCCGAGGCTGTCAGACTAACGGTGCAGGCCGGAATTGCGCTGCACAGTGAGATTCACAGAGAGACCTGGTTTGACAGAAAGAACTATTTTTATCCCGATCTGCCGAAAGGGTATCAGATTACCCAGAATGACACACCCTTCTGTACAGGCGGATATGTTGTCCTGAATAATATGGAAGGAAAAAAGATTCATCTTCAGCGGATTCATCTGGAAGAAGATGCAGGCAAGCTGCTACACAGAGATGGCGTGACTTGTATCGATTATAATCGCTGCGGAGTAGGACTGATTGAGATTGTATCAGAACCGGAACTGTCAGATCCCGCAGAGGTGCGGGAATACTTGACGGAACTGCGGAAAATACTGTTGTTTGCCGGTGTATCTGATTGCCGGATGAATGAAGGTTCCATGCGCTGCGAAGTGAATTTGTCTGTCAAAACTGTGGGATCTGCAACAACCGGTACCCGTTGTGAGATTAAAAACATTGGTTCCATCCAGTTTGCAGGCAAAGCTGCTGAAGAAGAATTCCGCAGACAGGTGGATATTCTTACGGCAGGTGGCGTGATTGAACAGGAAACCAGACGGTTCAACGAGAACACCGGTCACACAGAAAGTATGCGAAAAAAAGAATCCGCTGTGGATTACCGCTATTTCACGGAACCGAATATTCCACCGGTCGTTCTGACAGACGAGTATATCGGTAATATAGAGAGACAAATGCCTAAGATGGCTGATGAGTGGGAAGCGGCGTTGAAAACAGCTTTTTCTCTGACAGAAGATGATGTGGAGCAGATTATACAAACGCCTAAGATTGTATCGTTCTACACAGAAGCTGCTGCAATGACAAAATATCCGAAACTGGCTGCAAATCTGCTTATCGGGGAAGTGATTCCCGGTATGCGGGAAGGTGATGATGTGCCTGTAAGGGCCGACCACCTGGCGGAAGCAGCGGATTTGCTGGGGGACGGTGAAGTAAACAGTACCGTTGCCAAACAGCTTGTGATACGCGCACGGGAAAACGATGAATCTCCTGCGGCAGTAGCGAAAGCAGAGGGACTTTTTCGGATTCGGGACAGAGAAAAGCTGATGCCGCTTGTACATGAAGCGATTGAAGCCGACCCCATAACAGTGGGAGATTTCCTGAAAGGAAAGGTGGCTGCGAAGAAGCGTCTTCTCGGTTGGGTGATCCGACAGACAGGTGGACGGGCGGATCCTGCAGTGACAGAATCTCTTCTGGATAGTGCACTCGGTGAGATTACCGATACCCCAAAAGAATAATTATACACCCTGGATATGCAGATGCTTTCGGAAGGATTTACAGAAAGTGACGCATATACAGGGTGTTGTTTTTTTGCTTATTTTAGTCCAGAAAAGTAAAATAATTGTTTCTGAAATTAAGAAAAAATGTGAACACGAGCGGCTTCCGATCGTGTTGGAAATGGTAAAATATGGAAAACAAATGTTTTGCGGTTATGGATCGGAAAAAGTGAAAATTACAGCTTTCTGGCGATATCTGTCAAAGCCGGCGGAATAATAAGAACACATGTCCGGAAATGCGGTTTGTGCAGGAAAAGCATACAGAATCGCAAAAAAAAGCGTGGAAAATACTGGAAAATAGGCGGACATTGCAGAAAAAAGAGAAATATAAATATATTTTAGTGGATATATTTTTGCAAAACCCCTTGTTTTTTTTCATGGGATATTATATAATATCAGGGAGAGTGGAGGAGAATCCCATAAAATACCACGAAATGGAGGTGATGGCCATGCTGATGGGGAAATACAACCACGCGATTGATGCAAAGGGACGACTGATCATTCCCGCAAAACTGAAGGATCAGCTTGGTGCGGTCATCACTGTCCTGAAGGGTACGGATAACTGCCTTCGTCTGTACTCTGCCGAAGAATGGGCAACTTATGCTGCCAAAATCAGCGCTATGCCCTCCACCAAGAGCCGTGCCATCACCCGGTATTTATACTCCAATGCCATGGAAGTGATTCCGGACGCCCAGGGGCGTGTGATCCTGCCCCAGGAAATGCTGGAGTTTGCCGGAATTACCAAAAATGTGGTTACAGCCGGATGCGGTCTGTATGCGGAGATCTGGGCAGCCGAACGCTGGGAAGAAAATCAGCTTAATGATGAACCGGAAAACTTTACCGAGTTCATGGAAGAAATGGGTCTGTGATGCATACCGTATGCAGAGCAGCATGAGAATATAACAGCAAAGCTGTAACGATAAAGAGGCAATAATGGAATTTCATCACGTATCCGTCATGGCGGCGGAATGTATGCAGGCGCTGCAGCCCGAGCGGGGCGGAATTTACGTGGACTGTACGGCAGGCGGCGGCGGTCACTCTTTCGAGATCGCAAAGAGACTGCCGGAGGGTTCCCGGATCATCAGTCTGGATCGGGACGACAACGCCATTGCGGCCTGCAGTGCCAGACTGGCTCCTTACGCAGACAAGCACACCATCGTCAAGACCAACTACGACCGGATTGATCATGTGCTGAAAGAACTCGGCATCGACGCTATCGATGGCGTTATGTGGGATCTTGGAGTTTCCTCCCACCAGCTGGATGAAAGATCAAGAGGTTTTTCCTACACTGCGGATGCACCGCTGGATATGCGGATGGATCAGACCTGCGGTATGACAGCTGCAGATGTGGTGAATACCTACAGCGAAGATGATCTGAAACGGATCCTGTGGCTCTATGGAGAAGAGAAATTCTCCGGCCGTATTGCACATGCCATTGTTACCAGACGGAGCGATGCTCCTATTGAAACCACAACCGAACTGGCAGCCATTGTAGCGGGTGCAATCCCCTCCGCTGCCAGAGCAAAAGAATCCCAGCACCCGGCGCGCCGTTCCTTTCAGGCGATCCGCATCGAGGTCAACGGTGAGCTGGATTCTATCGCCCCTTCCATCCGGGCAGCGGCAGGTATGCTGAAACCCGGCGGCAGAATGGCAGTTATCACGTTCCATTCCCTGGAAGACCGGATTACCAAGGAGACTTTCAGAGAACTTGCCACAGGATGCACTTGTCCGCCGGAATTCCCCGTATGTGTGTGCGGCGGAAAACCGAAGATTAAGCTGCTTTCCAAAAAACCCCTTCTTCCGGGTGAAGAAGAACTGGAAAACAATCCCCGCTCCAGAAGTGCAAAGCTGCGCTGTGCGGAAAAACTCTGAAAAGGGAATAAGGCATCAAACATAATCAAACCGGAAAGGAGGCATCTGTAATGTATGGTCGTACACCTCAGGGAGGATACCGTCTGGCGGATAAGTTAAGACAGGAATACAGAGACCGTGGTGGGAACCTGCAGGGAATCAGAGCTGCTTCCACGGAGGAACTGGTCGCCAGGGCACAGATGGGGAAGGATCCCAGGGAAAACGTGTCGGAAGAAGCTTTCAGTGACAGACTCCGGAACCGGAATTTTACTTACGATAAAAGTCAGTATACACCGTACAGAAATGCTTCCGGGACTTATCAGAGGTCTGCCGGTGCCTCACAGAACAGTCAGCAGAGACATGCTGCTGATGCCGGCAAGAGAAACCGTTCTGAAGCTGCACGGAAGTACCGTGAACAGGCGAATGCGGCGGGACAGGGAGAAGTACAGGTGCAGACAAAAGGTCTGTCTGTGGGGTTTCTGGTGACGCTGGCGGCGGTGACAATGATGATTGTGACCATCCTGTTCAGTGTAGCCCAGATCTATCAGACTACTAACGATATCGCAGATTTGGAAAGGGAACTGACACGACTGCAGAATACTGCTTCCGAACTGGAACTTGCGATTGAAGAGAAAAATGACATACGGATCATCGAACAGATCGCCACTGACCAGCTGGGCATGGTAAAAGAAGATTCAGTACAGCGGAAGTACATTTCCCTGTCTGACGGAGAACGGATTGATCTGGTTGGAGAAGAAGAAAAAATCGCGGACAGTGCTTTGGGAACCATGCTTTCTTCACTGGTTTCCGCCCTTGCCGGATTTTTCGAAAATCTGGGCACGTAAAGCCCTTGGATCCAGAATGACAATTCCTGCAGCGTATGGGTTGTTTCACGGATGAATAGTGAGACAGCCCGTTCGTTGTTCCATACTGCCGGAGAACAGGGCTGTGCAGACGCATATTCCGGTATCTGGCAGCATAAGATATATACAGAACCGCCGACACACTCCGGCCGCAGAATGGAGCATATTTATGAATCAGGTCAGAAACCGCATAGAGAAAAGAACATACAAACGGTATGTCATTTCATTCTTTCTGATTCTGGTTGTGGCTGCGGTGATTATCGGTAAACTGGCGGGGTATCAGCTTAAGGAATACGATTATTATCAGAGTCAGGTGCTGAATCAGGTAACAACCGAATATTCCGTAAATCCGGAACGGGGGATTATCACTGACAGAAACGGCAATATTCTGGCTACCAACATTACTGTATACAATGTGGTGCTTTCTCCGAAAGATATTCAGGAACGGATGAAAGAGGATGCCGAAACGCTGACGGACAATGACCCTAAGAACGATGTGAAATACGAGTTCGATGATGATTCCGTGGGGATACATTACAGAGGTACCCGGTTGGATGAAATGATTGCCCAGGTGCTGACAATTTATCTGGATGCGGATTATGACAGCATCATGGCGAAAGCTGCCAAGGAAAACCGGATGTGGGAAGTTGTGAAGAACAACGTTGACGATGCCACAGCGCAGCCCATCCGTGACTTTATTGCAAAGTTCAGTCTTGGTGATGAAATATACTTCAGTGCGTCCTCCAAACGGTACTATCCGAAAGGCGAGCTGGCAGCCCATGCCATCGGCTTTACCAACAGCGAAGGCGTAGGGATCTACGGTCTGGAGCGCTATTACAACAATCTGCTGGAAGGTACCAGCGGCAGGTATATTCTGGCGCAGGATGCCAGAAACAACGATATGCCCTTTGAGTATGAACGGTATATCGAAGCTTCCAACGGCTACAACATAACTACTACTTTTGATATGTACATCCAGTACGAACTGGAAAACCAGCTGGAAAAGACATTTCTGGAATCCGGTGCGGGTAACCGTGTTACCGGAATTGTTATGGATGTAAATGACGGCAGTATCCTGGGAATGGGTACATACCCGAACTTCGATCTGAACGATCCGTACACACTGGATGAATTTTCAGAAGCCAGACTGTTCGGAATGGATCAGAGCTCTGAGGAATACAGAACACTTTATCAGGAACTGATGTACAATATGTGGAACAATAAGGCCATCACGGAAACCTATGAACCCGGTTCCACATTCAAGATTGTTACAACGGCAATGGCCTTTGAAGAAGGGGTTGTTACAGAAGAAGAATCTTTCTACTGCCCCGGATATGCCATGGTGGAAGGCTGGTCTGAACCGATCGGCTGTCACAGACGGACAGGTCATGGTGTTGTATCCTTCCGTGTGGGTCTGCAGCAGTCCTGTAACCCTACACTGATGTCTATTGCTTCTCGTGTGGGGAACCAACGTTTCTATGAGTATTTTGAATCCTTCGGGTATACGGGAAAAACCGGTATTGATGTACCCGGCGAAGTAGGCGGGATTTACGCCGGTCTCAGAGATTTCGGGAATGTATCGCTTGCGGTGTACTCTTTTGGGCAGACTTTCAAGACCACTGCAATCCAACAGCTCCGTGCAGTTGCAGCAATCGCCAACGGCGGTTATCTGGTGACACCGCATTTTCTCTCCAAAATCACCGACGACGATGGGAATGTCATCCAGAGCTATGAGCCGGAAATTGTCCGTCAGGTAGTTTCCGAAGAGGTTTGCGAACGGATCACCGATATCCTGGAAGAGGGTGTGTCCGGTGACGGCGGTGCCAAGAATGCGTATGTTAAAGGATACAGAGTTGCTGCAAAAACCGGTACTTCCGAAAAGCGGGACAAAGTGGACGAATACGGTGAAAAATCCTATCGCGTGGGATCCTGCGTAGCCTATGCACCTGCAGACGATCCTCAGATCGCTGCAATCATTATCGTAGACGAACCTTCTATTGACAGCGTATTCGGCAGCGTGGTTGCTGCTCCCTATATATCCAATCTGCTCTCCTTTATCCTGCCGTACATCGGTGTGGAAGCACAGTACACAGAAGAAGAGCTGGAAAACCAGAGTGTTACGATTTCAAACTACATCGGCGCATCTGTGGAAAATACCATCACAGACCTGAGCTGGCGCAGTTTTGAATACGAGATCATCGGCGGCGGCGACACCATTACCGCACAGGTACCGGCAGCCGGTTCCCAGATCTCGGCCACCGACGGACGTCTGATCCTGTATACCGGTTCAGAACTGCCCGTTGACTCCATTACTGTTCCCGATCTGACCGGTATGACGGCATTCAATGCCAATAAAGTACTGGTACAGGCCGGACTGAACCCCGTTTTTGAAGGATCTCTGAATGGCAATACGGCCACCGTCATCAGCCAATCTCCGGCGGCAGGTACGAAAGTCACAAAGGGAACCGTGGTCAGCGTGGTGCTGCGGCATCTGGACCTGACCGACTGACAAAAAGACTCCAAAAATACCGGATGCGGAAAGGGAAACCCCAGAACCATCGGAGGTATGTATGGAGATCGCAAAACTGCTCCGTGGCGTACATGTCACCGAAGCAAAACTTACAAACGAACATGTAACCGGCATTACATCCGATTCACGGCGGGTCAGAGAAGGCAATCTGCTGATCTGTATCCGTGGTCTCCGGCATGACGGACACAGGTTCATGGCCGATGGGACAGCCAGGGGAGCGGCTGTGGTGCTGGCAGAAACAAAGGAAGGTCTTCCGGAAGACACAGACTATATCCTCACACCGGATACCCGTCTGGCTGAGGCGCTGATCTGGAACAACCGGTATGACCATCCGGCAGAAGGGATGCACAGGATCGGTATCACCGGCTCCAACGGCAAAACATCCACAGCGTTTCTGCTGCGGGATCTGCTGAAAGCCGACGGGAAGAAACCCGGAATGCTCACCACCATCCGTACAATGGCAGACGGGGAAGTGATTTCCATACCGGAAGGCGGTTCCTCCGTGGAAGATGCCGCCGGAGCGATGACTACACCGGATCCGGAATACTTCTACAGTGCCATAGCACAGATGCGTGAGCGAGGCTGTGATACACTGATCTATGAAGCATCTTCTCATGCGCTGGCGCTGCATAAGACCGATGCAGTCCGGCCGGATATCGCTCTTTTTACCAACCTGACCCCGGAACACATGGATTACCACAAAACCATGGAATCCTATCTGGAGGCCAAAGCAAGACTTTTTTCCATGGCGGAAACCGGCATCATAAATGCGGATAATCCCTATAGCCTGCAGCTGATGGAGAAATGTCCCGGATGCAGATTTCTCACCTGCACGACAGATCCGAAGAAATTCGAACTTTGTGATGCGGCGGCTATGCGGTATACCTCTCACGGTATGGATGGGATTTCCTTTCTGTACTGCGGCAGTGATGCCATATTCCGGATAAAAACCCCGTTGGTTGGTCGGTACTCCATGTCAAACGCCATGCTTGCAGTCAGTTGTGCGCTGTGTATGGGGGTGGATCCGCTGGTCGTGCGGTCAGCTATGCAGACAGTATCTTTGCCGGAAGGCAGGATGCAGAAGCTGGATTTGGGAGAAGAGGTTCCGTTTACTGTGTTCATCGATTATGCACATACTCCTGCTGCACTGGAAGAAATACTTCGTACGGCGCGGGAAATGCACTCCGGAAAGCTGACAGTTCTCTTTGGCTGCGGCGGAGACAGAGATGCGTCCAAGCGACCGCTGATGGGAGAGATAGCCGGACGGTACGCCGACAAAGCGGTACTGACAGGCGACAATCCCAGAAACGAAAACCCTGATAAGATTCTTTCCGATATACTGGAAGGAATGCAGGAAAATCCACCGGCGGAGGTAATTCCGGACAGACGGGAAGCCATCCGACAGGTGATCCGGGAAGCAGAAGCAGACGAGATGATTCTCCTCTGCGGGAAAGGACATGAAACTTATGAAATACGTGGCGGCGTCAGAATTCCCTTTGACGAATGTGCCATCGTACGGGAAGCAGTATCCTCCCGAAACTGAAATGCTGCGGTAATTCAAGAAGATTCGCGTATCCGGTTCGGTACGCATATGATAGAGAACGGTTTTTCAGAAAGGCGCGTCAGAAAAAAGAATGAGTGTTGAATTGAAACTGAAGGCCCTGAGCGCGGAAGAAATTGCGTCCGTGGTGGGCGGAAAACTGGAAATATATAATAACTGTCCTGCAGATATGCCACAGACAGGACTGACTACAAATTCCAAGGAAGCGGCAGCCGGCGTGATTTTCTGCGCCATAAAGGGTAGCCGGGTAGACGGATGCGACTTTATTGCAGAAGCGGCACGTCTGGGTTCCACCTGTTTCTTCTGCAGCCGCGTGCCGGAAAATGCTCAAAAATGCGGTTTGCCTTTCTGCGCTGTCGTTGTAGAAAACGTGGTTGAAGCCCTTGGAACCCTGGCCGGATGGTACAGAGGTTTCTCCAAAGCTACCTTTGTTGCCATTACAGGCAGTGTTGGGAAAACAACCACCAAGGAATTCGTTGCTGCAGTGGCTTCTGCCGCTTTCAAGACGCATAAAACCAGAGGAAATCTGAATAACGAACTGGGTATGCCTCTGACCATCTTCGATCTCTCGCCTGATGATCAGGTATCTGTTATCGAAATGGGTATGAGCGCACTGGGCGAGATCGAGTATATGACAAAGCTGGTTCGTCCCGATATCGCCATTGTTACCAATATCGGTACCTCTCACCTGGCTACTCTCGGCACCAGAGAGAACATCTGCCGGGCCAAAATGGAAATCCGGCTTGGACTTGGAGAAAACGGCAAGCTGCTGCTGAACGCCGATGAACCGCTGCTGTTCGAGCAGTATGAACAGATGGATCCCAAGCCGACCATCATGAGTATCTACAACCGGAACGGTGATTTCCGTGCGGTGAATATCCGGCAGAAGCTGGATGGAATCGTCTATGATCTGATTTACGACAACAAAGCCGTTACCAATGTGGAAATCCCGGCGCTGGGAAAACATAATGTGTACAATTCCCTGACTGCATACGCCGTTGGCGTGATGCTGGGAATGACCGATGAACAGATCCGCCGTGGTCTTAAATCTTTCGTAGGTGCCGATATGCGGCAGAAGATCTACGAAGTGGGCGGCATTACCATCATTGACGACTGTTACAACGCAAGTCCCGAATCCATGCGGGCTGCTATTGACGTGCTGGTTTCCATCGCATCCAAGAAGGGGGCAAGACCGGCGGCGCTGCTGGGCGATATGCTGGAACTTGGGGAATACTCCCGTCTTATGCACGATCAGCTGGGACAGTATGCCGCACAGATGCAGGTACAGAAGCTGTTTTGCTATGGCATGATGGCGGACATCGTTGCTGAAGCGGCGATCAAGAAAGGGATCCGTGCCGATAATGTATATGTGGCACTGGATACCAGAGACGCACAGGTCATGGCGGATATGGTACTGACGGCACTGCATCCCGGTGACGTACTTCTGGTGAAAGCAAGCCGTGCTGTACAGGCAGAGCGGATTATCGAATGTATGAAGAAACGCCGGCAGAAGAAAACCGGTAAGAAATAATTCCGGAACTGAGGAAAATCATGAATTATAAAATCGCGTTTGTTCTGGCGCTGGCGCTGACATTCGGTCTGACGGTTGCCATTTCCCGTAAACTGATTCCGTTTTTGAAAAGTAAGAAAATGGGTCAGAAGATTCTGGATATCGGTCCCCGTTGGCATAAGAGCAAAGAAGGTACCCCCACCATGGGCGGTTTTGCCTTTATCATTGCTTCTGTGGTTGCCGGGATTGCCGGATCGGTGTATTTTGCCGTAACCGATGGGCTCCGTTCTACGCTTCCGTTTATCATGACACTGGCTCTTGGCGTAGCAGGCGGTCTGATCGGCTGTATCGATGACTCCGCCAAACTGCGGAAAGCCCAGAACGAAGGTCTGACTGCCGGGCAGAAGTATCTGCTGCAGGTGATTGCCGCAGCGCTGTATCTGGTGGGGATGACTCTGGTGTGCGGTCCTTCCACAACTTTGTACATACCTTTCGTCGGTGCACAGTGGGATCTCGGCATCTTCTATTATGTGCTGGCTATGCTTCTGCTGACCGGCGTGATCAACAGTGTGAACCTGACAGATGGTCTGGACGGTCTTGCTTCCAGTGTGACTCTGCTTGTGGGTGTGTTCTTCGCCGCTGCGGGTTTCCTGAACGGTATGGCAGAACCGGACAGCGGTCTGCTGCTGCTGGGAGCACTGCTGATCGGCGGCTGCGGCGGATTCCTGGTATACAATTTCTATCCGGCGAGAGTTTTCATGGGTGACACCGGCTCCCTGTTCCTTGGCGGACTGGTTGTTGGCGGCGCATTCATGATGGATAGTCCGCTGTTGGTGGTTGTTTTCGGGATCTGGTACATTGTGGAAACCGTTTCTGTGATCCTGCAGGTTGGCTTTTTCAAGCTGACCCACGGAAAGAGACTGTTCAAGATGGCGCCGATCCATCATCACTTTGAAAAATGCGGCTTCAGCGAAATCAAAGTCGTCTGCATGGCCAGCATCATTACCCTGATCGCCTGCGTTGTATCGCTGGTCGACTGGATCAATTTCCATTAAACTGCAGACCGAACCGGAAAGGAGGGCCTGTCCATGCAGAATACCGGAAACAGAAACGCATACGGACAGAACCGGGCCCGCCGTTATCCGGAAAACATAAATCGTACCCACCGTCCTGCACCGGTAAGCAGAACTGCGAGCAGTCAGTCTGTACCCGGCAGCCGCAGCGTTCCGCGTTCTTTACAGTACGGATCGGCAGTACAGAAGAGTTCTGCACGTCCGGCCGGAACACAGACTGGAACCAAACGGACTCCTGTGCGTCAGGAAGATTATCGTTTTACAGCTCAGCGCGCACAGCAGAGACCTCCGGCAAGACAGGGAAGGCCTGTAACCAGCAATCGTACCGACGCCGGACGCCGTCCTCGTGTGGATCCCGGAGAAGCGGAACGGAGGAGAAAGCTGGCTGAAAAAGAAGCCAGAAAAGCAAGAAAAAAAGCCGCTCAGACCACTGCTGTAGCTGCATATAAGGAACGGCACATGGAGCGTGTCAACAAAAAAGAAGAAGCCTGGCAGAAAGATATTGTCAGAGTCCGCGGCGGTGTGGACAAAGTAATGCTTGGTCTGATTCTTACATTGGTATGTTTGGGTACTATTATGGTATTCAGTGCCAGTTATCCCTCTGCTCTGAATGAAGGGCTGGATATGCATTATTACAGTAAACGGCAGCTGGCATTTGTTTTTGCCGGATTGATAGTTATGTTTATTGCATCCCGGGTTCCCTACACATGGTATAAGTACTGGGGCGTGTTTGTTTTCTACGGCATCGCCATTGTGCTGCTTTGCCTGGTACTGGTGATGGGTGCATCAGAAGGGGAAGCAAAACGCTGGCTGTATATTGGTCCCTTCTCCATGCAGCCGTCAGAAATCATGAAAGTGGCACTTGTCATGATTGTGGCCTGGTATGTGGATAAATTCAAGCCGCAGATTGATGCCAGACTGAACTGGAAACAGACATTAGCGTACAACGTAATCGGCCCCGGTGTATTTATCGGTGTTGCCTGTATCCTGATCCTGCTGGAAAAGCATTTGTCCGGTACAGCCATTACCGGGATTCTGGGTGTGGCTGTTATGCTGGTAGGCGGATGTCACTTCGGCTGGACTATGCTTTGTATGGGGTCAGCGGGGCTGGCGGCAGCAGCTATTTTTGTTGCGATTAACCCATATGCGCTTCGCCGCCTGACTACATTTACAGATGAAAATGCCGACAAGCTTGATGAACTGTATCAGACTACCCAGGGACTGTACGCCATCGGTTCCGGCGGTCTGTTCGGCGTAGGACTCGGACACAGCCGGCAGAAATACAGTTTTGTGTCTGCAGCACATACTGACTTTATTTTCTCCATCTGGTGTGAGGAACTGGGCTTTTTGGGAGCAGTCTTCCTGATTGTTCTGTTCATTGCGTTTGTTGTCCGAGGATATACCATTGCGTCACGGGCACCGGATACGTTTTCGTCTCTGGTAGCATACGGGATCAGCACCCATGTAGGGCTGCAGGCACTGATGAACATCTGCGTGGTAGCGGACATTATTCCGAACACCGGTGTATCCCTTCCGTTCTTCTCATATGGAGGATCATCCCTGATTGTTCTTCTGGGGGAAATGGGCATTCTGCTTTCGATTTCCCGACAGTATTACATGAAGCGAAAAGATCTGGAAGAAAAACAGCGCATGGATGCTTTTGAATTTGAGCTGGAATAATCCGCAGAGGAGCTTTTATGAGAGTGCTTATGACAGGCGGCGGCACAGGAGGACATGTAAATCCTGCTCTTGCCATTGCCAATACCATAAAACAGAACGATCCGGATGCTGAAATTGCCTATGTGGGAACAAAGCGCGGGATTGAAAACAAACTGGTGCCGAAAGCCGGATATCCGCTGTATCATGTGGAAATCCAGGGCATCCGGCGGAGCCTGAGTCTGCAGAACCTGAAAACAGCATGGCTGGCGCTGACTTCTGTGGGAAAGGCTAAGAAAATAATTAAAGAATTTGCTCCCGATCTGGTGGTGGGAACCGGCGGTTATGTGTGCTGGCCGGTTGTGAAAGCCGCCGCCGATATGGGAATACCTACTGCACTGCACGAATCCAACGCCATTGCCGGTGTTGCCGTGAAGATGCTGCAGAAGTCCGTGGATCGGATCTACCTGAACTTTGAGAAAACCGGCGAGACCCTGACCTGCCCCAGAGAAAAACTGATGCAGGTGGGCAATCCCGTCATGAGTTCCTTCAAGTCCATGTCCCGTGAAGAAGCCAGAGAAAAACTGGAAATTCCGGAAACTTACAAATATGTGCTTCTGTCCTACGGCGGCAGCATGGGTGCGGAAAAAGTAAATGATGCGGTTCTGTATCTGATGCGGGACTTTACATCGAAACACCCGGAAGTGCTCCATATGCATGCCACAGGTTCCATCGAATGGGAAGAATGCAGCGAAAAATTCCGGCAGATGGGACTGGACAAATATGAGAATATCCAGCTGTCCGAATATATCTTTGATATGCCGCTTCGGATGGCAGCAGCGGATATGACTATCAACCGGGCAGGTGCCATGACCGTTACGGAACTGGCAACCACCGGAAAGTGCGCCATCTTTATTCCGTCTCCCAATGTGGCGGAAAACCACCAATATAAAAATGCCAAGGTCCTGGTGGACGATGGAGCTGCACTTCTTTTTGAAGAAAAGGACCTGAACGACTGCGAAGCCGCACCGCTGGTAGAAAAGGTTACCAAGCTGCTCTCACCGGAAGGGGATGCAGAAAGAGCAGAAATGAGCGGGCGGATCCGCAAGTTTGCTCTGGCTGATGTGAACCGTCGGATTTACACAGATCTGATGGAACTGGTACAGAGTAAAAAATAAAACAGCGCAAGACGATCTGTCAAAGGAGGTGAACGGTTATGGACAATCCGGGCGTATTTGCTCGACAATCGAATACTGCTGCCGGTCATAACCGTGCTCCCGAGGCGAGGTCTGCGGGAAGAGAAGGATTGGAGCAGCCCGATCGTGTTCTGTATGTATACGATCGGGTCAGCACCAAAAACGACATGCAGCATCGGATGAAAAACACACCTATGCCGCATCGTGGATCCGATCTTTCCGGTATATATAAGAAAAAGGCACATATCCATACGGATATGAACCGGAATCTGAAAGAGTTTTACGCAAGTGCGAAAACAGGCGGACGCCGAACTGTACATATGGGGAAAGTTGTGGATGAGAGTGCATTTATACCGCCACAGCCGAAAACGAATCGTGTACCGTCCGATTTCAGCACCACACAGGTATTTGAAGACAGCAAATCAGCCGCAGGAGCCGGCAGTATACCACATAAGCAGAAATATGCTGCATTCGAAAGACAGGATGAGGGACAGACCCGTATGTTCAGTACACCGGCAGGCAGTCCCGGTTCCGGTGGTGCAGCCGTAAAGAAGCATCGTAAGCTCTGGATGGAAGGACTTGTAAATCTTTTTGAGACACTGGAAGAACGGTGGCAGAGAGATGTTGATACAGCAAAAAAACAGGCTTTGCTCCATAAAAAACTACAGGAACACCGCCGGGGTCTGACACTGGCGCTTGTGATACTTCTGGTTTTCGGTATCTGCTGCGGTGCGATCTATGAACTTCTGTTTGTGGTTCGTTCTGTAGATGCAGTTGGGTCAGATCTGTATACACCTGGTGAAGTCATAACCGCTGCCGGATTTAGTGAGGATACAAATCTCTACGATTTCAAAGCAGAGGATATTACTGAACGGATTACATTCTACTGTCCTTATATTCGGTCGGCAGAACTTACACGGCATATGCCGTCAACAGTATCCCTGGTTCTGGAAGATGATGAACCAGTATACTGTACGAATATTTTTGGTGAGATTGTAGCGCTTTCTGCTGGTCTCAGAGTGTTGGGTACACTGACAGCTGAAGAAACGGATGGGTTTATTCTCATCAGACTGCCCGCAGTCACAGAAGCGGTTGCAGGACGGCCCCTGGTATTCGCCGATGCACGTAATGAGCGGTACATCCGACAGGTACTGGAAGACACAGCTCTCTCGGAACTGAGCGGCCGGATTTCTTACATGGATTTGCGGGACAGCCAGGATCTGATTATGTACTGTGACGGTATGTATGAACTTCAGCTTGGAAATTCAGCAGATCTGATGATGAAGTTGAGAATGGGAAATAAGTCTATTTCGGATGTTATGTTCCCGCAGAATACACCTGCGAGGATCAATCTGAGCGTGGTGGGAGAAGCCAGTGTACGAGCGGATCTGCGGCTGGATCTGACAGTCAATCCGTAAGGAAATGACATAGGATTCGGTAAGAATTTTAACAAATTAAATGTGCAAAAACTATTGCAAAAATTACATTTTTGGTATATTATATAAGGTAGTATAGTATACTGCCCATAATATAAATGCAGGACAGTCAAAAAGGGGGCCGGAGACCACTCAGGCCAGCCGGAAAACAAAATTGAAGCGAGGAGGGCACAGGGAATGCCATTTGAACTTGACGATTATACGTATGAAAGCGGTGTGAATATAAAGGTTATCGGTGTCGGCGGCGGCGGGAACAACGCAGTCAACCGTATGATCACCGAAAATGTCCGCGGCGTTGAATTTATTGCCATCAATACGGATATGCAGGCACTGGTACACTCCAGTGTTACCAAAAAGATCACCATCGGTGAAAAAATCACCAAGGGCCACGGCGCCGGTTCCAATCCTGAAATCGGGGCAAAGGCTGCTGAAGAAAGCATCGAAGAAATCCAGAACGCTATCGCCGGCGCAGATATGGTATTCGTAACTGCCGGTATGGGCGGCGGTACCGGGACAGGCGCTGCTCCCATCGTTGCCAGAATTGCAAGAGAAATGGGTATCCTCACCGTAGGTATCGTGACCAAGCCTTTCCTGTTTGAAGGTAAGCGCCGTATGACCCAGGCAGAAACCGGTATTGCCAATCTGCAGGAATTTGTAGATGCACTGATCATCATTCCCAACGAACGCCTGAAGCAAGTTGGGGAAAAGATCACCATGATGAATGCATTCCAGGTATCCGATGACGTACTCCGCCGCGGTGTTCAGTCCATCACCGAACTGATCAATGTACCCGGTTTCATCAATCTGGACTTTGCAGACGTTACTTCCATCATGAAGGACGCCGGTTACGCACACATGGGTGTTGGCGAAGCCGTTGGCAAGGACAAGGCCGAACAGGCTGCCAGAATGGCAATCTCCTCTCCTCTGTTGGAAACTTCCATCAGCGGTTCCAGAGGTATCATCATCAGCATTACTGCATCTCCCGACATCGGTCTGGACGAAGTGGATCTCGCTGCCTCTCTGGTACAGCAGGAAGCACACGAAGATGCCAACATTATCTGGGGTGTTGCATTTGATCCTGAACTGGAAGACACCATGAAGGTGACTATCATCGCTACCGGTTTTGAAAACAAGAGCGAAGTTACCGTGAATTTCGGCAGAGCCAGCATGGCTGATACCAACCTGCGTATGGTAGCTGCCGGCAAGATCGAAAAGGGTCAGGTTGTGAAGAAGGAATCTGCAATTGCAGAAAAGCCTGCTCAGGAAGCTCCTGCTGCTGACGACGACGCACCCATTTCCGAAGAAGATTTCAACGAAATCATCACCATGCTCAAGAAGGGCAGAAATAACCAGGGCAATGGCGGCAACGGCGGTGCTCCCAGAAGGTATTGATTTCTGAGACAAAATTAAAAGACGGAAAGCGAAAGCCGACCGTCTTTTTTACTAGTAAAAAACAACTTAAAAGAGAGAAAGGTGAAAAAAGCACAACCCAAAAGAGAGTAACAAGAAATATCCGTTGTTTACATCTCTTTCCGGTTGTGCTATACTGGTAACAACCGAAAGGCCTGTCGGAAATCCAACTACGGAGACAAGTATGAAAGAAATCTGTATAGCAAAAAATATCACGGAACTGCGGAAGAAAAACAGCATGACCCAGGAACAGCTGGCTGCGGCAATCAATGTATCACCGCAGGCTGTTTCCAAATGGGAAACAGGAGCCTGCCAACCGGATTTTCAGACAATTCCCGTACTGGCGGAGTATTTTCAAGTAAGCATCGACTATCTGTTTTACGGAAAAGATGTGGTATATGAGGATATTTATGAAAAAATTTTTCACCTGACAGCACAGAAATACCAGATGAGTGCGGAATCCTATGAAACGGCACTGAAGATTTTTGCCTATGCCCATCATGGAATATCCTGCGGAAATCTGCGTGGCAGAGGTCCGATTGAACTGTACGATGAACCTGTTCATATTTCCAGCAAAGGCGGCATTTCGTTGCTGGGAGGAAACGGTTTTGGAGCACTTGTCACAAGGGAATACTTTACCCATATGAGTCGGGAAACTGCGGATTTTTCCGGGAAAATTTGCAAAGTACTGGCAGAAAAAGATACCGCCGTGGTCTGCATGGCGATTATTTCCATGAGTGATATCAGTTTCAGCGAACTGGAAGAAAAAACGGGTCTTTCAGGGGAAGAACTGCGTACAGCACTGGACAAACTGATGGAAAGCGGATTGGTAACAGAAAAGGTTTCCAAACATAAGGTTCTCGGTACAACCTATGACATTGTAGATATATACCACAGCTGTCTTTGCCTGCTGTTTGCTCTGATGCAGATGCAGAAGGACACTCTGAACGGGATTTCCTGCTGCATGGGATACGGGGATTATCCCATCGGACTGACCGCATCGGTGGAGACACCGGAAAACTGACCCTTGCAAAAGGATCGGCATCATGGTATACTAAAGAAAAAAGAGTACAGGAGAATTGCCATGCGGAAAATCCAACTGAATACCTGTCCGGTGCCGCTGTCCTGCTTATGTCTCGGTACCGCTTCCATGGGGTCTGCCGGGCTGACCGGTGAACCGGTGGACAAAGCTTTCGCCATTCTGGACACCTACTATGCCATGGGCGGTCGGTTTCTGGATACTGCCAATGTATACGGAAGATGGGGCGTGGACCGGATAAACGCTTCCGAAATTGTCATCGGCCGGTGGATAAAGGAACGGCAGATCACCGATATGGTTGTCACCACCAAAGCCTGCCATTATATGCCCGAAGCACCGCATATCAGCCGGGTTACGGGAACCGATATGGCAAGAGATGTGGAAGAAAGCCGACGGTCGCTGGGGATGGACAAACTGGATATCTGCCTCCTCCACCGGGACAACGAAGAAACAGATATCCGCACCATTGTGAATTTCTGCGTTCAGCAGGTGGAAGCCGGAAAAGTCTGCAGATTTGGTTTTTCCAACTACCGTGCAGAACGGGTAAAGACAGCGATTGATTACATGGGTACAGACTGGCAGAATTATTTTGTCGGTGTGTCCAATGAATGGAGTCTGGCTATGGAAAATGCGGAAGAGTATAATCCGCCGGACGGCATGGTGGCTGTCGATCAAAACCTGCGGCAGATGGCGGTCGAAAAAGGCTTCGGCATCTTCCCGTTTTCCTCCGTTGCTCACGGATTCTTTGCAAAACTGCAGAAGTGCGGCGCAGTATATGAAAACGGATGCTGGTCCGGAACGGAAGAATTCCGGGGCAGAAAAGACTGGCTCACCGATGCCAACGGGGAAGTGTACAACAGTCTGCTCGCGCAATCAGCCAAGACCGGCATTTCCGTAAATACTCTGAGTCTCCAGTACCTGATGAAACAAGCAAACACCATTCCGGTGATGAGCGTCAGCAGAACCGAACAGCTTGCGGAGCTGGCAAGTCTGTGATAAAAACAAAGAAAAAGCGGTAATCCCACGGGACTGCCGCTTTTTACGTTCAGTTAAATCATTTCCATTTCGCTGCGAACGGCGTGTTTTACACGATCCCGTTCTTCCGCGCGCTTGGCATCGTTGAAGTGATCCAGTGTACCTACCAGATACCCGGTAATCCGGCGGATTCGTTCAAATGGAGCTTCTCCGGATTCGTCTCTGCCGCAGCCGGGACAGGTGTTGCCGATGATGCCGGTATATCCGCAGGCCGGGTCATGGTCAACAGGATGGTTAATGGCACCGTAACCGATACCGGATTCTTTCATGCAGCGGACGATATCTTCAAAGGCATCCAGATTTTCCAGCGGATCCCCATCCAGTTCGATGTACGTAATGTGACCGCCGTTGGTCAGGTTGTGATAAGGCGCTTCCAGTCGGATCTTGTCGTAAGCGGAAATATCGTAATAAACCGGAACATGGAAAGAGTTGGTGTAATACTCTCTGTCGGTAATGCCGGGGATAATGCCGTATTTCTGCTTGTCAATCCGTACAAACCGGCCGGACAGCCCTTCAGCGGGAGTACCGATCAGGGAGAAGTTCATACCGTACTGTTCGGTAGCCTTGTCCATCATCTTGCGCATGAAACCGATGATTTCCAGACCCAGACGCTGAGAATCTTCATTTTCGCCATGGTGGAAGCCGGTCAGTGCTTTCAGACATTCAGCCAGACCGATGAAACCGACAGTCAGCGTACCGTGTTTCAGTACTTCACCGACAAAATCGTCTTTGCCCAGTTTTTCGGAATCCAGCCACACACCCTCGCCCATCAGGAAGGGATAATTCCGTACACGGCGTGCAGCCTGTACCCGGAACCGTTCCAGAAGCTGGTCAATTACCAGATTGATCTTCCGTTCCAGTTCTTCGAAGAACCAGTCGATGTTTTTGTTGGCATTGATGGCAATACGGGGCAGATTGATGGAGGAGAAACTCAGGTTCCCACGACCGTTGACAATTTCTTTATCTTTATTGACATTGGCAATGACACGGGTACGGCAGCCCATATAGGCTACTTCGGTTTCCGGCTTGCCGGGTTTGTAATACTGTGCATTGTAAGGAGCATCCAGGAAGCTGAAGTTGGGGAACAACCGCTTGGCGGATACCTTGCAGGCCAGCTGGAACAGGTCGTAGTTGGGATCGGCAGGATTGTAGTTGATCCCTTCTTTGACCTTAAAAATCTGAATGGGGAAGATCGGGGTTTCACCGTTGCCCATACCGGCATTGGTGGCATCCAGCAGAGCGCGGATGACCAGTCTTCCTTCCGGTGTGGTGTCGGTACCGTAATTCAGGGAAGAGAAGGGAATCTGCGCACCGGCGCGGGAATGCATGGTGTTCAGGTTGTGAATGAGCGCTTCCATAGCCTGATGGGTGCTGCGCTCGATTTCCTTGTTTGTATACTTTGCAATTACAGCGGCTTCTCTGGTACCGGTTTCACCGATCAGAGCGGTCAGTTCCTTGGCCAGTGCGTCCTGCATGGCGGCAGCCTCTGCCATCACGGGATGTACACCGTAGGTTTCTTCGATTTTTTTCAGCAGAACGGCGGCAGCTTCTTCGCCGTCCTTACCGTCGATCTGCACATCTGCCATATCCAGAGCCTTGGCGATGTTTCTGGTCAGGTGGCGCACATAGGTTTTGCGGACGCCGATGGCCATGGCATATTCAAAGTTGGGAATGGACTGGCCGCCGTGCTGATCGTTCTGGTTTGCCTGAATAGCAATGCAGGCCAGAGCAGCGTAGGACATAATATCTTTGGGTTCCCGGATGTTCTGGCTCTGTCCGGTAGCAAAACCACCGTCGAAGAGCTTGATCAGGTCGATCTGGCAGCAGGTGGTAGTCAGGCCGTAGAAATCCAGATCGTGAATATGGATATCGCCTTCCTTATGCGCCTTCGCATGTACCGGATCCAGAACGTACAGGTCGTAGAACTGCTTTGCCCCTTCAGAACCGTACTTCAGCATGGTTCCCATGGCGGTATCGCCGTCAATATTGGCGTTCTCACGCTTGATATCACTTTCCAGGGCAGAACGGAATGTCAGATCCTCGAAAGTTTTCATCAGGTGTGTGTTCATCTCACGAACCTTGGTACGCTGTGCACGGTACAGGATATATTCTTTGGCTGTCCGTACATGACCGTGCTTGACCAGAACCCATTCCACGGTATCCTGGATAGACTCTACGGAAGGAACTTCGCCGTCATGTTCTTTTGACAGGCGCACGGAAACCTCCTGAGCCAGTGCCAGGGATTCCTTATAATCGCTTCCGCCTACAGCCTGTGCCGCACGGAAAATCGCGTTGGCTATCTTTTCCAGGGAAAAGGGGACTTCACGGCCGTCCCGCTTTCGGATTGTGGTCAGCATAATCTATCTCCATATCTCAATGTTCGTATCGAAAGACAGCATAAATGGCAGCTTGAAATGAGCTGCCGGGGGTGTCTGTTCACATTCTGTCGTTATCTGGCAATAAAAACACCACAATATATTGTGGTGTCAAATTTTGTTGCCTCAGTACGTTGTATATTATAATCGATAAAGTTCTTTTTGTCAAGACCTGTTTAGGATAATTAGAACCAAATTTCGAGCATCAAATTTATGGATAATGCTGTTTTTGAAGTTTTTTTCAAAAAACTATTGACAAGAAAAATATGTTCGCCTGTTAAGGAGATGACAGTAGAAAATGATGAACTTTGTCATAAAATGTACAAAAACAGTGACAAATGCAACATATTAAAGAAGGGAAAGTGGTTTTGAAAATGGAATTACGGAAGGAAAAGATCGTTGGTTGACATCAAAACGGCACAGTCTTCGATCTTTTTTGCAGCTGCATAAGAACGGTCATAATAAGGCTCCGGGGAGAGTACAGCCATGGTTCTCCGCTCATATACAGAATAATTGGTCAGAATGTTATTGTGCGGTTTCTTGAAGAATACCTCATCATCAATGAAGGAGCCAATGGACATGTGGGTCTGTTCACAGACAAATCCGGCTTCAGCGGTCAGCAGATTCTGCCCGAACATGACGGTTTTCACTTTATCTATACCCAGCAGGCAAAGCAGGGTAGGCAGCACATCTATGTGGCCGCCGGCGGTGGTAATGGTTTCAGAAACTCCGCTGCCGGGAATATGAATCAGCATGGGCACGTTGAACACATCATAAATGGTATAACTTCGTCCCAGCATGGAGGATACCTGCGATGAAATCTGTGCATCTGTGTTGGTAAGGGCATAATGGTCGCCGTAGAGAACAAAGATGGAGTTGTCGTAAAGACCTTCTTCTCGAAGCATATCCAGCCATTCTCCAAGTACCCGGTCTACATAATTTACAGACTGGATGTACAGTCCGAACAGCGTGGCTTCATCTTCCGGTTTCAGCGCAATGTGACGATCCTTCAGAGGGAGCGCATAGGGATGGTGGGAAGATACAGTGATGTAAAAGGCATAGTAAGGTTCTTCCCATGTGGTCAGATACTGCATGGACTGGGTAAACATCTGCCGGTCGGAAATACCCATGGGGAAGGGATCGATTTCCTCAAAGTCTTCCAGCGCTGTATAGGAATCAAAGCCCTGCAGAGGATAGGCATTCCGCCGGTTCCAGAAATCCCCTTTATAATTGTGGAAAACATGAGCGCCGCTGTAACCGTTTTCTTTCAGCAGAAACGGCAGACCGTAGTAATTATTGTCGGTATACCGGACATATGCAGCCTGGGATTCCGGCGGGAAGAGGGAATTGTTCACCGCAAACTCCGCATCCGCCGTGTTGCCGCCGCCGATCTGGTAGTAATAGTTGGGAAAATACAGGGTGTCATCCGACAGAAGCCGGTTCAGAT